>NZ_CAKZOT010000044.1 GCF_937138205.1 uncultured Rhodospira sp. | reverse complement strand
GGAATGGGTGTCCGGATGTTGGTGGAATGGGTGTCCGGATGCCGTGGAATACGCATTCCCAATCTGATGCAGTGTCTGCCCACGATTCACGCCGATTGAAGCACCCCGCTGATGCTGAAGGGAATGACGATACGCTTGTGCAGCTTCCCCATATTTCTCTTGAGAAAGGAGGGCAAATCCCAACATACCAAGCGCATTCGAAATATCGTTGTGCAAACCTTGGCGTTTCGCTTCAAGATCATCATCCGCTTCTGTTTTGCCCTTCAAAGCTCGCCCCACTGTGCGATAACCTTCAAATGCCTGCCGGGCTTGCCGCTCGGCCTCTGGGAAATCTTTTCGGCTCTGAGCAGCAAGAGCCCGGCACATGGCCACGTCCGACAGCACTTCCAGGTCGGTCGTTGAGGACGCGATTTGATCGACTATCCTTTGCACTTTGGCAATCAGTGACTCATCGCCGGTGCGTTGGGCGAGGGTCAAAAACTGCATTGCCAATCCGCTTGCTCTTTCAAAGTGTCCGGTTCGAACTGCGAGGTCGGTAGCATCATACAAGACATGCGCGCCTTGCTCCGGCAGTCTCAGAACGAAAAAGAATCGCATCAAGGATTGAACGACCGACAGCGCAGTTAATACAAGTTCTTCGTCTTCGATCCTTTCTTGCGCAACCTCGAGAACGTGCAACAAGTTGGGAAGTTCATGATCAAAGCGCTGGAGTGCGTATGGGGTGTCCTCGGGTGTATCATAGTTAAGTTCAAGGACTGCCACCATCATGGCAAATCCCTGGATTGTCCGCCGCACTGTTTCCTCATATAAACGGAGGTCTTCCTGTCTACCGCGATCCGTCACAAACCGACGCACCGGGTTCAGTATCCGTGTCCGACTGAGATTGTTGTCAATATGGGCTACGTCGACGAGATGCCATTTTCGCAGTGAAGCCAAGGCGTCGGCAATGCCATCAAGTTCCAGCCACTCGTAAGCTATGTAATGCGTCCAAACACCGGCTGGTGCTTCCGCTAGTGCCCAAAGTACCTGCCGACTACCGGGTGATAGAGCTTCGTACGCGGTCTGGAGACACAATTCGAGATTCGTTCGACGGGAATGGCGTTTTCGCCCTGGCAGTCCGACCGATTCGACACCGCGGTTGCAAATAGCGTCCAAGGCCGCAGCGGTGCCGCCATAATGCACCGTCAGAGCTCCGGCTAGCCTGATCGTCAAAGCATGTCCATCGCAAAAGTCTAGCAACCCCTCCTCATGGGCATAGGTAGAATCGTCGTCTCCGTTACAGGACTGAACCAAAAGTGTGCGACTAGCCGCTTCTTCTAACCCTCCGAGCTTCAACCGCGCCTCGGCTGGCAGTCTATGCAACAGGACCTGGCTTGTTGAAACGAACTGCGTGTCGCTCGTTGAACGAAAAAGGGTATCGACGGTGTCTTCAAACTCATCGAGGTTATCCAGACCGCTCTGCTCGATACCGTCGAACACGACACATGCATGTATGGCATCCAGCCGCGAAGAAAGCTGTTGATCGCTACATTCTATGCCTTCAATAGAAAGTGCGGTCTGCAACGCCGACGTAACATCGGCAACCTTTCGGTATTGTTCGATGTTGCACCAAAGCACCGGGCGTCCGGTCTCGCAGCAGTCAAGTGCCTGAAGCACAAGTTCCGACTTTCCGATTCCGGCAACACCGAAAATTGCGGCTGAACGTCCGGATCGCAGGGCTTCAACCAAGGTTTCGAGTTCGCTCTCTCTGCCAACGAAGTCGCGCAAAGGGCGTGGTGGCCGCAGATGCTTATGCAACGGCTGCATCCGCTCCTTCAAATTGGCACGTGTTCCGGCGATTAAGCGATCCTTGAGCGCCTGCAATTCTTCCGCCGAAAGGCTGTTCTGAAAGTCGTGTTCACGATGGCATGCCGAACAGATACGAATAAGATTATTAGGGTGATGTGATCTGCTGTCTTTCCACGGACGAATATGCGCCGTGTCCACGCCGATACCACTTCCACAACGTGCACATTGGTTCCGGCTCTCTGCCCGAAGATGGTCGAGAATGGCTTTTGGAATAGCGGGACGGTCTTCTGACGAATTGGACCACGGGCCGCCAAGTAGGCTGTCGAATGCGTTTAGCTCGGACAAACTGAAGCGCGTCTGCCCCTTATGCTCGACAGTCTCAAGCGCTCGTAAACCTGCCGATCTTCCAAAAGTCCTTTTAGTGAACTGAAACAAGAGTTCAGTTGTTATTCCGAAATGATGTGCGGCCTCAAGCGGCGTTAACAGCTTTTCGTCTTCAGCTTTCATGCTCCGCCTTCGGCTCATCATTCATTGGCTGATGACTGGATGTCCGAAATTTTGACGATCAATGCGGCTTTCCGGGAATTGCCGGTGACGTCGCTGCCTTCGTCGAATTCCTGCCCCCGCATAATCACGGCATAGACTTGGTTACCGTCCCCTTTGATCTCTTTCGTGCCCTTGTCATCGGACATTTCAATTTCACCGCGTTCGAACCTCGTGAAAAAACCTTTATCACCTTTTACTGCGTCCAGGCTGGCTTTGGCCGAATTGTGCACTGCGTCGCGGTCCAAAGCGTGCAACGCCTGTTCAATGTGGTCGCAGGCTTGTTCCGGAAGTACCAGCCTGTGAACAGGTTCCGGACGTTCCCCGCGTCCCACGTAGCAGGCCGCGGATTCAATCGCCTCCACCTCAAGCCTCCGCGCCTTGGCCTCGGCATCCACGTAGAACAGAGATACGGAGACCGGGAACGGCACGGGCAGGTTCGCAGGCCGTCCGATCCGTCCGAGATCGGCAAGCAGCATCTGCTGGATTTCTATCGCGTAGATTTCACGAAGACGCCCGATGCGCCGGACCTTTTCTTCTTCACCGAAGAACTTACCCAGCTCATCCCAGTCGAGGCTCTGGATATTCTTGAGGTTCCACCTGATCCACTTGCGGCCTTCGCCGGGCAGAATGACAATTGCGGTTCTGACCGGTCCCGCTTTGTATGACCAGTTTCTCGGTTGAAGCTCTTCGAGCTTGCCCGAGAGCAGCATCACGCGCTCTGTCCCGCCATCACGTACGAGATCGCACGCAGGGCTGACGACAAGGGAGACATCATCGCTGTATTGACTGCCGTCTTCCGTCTTCCATCGCAGGACATCTCCGAATTGCAACTGGACCTTGCCATTGTCTTCGGACAATTGCAGGCGATCGGGGTGCAGGAAGACCATCCGATGGACCAGTTCCTGCAAATCCGGAGAGCCGACAAGATGTGGTGCGGGGTACTTCGCCAGGTCGATTTTGTTTAGTTCGAGCGCAGCCGCGATGGTGGTGTCATCGTCTTCGATTTCATGCTGCAAGACCCGGTCGGCGACATCCAGAAGATATTCGCCGAGATTCTGTCCCTCGAAGTCGAGCAGTAGCGCCCGCACTTGCGCTAAATCGGATAAATCCAGCCGGCGCAGTATCCCGATGAAGTTTTGTCGTGCCTGATCGAGGCCGCTGTCCCATGCATGCACAAAGCCCGCGACCCGCTTCGCATCCTCGTAGTGGTTCGCAAGCCTGGTCAACAGGGTGTCAAGCGTTCCGTCTTTGGCGAGATCGGTCTTGCTGACTACGCGAAACGTCGATCCCAGGAGACCGGCCGTATCCCGAAATTCGTTGCGCTTGTCCTGAAGACGCGGACTGCGTGACATGAGGACCACCAGCGGCGGGTTTGCAAAGCGGCCTTCGACAAGTTCGCCGACACGCTGTATCGCGCGTGTCATGTCGTCTTCAGACTGTTGGAAACCGAGAAAGAGATCGATGAAAATCAGCTCGGCTTCCCTTGCTTCCGCAACAAGGTCTCGTCCCATCGTGGTGCAGGTGAGCTCAAGCGCTTCCAAGGCTGCGACAAGGGCGTCCAGACCGCCGCGCTCCGTGGCCTTTGTCTGTTCGTATTCCCGAAACAGATGCTCGCGAGCCTGTGGCAGGTTTTCCCGATTTTGCCAGACAACGGCAATAAACTCCGGCGAGGCTTTGAGATCGTCCGTGGATGCTTCTTCATATCCTTCGTGAAGGGTTTTCAGCAGTTCCTTTTCTTCGTCGCTGAGATCGTCGAAAAAGATCGACCAGTCCCCTTCGTTGAGTTCTTCCGGACGTGGAACATCGTCAAAGACATCGTCGATGACGACCGCCTTCCGTATTCCGCGCGCTTCGAGCAATTCCTTCAGGTCCGTCACGAGACCACGACCTCATCAGGCAGTTGGAGGACGAAACGATGCAGGCGGCCGGTATCGCGATTGACGTGACTGTCCAGTGCGAGACTGCCACCGTGGTATTCGGCGCAATCCCGCGCGATGTACAGGCCGAGCCCCCGGCGCTTGGACTTTTCTTTCAGAGAGAAGAATGCGCGAAAGACGTTTTCCCGATTTTCCTTTGCGATTCCCCGTCCGTTATCCTCGTATGTGACGGTCAATGGATCCACTTCCAGCGAGATCGAGATGTGCGGCTGGAAATCAGGTTCGTGCTGTTTTCGCAAATCAAGCCAGTACAGCGAGTTTGAAAGGAGATTCTCAAGAATCTGGACGATCATTCCCTTCACCGCGCGTATGCGAACGGCGTGATCGGGCAGGTTCACCTTGAGTTTGACGTTGTGTCTTTCGAATTGAAGTTCGTGGCCGCTCAATATGTCCTCAATCAAGGACCCCAGGTTGAACGTCTCCTTGCGTTGACGGCCCGATACGCTGAGCGGATCGAGCACGCGCACGCGTTTGCTGACGGATGTCATCTCCGATCTGAGCGAGTTGAGCAGCCCGCTGATCCGGTCCGGCACTTCCTTGCCGCGAAGGTTCTCAAGGGCCGCCAGCGCATTCTCCGTAGACCGCGCCAGCTCATGCGCGACAACTTCGACCAGCAACCCGACACCGGCCATTTGCACCATCTGACGGTTTTCGCTTTCCACTTCGTCGATGCGGCGCTGTGCCCGGTCGAAGAATTCCTTAATTTCGAAGAAAGTGTGTTGCAGTTGCTCGACGATCTCCGCGGATTCCGGCGCCATGCGCCTGATTTCGCGCAAGGCGGATTTGGCTCTTTTTTCGAGATGCGATACGTCGGTCTTGGCCTCTTTCATATTCAGAGGCTGATCCTTATGACGACGATCAACTTCCCGCATAAAGCCGCGAAGTTGCGACTGGATGGCGAGTTGCAGCAAACCGATGAACGCCTGCTGTTCCGGACAAACACGCAGCCCTTCGCGGTTTGTCTGATCAATTAGCAAGGGATTGCCCAGACGCGAGATCGTAACGCGGCCGACGAACTGCGTCTTGTTCAGAAGGTAGCCCGTGCTTGCAAGTGCCCGGCGGTCCAGCGCAAGCCAGTCATCATCGTCTTCACCATAGGGAAGGACGCGAAACCCGTCACGGAACAACAGGATTCCTGACCAGCGCCGCTGTAAGTCACGCACGACTTTTCGGTCCCCTATACTGTCGATGCGCCCCAGCCTCTGGCGGTTGAACCAGTAGATTTCGAAGTCGAACTCCCCCAGATCGTCGAGGGCCGATACAGGCACCTCGCCGGAAGTCCCGCTGATCGAACCTTCCAGATCAGCCAAGGGGTACTCTCGATTCTCAATCTCAACGGGGTGCTCGAAACCAAGGTCTCGCGCTTCGTAGGTGCATTGCAGGACCGGCTGCGAGTCCTTATACAGGAATCGTCCTTTTACCGATGCATGCGCGTGCGCGAGCAGATTGCGGTCCATATGCGCGACGGGGATGCGCGTGCCGTTCCAGAATATCGCGATGCGTGGACGGCGTTTTGCGTCGGCGAAGGGATCGGTCAGCCGCGCAAAATCGTGTTCGCCGAGATACTTGACCCGGTCATCGGTCCAGTCGGCGCTCAGTGCGCTTATGATAAGTCGCGTGCCGCTCCAGTCGTTGTTTGGCTTTGACGCGCCACGTTCAGGGGCAACGTCGATTTCATCCAGCATCGCGTCGAGATCGTCGAAAGCCGACCAGTCGATCTTGAGCAGGTTGAGGCGCTTGTCGCCGGCCTCGGCGGTTTCGACTGTCAGCCTGTCGCCAAGCCGCATCGCGGACAATCGGCCGATGCCCTTTTCGCCCAGGAAGGGCGCGCGCCGGTTTCCTGAAGCATGTTCGGCCAGCGCTGCGTCGATTGCGCGTTTCCGGGACGCCGTCCCGATCACGAGATAATTGTCGATCAGGTCCTGGCGCGACATGCCGGTTCCCTGATCGGACACGATGATCCTATTCTCGGACGCGTGAAGCGCATCCAATGCTTCAACGAACGATTCCACGTCTCGGGCGGCGTCTATGCCCTCGCGAATACGTTCCAGAGAGTCCTCCGGCGCTGACGGGTCCAGCGCCTTCTCGACATCCGATTTCAGGCGCGGCAAATCCGCCTGGCCTTCAATCGCCCGGTGTCGAAATTTCAGGTAATCATTTCGCCGCAAGGCGATTTCGAAACGAATCTCTGCGCCCGTCGGAGACACGGCATCAAATGCGTTCTTGATCAGTTCATAGAACGCGATCACGTCAGAGCTAATAAGCTCTGCACCAAGTTCCAACACAGTTCGCGCACATATTTTGAACAAGCCTTATCTCCGTTTGTTTTGCGGCCCGCTAAGCACAAGCAAATACGTTTCTTAGATAAACTAAATTATTCCCCGAGAGTGCAAATATAATTTCTTGCTTACGCAGCCTTTTCTTTCCGAAGCAGAGAGTCGACTGCATCAGACAGGTTCCAGATCGGCTCCGCATCGCCGTCCTTGAGCATTTCAATGACCTTTGGCAGCCCAGCCACGGCGAGGCCGCTGGCCAGCGTCATCATCTTTCGCGGCTCGGAGACGATATGCACGTCGCCGGTCTTGCCGATCGCGATTAGCATGAGCTGGTGCACCCGCCATGGGTCGCTGCCGAAGATCGATCCGTCGATGATCTTTCGAGTGTCGTACTTAGTGGTGTCGGCTGGCTCCAGGCCCAGCCGCGCGGCTACGCAGACCGAGAGAAACCACAGATCGACCATGCGCGGAAACGGGCTCTGATCAATGACCGCGTCGGCGCTTCGCTGGCAGTACCGGGTGAACGCCTCGTGGAACTCGACCGGCACGTTGATGTCGATTGCCTGGAACGGGTTGAAATATCTGTCCGCCATCGTCGCCTCCTATGACGCCATTTCCAGCTCAGCCTGCGCATCCGCGCGGCGCTGGCAGAGTTGACATTCGCTACGGTGGTCGCATTCGCAGCGGAGAGCTTTTCGCTCGGCAACGCCCGGATCGTTGACGAGCATTTTCGGGTAATGTGCCGGGTTCGTCAGCGTGAAGACGACGCCCGCAGCTTCGTCGATAATTTCCTCGCATCCGGCAATCTCGTCATGCGTCAGGAACAGCACAAGCTGTGAGCTTTCGCGCACCGCCGTGCGCAGGATCGAGCGCTTGACGTAGCCGCTGGTCATCCCGAGCGGGGTGTCGATAACGTTGGGAGCTTCAACCTCGCTGACTTTCGTCAGCGCCAGGATGAAGGCGAGGGTGAGGGCGCGCCGCGACGCCCCGTTCAGGTCACGATCCGGGTTGAGCGTCCTGTCGTTTGGCCCGTAGACGATGATGTCGAATTCCCGGCTGATTTCGGCGTGCCGGATGATCGCCCCCTGCTCCGGGTCCGCGCCGATCATTTCGATGAATATGTTGTTCATCAGCTCGCTGACTTTGTGCAATTCCTCGTTCGTGATCCGCTCATACGCGCTTTGGAGAACCTTTGTCACATCCTGGGTGACTTCCAGTTCCGCCAGAATACGCGCACCCTTCTTCTGTTCGCGCAGCAAACGATCACGGTTAGCCTCTAGGTCTTCGCGCTCGCGCCGCAGTCCGGTAAGTTGTGTCTCAATGGAGGACTGCCGGGACAGGTGCCGGTCCCGTTGGTCCTTGTATTGACGGCGCGTTTCCCGCAGGCCCTGAATATCGGTGTCAGGAAGCTCGTCGAGCTGCATTTCCAGCGCACGAAATTTCCGGCCCGCTTCGTCGCGCAGTGTCTGTAAGCCATCGCGGCGTTCGACGACTGCCTTGTATTCCTCAAGCCAGACGCTTGATCCGGAGTCTCCGTCGGCCTGGCGCGGCTTGGCTCCGTAATAGAGGTCCGTGATAATCTCCTGGATTTCATCGGCCCGCTGGCTGTCGTCGATGAGCTTCTGTATGTGGGCGCGCCGCTTCTCGCCGCCCGGGTCACCGGATTCGAGCGTCTCGCCGCAGATGCAGATTTCTGCTGAGAGCCGATCCTGCAATACCGGAATCGTCGTGTTGGGAATTTTCCCCTGATCGTGCAGCTCTTCGAGTTTCTCGAAAGCGCGGCCGAGCAGGGGGGCGAGCAGGTCTGTCGCGATGGAGCGGCTACGGAACAGTGCCGAGTGTTCCTTGTTTGCTGTAGCAAGCTGGTCGTCAAGCCGCTTGATTTCACGCTTCGCCTGATCGAGATCCTTTTGCAGCTTCTCCTTGTCACCCTTCTGGAGCGCGGCTGCGATTTTACGGTCAATGTCATCGACCTTCTCATCGAAGGCCCCGAATTGCTGCTTCGCGTCTTCGAGGTCGGCTTCGAATTTCTCCCGGTCGTTCTCCATCTCTTCGAGCCGCGACGCGATCCGGTTCAGCTCGCTGCCGCTGCCGACCTGTTTTGCTTTCCTGTTCACTTCCGATGCCGATTTGCGGACATGCTTGATCGCGTCGTCGATCACGCCGAGCCCCAGCAGGGAGCGTATAGCCCGCTGCACCCGCTCACGCTTGGTGGACAGGGCGACATCCGCTTCGATGAAGCTGAGCGCCCGGTCGCCATCGGTGAAGAAGACCTCCCGCAACTCTGGCGGCAACTCGTCATTGATCACCGCTTCCGGCGCATCAATCGGGCTTGCCCCTGTTTCGTTCAGCGCAAACAACTTGACGGTCGAGGCCGACCGGCGCGCCTGACTGTCCACATCCTCGA
The DNA here is from genome assembly GCF_937138205.1 of uncultured Rhodospira sp. Lineage (GTDB taxonomy): Bacteria > Pseudomonadota > Alphaproteobacteria > Rhodospirillales > Rhodospirillaceae > Rhodospira. The sequence continues at coordinate 17,033 of NZ_CAKZOT010000044.1, read as the reverse complement.
ATGCCGAGCGTACGAGGCGGTATCGACGGCGCGTTTCGCGTACGTCACCCGACACCCGGCGATATGTTGTCAGCTCGAACTCGACGGTGGCCGTAATCGGAACGCGCTTGCCTTCGCTGGCATTCCAATCGATGGGATGGAGGCGAAAGCCTTCGCCCTTGCCGGGCAGGGCGGCGTCTCCGTAGAGCGCCCACTGCAATCCATGCAGGATTGTCGTTTTGCCCGACTCGTTCGCCGCCCGGATAACCGTCAGCTTCTTTTCCGGATCGCTGGAGAAATTAAGCTCCAGGTCGCGGAGCATCCGAAAATTCTGAAATTCAGCGCGGAGAAGTTTCATGAGTCCAGTTCCTCCGTACCAGTATCATGGCCGCGTTGTGCCGCAAGGAACCGTGCGGCGGCATTGCATTTTTCGTTAATCTTTTTCTGAATATTCGTTGCCGATACGCGGTGGCCCCGCTCGTATTCAAGAATCTCCGAGATCACCTCGATAAGTTCTTCTCTGTAGCCGTCGCATTTCTCATCTATCCCTTCGCATTGCTCAAGGATGATCGAGATGATCTTCTTGTCGTTCAATGGCATGTCTTTTCCCCCAAGCGTTACAGGTACGCGGCGTCCACCATTTTATCGATCATCGCCAGCGGCCCGTCCGGTCGGCCCGCATTTCTTGCAAGCCGTGCGAATTCCTGGGCGCGGCGCAGCTCAGCGCGCACCAGCGCACGCGCATCCGGGTCAAGCCCTTCATCCATCCCCGGCGGCAAGGCGAGCAGGTCATGAATGACACTGTGCGTCTTGCCGATCGCGCTGCATGTGCGCAGCAGGCGTCCACGCCGTTGTACCCATTGCCGTTCCACCGTTGTGCTCGCAAGAATGAACGCCTTGCATATCTGCGGTATGTTCACCCCTTCATCGAGCACGCGTTTGGCGGTCAAGACCTGTATCTCGCCATCCTGGAATGACCGGATGATCCGCTTGGTCTGGTCGCGGTTAGCAGTTTCTTCAGCCGTGAGCTGGTGGAACAGAATATTCTTGTCGCGGAGCAGCAGATTCACATTGTCGAGCTGGTCCGGCCCCTTGTCTGACGTATAAACCAGCGTGTGCCGCAAGCTGCCCGCATCCTCCTTGTCCAGAAGCTCCCTGAGCATCGAGACCTTGCCTGACGCCGTTTCCAGCAATGCGCGGCGGTCGCGCAGCAGCTTTGCCAGGTAATCATCGGGCTTACCGCCTTCGCCGCGCCAGGCATTCTGTTTGATCTTGCCTGTCAGGTCGAACCACTCACCCATCTCGCTTTCGGTGAGATAGACGGGGTGGACGTAATAGTCGTACTCAACCAGGCACCGCCCAATCGCTTCTTCAAGCGTGAATCGGAACGCGACGTCACCAAAGAAGTCGAATAACGCCTCCGTTCCTTCCTCGTCGTATTGACGTATCGGCGTGGCTGACAGGCCGAGACGGTGTTCGAAGAACTCCGGCGGATCGTTGATGAAAGACGGACGGCCAAGATTGTGGGCCTCATCCGCAATCAGGAGCCGCGCGCAATCGAATGACTTCACCGCATCGAGAAATTCCGGCGTGCAAAGTGTATCGTGGCTGACGACCACCGCTTCGATATCCGACAGACCGGTGCGAAGCCGCCGTTTGAGCTTCTGAAGCTCGCTTGCGCGTTTGGCGGCGCTGCCCGCCGTTGTCAGATTGACGGGCTTGATTCCGAACGGGGCGATTTCATCGCACCATTGTTCGATCAGCGGCACGTAGGGCGCGGCGACCACGATCAACAGTGGCTTATGCCCCTCGTAAAGCCGACGGGCTGCGATCATCGAAGTGATCGTTTTGCCCGATCCGGTCGCCATTTCCAGCACACCGCGATATCCGGCGTCGCACCAGGCGGCAACAGCCTTGCCCTGATGCTCAAACGGGCCGTCCTCGTATTCCAGCCAGTCCGGTATCGTGAACCCCGTGCCGGGGATTGAAGCCGGTTCGGCTTCGTATGACTGAGGCTCTTCCGCAAGGCCCGAAGCCTTGCCGTAGAGTGCCCGAAGCTCGTCTTCCGACGGTGGTGCTTCGGAGCTGTAAGTATGCAGCAGGTGCTGCCGTACGGCCTCCGGGAGCGAGATAACAAGGCAGTTTTCGTCCTTGTTCTCCCACAAGCGGCCGAATTCGTAGCGTAGCTTGTCCGTGATATAGCGCTGGTTCGGATCCTGCCACGACCGCGATACCGCAATCTGCTCGATGTTTTTCCTGATCCCCGCATAGGTCACATTGCTTGATCCATGCGCCGTGACGACATCCTCACGCTCTTCGAACAGCCAGACCTTCGGGTGAAAGAGCGCATCCTTCATCAAGGCGATCTTGATTTCGATACGTCTTTCCCGCAGCAGCCAAGACAGGCATTTCAATGTGTGCTGCTGAAGCAGGTCTTCCGTGACAGTCAATTCTTCCAGAATCCTGTCCGCGACCTCGTCCGCCGATTTCAGGCCGTCCTCAATAGCGGCTTGATCTTCGGCGCGCAGAAGCGGGCTTATGATGAGGCGGAAGCTGTTTTGCGAGCCGGCGATATAGGTTGCGAGTCCGGGCGCGAGGGCGGCCAGCACTTCGCTTGAGAAGAACCCGACCATACAGTCAACCTTGCCCGCCTCCTGAAATCCCGGAATCAGGACTTCTTCCGCGAGCGGATCGGTTGGCAGCATGTAAAGGGGGCGGACTCCGTCAAGCGACCGCAGTGAACGGTCTTGTGCCTCAACGGCCGTCTCCGGCTGTATTGCCGCCTGGTCAGTGACCACCTGAGCCCCCAGCTTTCTTTGTTCCCCCAGCTTCCGATTCGGGCCGCCGCAGTGGAAGGTCTGGTGCGACATTCTCGCGATTGCGTGCCACAAACTCGGATACAGCCCGACGGATCATCCACGCCGCCGATAGATCGAGCGCCGCTCCAATCCGGCTTAGCTCAGCGTATTCCTTCTCATCCAGAGTAACGGACAGGCGCACGCTGTTCTTTTTGCTTTTCGTCCGAGCCACAAGTACAACTCCCGATAGGTGCACCAGTTTTACACCAATTTGGCTCTTTTCCAATGGCGAAAGGGTAAAAATCGATAGTCGGCGCGTCCGGCGGAGCCGGACCGGGCGCTACTCGCGCCTTCGGCGCTCCCCGAGCCCCTGCCGCGCCGGGGCTCTGCAAGGTCTCGGCCCTCCAGTGACGCTCCCTCGCGCGTCGGGCCGCTAACGCGCCCCGATTCCTGGCCTGGCCTGTAACGGTGTGGCGGCGGCCATGGCCGCCGCTGTCATGCCGCTCATCGTGCTCCTTTCTGTGCAGCGGGCCGCGCCCGGGCCTTTCATCACGGGCAGCCTGGGGCCGGCGGCCCTCGCCGCAAGCGGTTTTTTCCCCGCCCTGGCGGGCTCCTCGCGCAGCAAAAAACAGCTTGCGCCTCCGTCCTTTGCCGTCCCCCGAGCGACTGCCGTGAAAGGCCGCGACGGGCGCGGCCGGCAATTGACGAAAGGAGTCATCACAATGAACATGCAATCCATCCAACTGGCCGATCTCAGGCCGCCCGCGCACAACCCGCGCAGTGTCATCGAGGACACGAGCCTCGACGAACTGGCCGCCAGCATTCGCGGCGACGGGCTGTTGCAGAACCTCGTGGTCGCACCGTCACGCGGCAAGACCTACCGCGTCATCAGCGGCGAACGGCGCTTCCGCGCCCTGAGGCTGCTGTGCGAGCGCGGCGATATCGACGAGACCTACCAAGTCCCTGTCGAGATTCGCGGCAAGCTGTCCAAACGCGACAAGCTGCGCATCGCCACGGTCGAGAACGTGCAGCGTGAGAACCTGGCCCCGGTGGACGAGGCCGAAGCGTTCGCGGAGCTGGCCCGCAACGGCGTCACGCTCGATGACATCGCAGCCGAAACCGGCAAGTCGGTCGGCACGGTCAAGCGCAGGCTGGCGATCGCGGGTCTGTGCGACGAGGTCAAGCAGGCCCTTCGCGAGAATCGCATCACGCTGGCGGTGGCCGAGGTCATGACGCTCGGTTCCCATGACCGGCAGCGCGGCATTCTCGAAGAGGTCACGTATGCGACCGAGAGGGGCTGGACGCCCGATATCGACGATATCAGGCACGATCTGCTGGACAGCAAACCGTCCGTGGCCGAAGCGATCTTTCCGGTCGAACGCTATACGGGCACCTTCACGAAGGATTTGTTCGCAAGCGACGATCAGACCTTCTTCGACGACACGGACCAGTTCCTCGAATTGCAGGAACAGGCTGTCAACGAGAAGGCCGAACAGCTCCAGGCCGAAGGCGTCACGGTGGAAGTCACCAATGCCTATTCGATTCCGAACTGGCAGTACCGGGACGCCGAAGACGGCGAGGACGGCATCACGATCATCAACCTGTCCCCGCAGGGGCATGTCGATATCCGTGAGAACGCCGTTCCCTACGATCTCGACCGTGACACCGCGACGGCGACCGCCGATACTCCGGCGGCCCCATCGAAGCCGAGACCGGCCTACAGCACGCCGCTGTGCCGTTACATGGCGTATCACAAGACGCTGGCCGTTCAGGCGGAGCTTCTGGCCCATCCCAGGGTCTGCAAGATTCTCGCAATCGGTCGGCTGATCGGTAATCACGACGCTCATGAAGCCTTGCATGCCTTCGAAGAGCTGGACGAACCGCCGGCAAGCTACGTCACCGTCAATGAGACCGCTGCGAGCTGTATCACCCATCTTCCGATCGAAGGCCGCGAAGATGCGCCCGCATGGATACGGCTGAAATATCTCTCCTGCGATCCGGCGGCGCTGTACGGCACGCTGAAGGAATTCAGTGATTCCGAACTTGATGCGTTGCTGGCGCTGCTGACCGCGCTGGAATTCGGTCAATCCCATTGCAACGCGCTCGATACGGACGAGAAGAGCCTGTTCAACCATGTTGCACGGGACCTCGACGTCGCCATGCGTAATCACTGGACGCCGGATGCGGCTTTCCTGTCCCGCCGCACCAAGGACCAGATTACGCAAATTGCTGGCGAAGCCGGAGCCTTGCAGAAAGGGCCGTTCGCCCGTCTCACCAAGTCGGATCTGGTGAAGCTGATGGAACGTCACTTCATACAGGCAGCCGAAGCGACCGATCCGAACGAGGATCAGCAACGCGCCAATGCGTGGCTGCCCGAAGCGATGCAGTTCCCGGCCATCGATCCGGTATCTATCGAGTCCGCTGACGCGGAGGCCGACTCCTCTTCCGAAGAGGCGGACTGACCGCGGTCACTTGCCGTCCGGTGCTCTCGCGCCGGGCGGCTTTTTTCATTCCTATAGCGTCATGCGTCGAATACGCACTGACCCCATAACTCCGCAATTGTATACTCCGACAGAAACGGTAAGGCTCGCTTGTTGCGGCGCATTGGCGCGTAGCATCAGATTTCGCCGCGCCGGACACGACGTTCGTGCTTGTAGTCGAAGCATTGAGACATCCGTCCGACAAACTTTCCTTTGTGGAAGCGCCATTTCGGCTGGTCATCAAGGGTCGTGGTGAAAATGTCGCCGGCCAAGCTCAGGCCAACGCCGTAGAAGATACGAACCAACACCAGGTCGTAGACGCGAAATACCAGCTTGTTGAATTTGTTGAGTGTGGCGACTGTTTCCATGCCGGGTGACTCGCCCCGCCGGGAGCGCGCCATGGTGCTTTCAAACTGGGGCACACTCGCATGGACATATTGCGATAGTTCGCTGTACAGAGACAGTGCCTCGGCGTTCGCTTCTTCCGGCTTTTCAAACTCCTCGAAATATAGCAGTTCGTCCACATAGTCTTCAAAGCGCTTGCCTTTGTCACCAAGTCCCGCAAGCCGGTCTTCGAACGTGGTGGCATCGTCATGCGTGTCTCGCGATGACAACTTCACGGCGGCTTCCAAAAGGAAACGGAGCTCACGCCGTGCGGCGTTTTGCATCCCTTCTTTGGCACAGAACATCACAGCGAGTGCCGCCTCACTCAGGTGCGGCGCAAACCGGAAAAGCAAATAGTCCTCGCCTGCCGAAAAACGACTGCCCTGCAGATGCACATAGCTCTGTGCCAGCAGCATATGAGCAGTAATCGATTCAAGGTAATTCAGGGCATCCTGAAAAGGCCGCGACTCTAAAACCTCCGCCACATAGCGTTCGCGTTCGGCGCGGAGTTCCTTGCCTACTGATTCCAGCGGATCATCTTCACTCATTCTTCAATGTCACTTTCTGCAAGTGCCTTGTCGAGGGCATTAACGATCACGTTCGCATCCAAGAAAAAGCCCGTTGCGCTGGAATAGGTTGCCCGCAGCATCATGCCTGCCAGCCTGTGGCTGCGCGGTTCGTCGTCTCCTACCCAGAAAACTGGCGTTCCGCTCAGGCCGTCCAAGGTGGAGAACGGTGATAAGTCCCGAAACTTGACTTCATAGCAATGGTCCATTGCTGCTGGCCCGTCAAGGTCCGCTTCCAGTTGCGCTGCTCGCTCATGCATAACCGAGTTATCGTAGTCGATGGCAGAAAGGTCGTGAGGGAACCCCCTCATGATGAAGTGACCGTCATCATCAGGACGCCAGATCAATTTACGGAAGGGAACAGGGTATGGTGGCTGATCGCCAAACTCTTTGTCACTGTAAAGGGTGCGCTCCAGCGGAAAGAACACGATATCACGCCAGTCCGGGTCATCATCTCCAGGATTTGCCGTTGAGTTCAGTTTATCGGCCCTGATTGTGATTTGCGCATTGTGCGGAACAAAATGGCGGGAACCCTGATGAAAAAGAACTCTGATCGCGTCCGCATCATAGTCCGCCACAACATGCCGTGCGGTCACAGCAAAATCCTGGTCCCCGTAGCGGCACAAAAAGCAGGTCCCACGGCCTGTATACTCAAAACCATTCACGGCATTCTCAAATATCATTCGTCTTGAACAATTTAGCATATCGATAACACGCATCGCGAGACCTCCACCGTCAAAGTACCTGTTTACAGACATGTAAATCCACCGCTGGACGAAAATTTTCCCTGGCCGCCGAAAGCGCTGATCCGAACGAGTATCAGTGATCCGCGAAGAAGCAATCTGTCCGGCAGAGCTCATTACTTGCGGACTGGTCCGATACACATCGCGATATTCCAGGTGATGACGGCAACCTCAGCATCCTCCGCTTTGCCATGACCTCAAATCCCTGACGCTGAAATATTCTCGACTGTAGCCCCGTCGCGTTCCCTGTTGTCCAATCGCCTTCGGCTGATGTCCTGATGTGAATCCCTGTTTGGGGGCTTCCAGCCGTTGAGGCGTTACCTCGCTGGCGCCTGTTTCTTTGCTGGCCGCGCTCTGTCCTGACCTTCCTGTCCTTCTGATTACTGCCACCGACCGACATTGGCCGGTGGGGTTTCCGATCATCCCGCCATCACTCCTGTAGGCCGGTGTCACTCATTTACGCCGGACCCTGGCCGCTGCCGTGCGCGGCGCAATCCCGAGCCCTGCCGGGTGCGGACGGTCGCTCCCGTGTTGCTCCGACTGCGTCTGCGCGCCCGCTCCATTCGCTGTCCGCAGGTTTGCGCCGCGCCCGCCGACGCGGCCGGACGGGAGGCGTACTTCGTTCACAACCAACCAACAGGAGAAAACAGATGGCTAAGACGAATAACAGGAAACCCGACTTCAACGTCTACATGGTCTCGGGCGGCGGCAAGGACAGGAAAGGCTTCTGGACCAAGATCGGCGCGGCCTGGAAACACGAGGACGGCGAGGGCTTCAACGTCTCTCTGGAAGCTTTCCCCACCAACGGGCAACTGGTCATCCGCGCGCCGAAGGCGAAGGACGACAACGGGGAATAACGCGAACAGGGGCCGCTCACCAGCGGCCCCTTCGCTTTTCAGGACACGAATTTCGGAGACAGGATCATGTCAAAAATCAAGGAGCTTTACGAGAACGTCACCAACCGCATCATCGCCGAGCTTGAACAGGGCGTGCGCCCGTGGGCGAAGCCCTGGAACGCGGAACACGCAGCCGGGCGCATCACGCGGCCGCTACGACACAACGGTGTCGGCTATAACGGCATTAACGTCCTGATGCTGTGGTGGTCCGCCCAGGATCGCGGCTTCATCTCGCCTTACTGGCTCACTTTCCGGCAGGCGAAAGAACTTGGCGCTTTCGTCCGCAAGGGCGAGAAGGGATCACCCGTCGTTTACGCCAACACGATCAGCAAGACCGAGCAGAACGACGCCGGCGAGGATGTCGAGGTGAATGTCCCCTTCATGAAGGCATACACGGTGTTCAACGCCGACCAGATCGACGGGCTGCCCGAACACTACACGCAGCTCGCCAAGCCGGTCATCGATCCGGTGCAGCGGATCGACCGCGTGGAAGCGTTCTTCCGCAACACAAACGCGGATATCCGCACCGGCGGCGGACAAGCGTACTACGCCGTTGGCGGCGATTACATCCAGATGCCGCCCTTCGAGGCGTTCAAATCCGCTGAAAGCTACTACGCGACCCTCGGTCACGAAACGACGCACTGGACTCGCCACCCGTCGCGCCTCGACCGCAGCTTCGGCCGCGAGAAATGGGGCGATGCCGGGTATGCCCGCGAGGAACTGGTCGCTGAGATTGGCGCGGCGTTCCTTTGTGCCGACCTCGATATCGAGCCCGCGATCCGTGAGGATCACGCGCCCTATATCGCGAACTGGCTCAAGGTGCTCGAAAACGATCACCGCGCCATCTTCACGGCGGCTGCGCACGCGCAGCGCGCCGCGGACTTCCTCCACGGCCTCCAGGACCCGGCGGGTCAGGCCGAACAGCAGGAAGACAGCGATGACGATGAAGACCGGGCCGCCGCTTAGGCGGCCCTCCCTTCGTTTTTTCACAGTCATTGTATCAACGTGCGCGCTCCGGCAAGGACGCGCACCGCGTTGTTCGTATCAGAACGATCCAGCGCGCCGCCTCCGGCGGCACGTCCCTGCCTTTCGCTTGCGCGCGTTGATGCCGCGATCGCGTCGGCTCCGAAGGGATGCCGGTCCTTTGTCTCACCAAAGGGATGGTCTGGCAGGAGCGTCTGTCAGCTATCCCCTGTGGTCATAGCCCCGCTAGGGTTTTGCGACGAAGGCTCCGGCGCTTGCCCTGCGTCTGTGCCTGCGCCACGGTGCGCCGGTCGCACCTTTACGCGGTGCCTGCCGGGTATGGCCTGGCTGTGTCGTTGATTTCGAGGTCTGTGTCTGCGTTTCGCGCATGGCCCTGAGCCGGGCTTCCGGCAGGGAACCGACGACCGAGGCGCGGGCCTCTTCGTCCGACCATGCCAGCCGCTCGGTATCGTCATGGCCGACCGTCCGCCTTGCCCGGCGCACGGTGTCGCCGACCTGATAGGCGTTCTTGCCCTCGCTGGCGACGACCTCAAGCTCCAGCTTTTCGTTGCCATCAACCGGATCGAACAGAACCTGCGCCGTGACCGCACGGTCGCCGACCTTCACGCGCTGGCCCCGGTTATACCGGTCGGGCAGGAACACGCCTTCATGCCAGCGGATTACGTCGCCCTCGATGAACTCAGGCCCGCAGACAATCCACTGTTGATGCCTCATGGCGCGCCTCGTTCCGCGTGTTCCGCCATGACCGGCGGCGCGACCGCCGGTGTGCCCTCGGTCCCGCGCAGTTGCGCGGAGACGACATGGACGCCGCACATATTGGCCTTGTCGATACATGCGCCCTTCAGATGCGCCGTGCGGAAATCCGCCCCGTCGAGGAAGGCCCCCGATATGTCGGCGCCGCGCATATCCGCGCCCCTGAAGAACGAGCCGCGCGCATAGGCGTCGAACAAACTGGCCCCTTCGAGGTTCGTGCCCTCGAAATCCGTCCAAGCCAGCGCCGCCGCGCCGAGATCGGCCCCGGCCATGTTCGCGCCCTCCATGCAGGCACCGTTGAGATTGGCGTGGCGCAGATCGGCTTCCTCCAGATCTGCGCTTTCAAGGTCCGCCCACCACATGCCGGCTGCGACCAGCCTGGCGCGGCGCAGCCGCGCGCCGCGCAGGCCGGCATTCTTGAGGGAACAACCGTTGAGGTTTATGTCTTCGAGATCGGCCCCGGACAAATCCGCGCCGCTCAGGCAGACGCCTTCGAGATTGCAGCCGGATAGATCGGCACCGGCCAGACGCGCCTGCCTGAGATAGCCGCCGCGCAAATCCAGCCCCGCCAAACAAAAAGCCTGCCCCTCGGGCAGGCCATGATGGCGCATATGGCGGCAGAGTTCGGAAACGGTGCCGAACTCCATGACGCCGAGAAACGTGCCGCTGGAATCGATGATACGAATATCAAACGGGGTTTGTTGTTTGAACATCTCCATTTTTTATCTCCCTTATAGAATGGGAGATATTATACACGTCAGAGTCGAATCTAATATTAACGGCGCAATTCTTTATTAAATATCCGGGATTTACTGTCAGCTCCCCGCCTGGTCGTAATGCTCCGGTGCCATGGGGTTGGGGTCGGCAAGCTCGTTTAAGGTCGAATGGAAATAGGGCAGCTTCTGCGCCCGGATCGGGCGGAGCTCAGCGCCGAAGAACAGCAGCTCTTCATTCGGTCCCAGATTCATCACTTCGTCCGGCGTCATCAGCGGACGGCCCGTCTCGCTGATGTTTTCCCTGTCGCCGCTCGATCCGCTCGACCACACCGTGGTCTTGCCAAGCAGGTCGGACGCGTATTTCGCGGTGAAGAGATCGTTGGTGCCGAAGAACTGCACGATCCGTGAGTTACTGACGAAGCTCTCCCAGCGGTCACCATAGGTGTCCTTGAGCTGGCTGAGATTTTGCAGGATCGGCCACATCTTCACGCCGTAGCCTCGACCCTCTGCTATGCCGCGCTCTGCAATCCGCAGATGCCCCAGCGCGGCAAATTCGTCGAGCAGGAACAGCACGCCGGGCTTTGTCGGGCCTTGCGTTCGGGAAAGCGCCGTCAGGCTCAGTGTGATCATCAAGCGCAGCCAGCGGGCGAACTGGCCGCCGACATGTTCAAAGGGCAGGCAAAGATAGATCGTCATCGGTTTGCGCTTGAGGTCCACCAGGTCGAAATCCGACGTGCCCAGCACCAGCCGCATGCGGTTGCTATCGAGAAATTCCGTATGGCGTTGCGCGGTCGAGAGGACTGCCGGGCCTTCCCGGTCGGATTTCGACATGAAGCGGTTCGCGGCCGATGCGACCAGGCCGTCAGCATAGGGCGCGCGCGACATGGCCTGGAGCGTGGCCGTCCAGTCTTCCGGCCCCTGAGACAGGAGCTTGCGCACCGTGATCAGGTTGCGCCGCTCCGGTGTCTCCACAAACGCGACGTAGAGGATCAGGCCCTTTAACAGGGACTCGGCCTCATCGGCGAAATGCCCTTCGACGCCGGACGTGCCCTTGTCGCGCAGCACGAGGGCGTTCGCCATCATGGCGGCGTCATCGCCCACGTCTTCGCTGTTGGTGTCCAGCCAGTCGAGCGGGTTGAAGGCCGAGCAGGGCAAATCCCACGGCGGGTCGCTATGCAGGCCCCACGGGTTCAGGACGTGGACCTCCTGGCCCATCGCGCGGCGATGCCGTGCGGTGATGGCGGCGTTCTCGCCTTTCGGGTCGTTGCAGATCACCGAGCCCTGCCACAAGAGCAGGTTCGGGATGATCGAGCAGACGCCTTTTCCGGCCCCGGACGAGGCGACCGTCATGAGATGGCCGTCGCCGTCGAACCACAGCCCTTCATCGGTCAGGTCCGGGTACTGGCCGAGATAGACGCCGCCCTTATCCAGCAGACCGGCTTTCTTGATCTCCTTATCGTCGGCGAACCGGGCCGAGCCGTGACTCGTCAGTTCGGGCTCGTCGATGGTCTCGCCGAAGAATCTTTCGTAGGCACGCACGCCGATAATGAGGCAGACATAACCGAGCGCCGCGACGCCGGGCCAGAAGGTGACGATGGTCTGCATGCGGGCGAAGTTGGCGTTATCGCCGGTGACGCCATCGGCATAGAGCAGGAGGGGAAAGCCCAGCCCCAGGCAGAGCTGCCACAGACGGATATGCCGCCAGCGCCATTGGTTCTCATCTTCATCGTCGTCCTCGTCATCCTCCGGCTCTTTTGCCGATTTGGGGATGCCGAACAGAGCCAGAACGCCAAGCCCCAGAAATATGAACCCGGCCGCCACCGATGACCTTGCCGCGTGCCCCCACGCAAGGGGCATATCGTCGCCGGTGAGGGCGATCGCGAGGAACGGAACGGCGATGCCGATCGCGGCGAGGGTGAGGAGTTCGCGGGCTTGTATGTTCACATTTACGGCCTTCCGTTTGTCGCCATTTTGTTCTACAAGGAGTCGATGCGATTTGTGCAAGGCAAATCGCATCTCCATCGGTGTCGCATCGCGACACAAGCGGGGCCGGATAACGGCCCCGAGCATGCGCGGATCATAACTCCGCGCGCCGTCCGCAGGACGGCCCACAGGCGCAAGTGTTAATGGCGTCTTAAGCATATCCATGATAGAGTTGATGATCCAGATTTGCCGTTAAGGTTGGAGGCAAGCCGTGAACGGTATCACCGTTCAGACGGCCCGGCCCCGCCGTTGCGGGACTCGGGCCTGGCTTGGCAAGGGGCTCTCCGGCCCCCGTTGCATCCCCCGGCCAGCGTTTCGGCGCTGGACAAACGACCGGGTTTCCGGCCCCGGTACCGGCCAGCCCCCTTCGGGCTGGACACCGCGTTAAGGCGCTTCGCCCTTGACGATCCCGACCGCTGTTTCGGCAGCGGCTTACGACCAGCATCCGTGCTGGAGCGGCCAACCCCTTCGGTTGGATGCGGCGTCGGGTTTCGGCCCGACATGACGAGCAGGACACGCCGCCCCTGCACCCCGGCGAGAGGGTTCGCGCAACCCCCTCGACCCCGCGACAGGGGGATGCCCCCTGTACCCGCACCAGCAGCCATGCTGGACCCGGCCAGGGGAGGCGCCCCTGGATGCGCATGAGACCGACGGCGGAGGGCGGCGGTATGGCAACCAAAAAAAGCGAAAAACGGCAACGCAACAAGACGGTCCATATCCGCCTGACCGACGCGGAGCATGCGGCCCTTCTCGCCGCCGCCGATAATGCCGGCCTCACGCTTGGCGCCTACATGCGCGCCGCCGCGCTCGGGTCACCCGGCCCCCGCGCCGCACGCAAGCCGCCCGTCGTCAGGGAGGAGCTGGTGCGCATTCTCAGCCAGCTCGGCAAGATCGGCTCCAACGTCAACCAGATCGCCCGCGCCGTGAACAGCGGCGATGACCCGAACGGCCTGTCCGACGACATCAAGGCCGCTGTGGTCGCCCTCGCCGAAATCCACGCAGCCGCCGCCCATGCGCTTGGGTGGAAGCCGGGGATGGACGCATGATCATCACGGGCAACAGCATCGGCTTCTCACTCGACCTGGTCACGCGGCTCCTGGACGACGTATCGGAGAACACTCGCGTCGAGGCGCTTGAGTTTCGGCATGTGGCGGTGTGGGAGGTGAAGGAAGCCCTTTCCGATATGCAGTTGCTTGCCTCCGGCACAATGGGCCGGAAGGGCCTCTATCACGCCAAAATCCGCCCCGCCCCCGAGTACAGTCTCACGCGTGAGCAGTGGTTCCATGCCGCCGACATGCTGGAGCAGGAGCTGGGCTATGACGACCTGCCGCGTGTTCTTGTCCTGCATGAGCAGGGCGACCGTGCCCATCTTCATGCCATCTGGGGGCGCACCGATATCGACACGATGACGCTGCGCCCGGACAGCTTCACCTATGCCAAACATGAGCGGGCCGCCCGCGCCCTGGAAGCCGCGTTCGGCCATGAAGCCGTTCCGAGCTGGCGGGAGTCCGACCCGGACGGGCGGTCCGAGCCGGACGGGCGGGAGGGCGCGTCGTGATTATCAAGGGCGCAAGCCGCGCGGCCCCGGCCAAGCTTGCCAAGCACCTTGAGCGCGAGGACACGAATGAGCGCGTCGAGGCGCTGGAGTTCCGGGACGTGCCGCTGGAAGACCTGGAGCACGCCCTGCGGCACATGCAGATGCTTACCGCCGGGACGCGCGGCTACAAGGGCCTTTACCACGCCAATATCGACCCCCATGCCGATTATCCCATGACCCGCGAACAATGGGAGCGCTGCGCCGACGTGCTGGAGCAGGAGCTGGGCTTCGAGGGCCAGCCCCGCGTCATCGTTCTGCACAAGAAGGAGGGCCGCGAGCATATCCATGTCGTCTGGGCGCGCACGGATGTCGAGACGATGACGTTGCGATCCGACGCCTTCACCTACGGCAAGCATGAACGCGCCAGCGCCCGGCTGGAGGAAGAGTTCGGCCACGAGCACGTGCCCGGCAAATGGTACAAGCGCGACATGGAACAAGAATTGCCCATGGCGGAGTTGAACCACGCCGAATGGCAGCAGATGGAGCGCAGCCAGCTCGACCCGCGCGAACGCAAGGCGGAGATCACCGGCCTGTATGAACGCGCCGATAACGGCCAGGCGTTCCGGAACGCGCTTGAGGATGCGGGTTATCTGTTGGCGCGGGGCGACCGCCGCGCCATGGTGGTGGTCGATATCGCCGGCGAGGTCCACAGCCTCAACCGCCAGATCACATCCGCCAAGGCGAAGGAAATCCGCGAAAAGATCGCCGATATCGATATGTCGGCGTTGCCGGACGTGAACGCGGCCCGCGAGCTGCAAGAGCAGCGCCGCGACGCCCGCAACAGCGCGAAGGGCCGCGCAGACGCGGAAGAAGGCCTGACCGAGACCCCGGAAATCGATCAAGGGCCGGACGGTGCGGATCAGTCGCAAAACCGGGATGCGCCTGCGCAAGACGCGCCGCCCATCCTGGCCCCGGAAGACCCCGCGCTTATGGAAGCCCGCGCCGAGCTGGAACAGAACCATGAACGCCGCAGGGCGTATTTCGAGCAGGACTGGGAAAAGCGCATCGCGCGCGAGATGGATCTGGTCAATCGCCAGATTCAGGAGCGGCGCGAGATCGAGCGCAAAACCGACTGGAAGGAAATGGAAGGCAAGTCGGGCTTCGAGCGGTTCGATCACAAGCTCAAGGACCGGCTCGACCGCAAGCGCGTCAGGGACCGTCACGACGAACGCCAGGCTCGCGAGAAAGAACGAGACGCGCGCGACGAGCAGCGCCGCGAGGCCCGCATGGAAGAACTGCTGCGCGATCGTGAAAACGACCGCGCGAAGATGGAGTGGACCTTCGAGCGCGAGCACCGCCAGCTTGAAGATATGCACCGCCGCGAACAGGAGCGCGCGCGGCAGCAGGAGCTGGACCGCGCCCGCGATCCAAGCCCGCCCGACTTTGATCCATCCGGCGACCGGCCACCCGACCGTGGCGGTGGCTACGACCGATAAGCGGTCCTTCCGGACGGGAGGAGCAGGACCGCAGGACCGGACAACCCGTCGATCCTGAACCACCGCAGGCACGGTTCAGCCTCAAGAGGCTGTTCAACAAGCTCACCGGGCTGCTGGGAATCCGGGCGCTGTTCAACTGGTTTGCGAGGCCGCGCGGCCCACGGCCGGAGCCGATCCAGATCGACCCGGCATGGTTCCCCGTGCCACAGCCGACGCCCGCGCCCGCGGATGAATGGCTGCCGCCGGGGCTGGTGCCGCCCAAGCCGCATCTGCCAGCTTGGGAGCCGCCCTGGACGGCGGTGTTCGAGCCCCCTTGGGTGCCGCCATGGGAGCGAGCGTTTGCGGCGCAGCCGGAGGCGACAGAATTGCCGGGGGCGTATTGGGAACAGGATGATCCGGAGGATGATCTGTACCCGGAAGATGACCCCTATGACTATGAGTGCGACCCATACGCCTTTGCGGAGGATAACCCGGGCTGGGCTGACGACCTGCCCGATCCGGAGCCGGAAGACGACGACATCTATGTCCGGCCCGGCGATAAGGTGCCGTTCGATGCCGGAGAGCTGTTGCGGAGCTATTACGTGGTTGGTCTCGGCGACGTGCATGTTTATGCGCGCCTTCATCCCGACGATATGGACTTGGACCCGGATCAGATCATCGAGCCCGGCGAGCTGAGGCAGGACTTCAATCTGCATTTCCGGCCCAAGGGGCCGAAAAAGCCGAAGTAGAATCTGCTAACGGCCATTCTCGGTGCCTTCGTGACCGCTTGCCCGTGCCGCATTGCCGTACAAGGTGGGCAAGGGCGGTTCCCCAGCGGCTGGCGGCAATCCCACTCAAAATGGCGCAGAAATGGCTAAGCACGCCCAGCTATCCACCACGGCAATCTATGGCAATGCCATCGGGGCCGAGGAACAGGCGATTGCCGAGCGGATGAGGAGGTAGAATAAAGGCCGACGCGGGATAGGCCGGATTCTAGTATTCCCTGTGTCGAAAGATTTTTCGGTACTCTTTCATCACAGAAAAGAAAGCTCCACTCTCTCCATTATCTCGCTTTTCCCGATACTTAAACGGCAATTAAAGTTATGTAAATACAACCTGTACTAGACTTTGTCTTTGCATATTTAGCGGACATATTTTCTGTGCGGGAGTTTGTATTATGAGATGTCTTTTCTATGGGCTTTTGTTTGTTTTCGTACTCCTGACAGAAACCGCCCCGGCGCACGCCACATCCATATCCAGCGGCTCAAAAACCCAGGGCGCGATCACCCAGGGCGGGAGCATGACCTACACCTTTGACGGTGATGCCGGTCAGGGCCTGATCCTGCAAGGATATTCCACCCAATACACGGTCAAGATCAGCGTCACCCGACCCGGCGGTGTCTCGTGGATCAACAACGCCACCGAGCGCGTCACCAACACCCTGCCGGATACGGGCACATATTCCGTGAAGATCGAAGCCGCCCTGCCGACGGATAGCGGGGCGTTCGACCTCTGGCTGCTGATCGGGGGCGAGAGCGTATGCTGCGGTTCGCTGACCAGCGGCGGCAGCGAAAGCGGCACGCTGGATACCAACGGCCTGGACAGCTACCAGTTCACCGGCACGGCGGGCGAGGCCGTGATTCTGCACGCCGACGCGGCGTCATACGACGCCAAGATGATGGTCTATGATACCGGCCGACGCCTGATCTGACTCAAAGGGGGATTCCCAAGTCGCCCTG
>NZ_CAKZOT010000043.1 GCF_937138205.1 uncultured Rhodospira sp. | reverse complement strand
CATAATTCTGAGTTATCGCCCAACCCCCTGCTCGCCTACCCCACCTCCGCCCACACCCGCACGCACTGGTCCACGTCCGCCTCGGTGGTTGACCATCCCAGGCTGAGGCGCACCGCGCGGCTGGCGGCGGCGTCGTCCAGGCCCATGGCGCGCAGCACGTGCGACGGGGTCACCTTGCCTGACGAGCAGGCCGCCCCCGCGCTCACCGACACGCCGGTCAGGTCGAGTCGCATCAGCAGCATGGGGGCATAAATCCGGGGGTGGCCGAGGCAGGTGGTGTTGGGCAGGCGCGCGACGGCGGCGCCGTGGATCACGGCCTCGGGGCAGGCGGCCCGCAACCCGGCCTCCAGCCGGTCGCGCAGGAGGGCGAGTCGCGCCGCCTCGGCCGCGCCGGCCTCGGCCACCGCCCGCGCGGCGGCGCCGAACCCCGCCACCCCCACCATGGCCTCAGTGCCGGCCCGCCGGCCGCGTTCCTGCCCACCGCCACGCACCAGCGGCGCCAGCGTCAGGCCGTCGGCCACCACCAGCGCCCCCACGCCGGCCGGGCCGCCCAGCTTGTGCGCCGACAGGGTCATCAGGTCCACGCCGAGCGCGTCCGGAGACACCTCCCCCACCCGCCCCGGCGCCTGCACGGCGTCGCAATGCACGCGCCAGCCGGCGGCGCGGGCCAGCCGCGCGGCCTCGCCCACCGGCTGCAGCACCCCGGTCTCGTTGTTCGCCAGCATGAGGGAGAGCAGGCCCGGCCCCGGCGCGGCGGTCAGCGCGCGCTCCAGCGCCGCCAGGTCGAGCACCCCGGCGGCGTCCACCGGCAGCCGGCTCGTCTCGGGCACCCAGGCCAGCACGGAGTCGTGCTCCACGGCCGAGCACAGGCGCGGCCCGTCGCCCAGCCCGGTCAGGGCCAGCGCGTTGGCCTCGGAACCGCCGCCAGTGAACACGACGCGGCCCGGCGCCACGCCGACCAGGGCGGCCACCGCCTCGCGCGCGTCCTCGATCAGGGCGCGGGCGCGGCGGCCGTGGGAATGCACGGAAGAAGGGTTGCCGGTGACGTCCAGCGCCGCGCGCATGGCCTCGGCGGCCTCGGGCCGCAGCGGGGCCGAGGCGTTGTGATCCAGGTAGACGGCGGCGGGCGGCACCACGGGGGACGGCCTGGCCTGGGCGACCCGACTACTGGGCGGCCGAGGACTCGAACCCCTGGATCAGGCCGCTGGTGCCCAGAACCCGGCGCTCGGTGACGTCTTCCAGCGAGATCGAACTGAGGTACAGATAGATCTGGTTGGCCAGCTCTTCCCACAGGTCGTGCGTCAGACAGCGCCCCTTGTTGTTGTGACAGCCGGCCGGCGTGCCCGGCGAGCAGCGCGTGGTCTGGATCGGCTCATCCACCGAAAGGATGATGTCGGAGATGCGGATATCCGCGCCGGGGCGCGACAGCATGTATCCGCCGCCCGGGCCGCGCACGCTCTTGACCAGCCCGCCTTTGCGCAGGCGGCCGAACAGCTGCTCCAGGTACGACAACGAGATCTCCTGGCGCTCGGCGATGTCCGCCAACGCCACCGGCCGGTTCTGCGAGTGAACCGCCAAATCGGCCATCGCCATCACCGCATAACGGCCCTTGGTGCTGAGCCTCAACCCTCTCTCTCCTTCTGCCTGGATGGCCGGCCCACGCGCCGCCATCCCTTGCCTCTGACACCTTGCCTCTGATCACGGTGCCGGACCGCGCCCCTATCCCCCGGCGACCCGGCGCTCACGCGCGGCAGGATCGGCGGCGGACTCGCTACCGCCGTCGAGCCGCAGCGGAATTGTTGGATGATGGTCGTCGTCGTCCGGCGCGGTGCCACGTGTCCCGATCTCGATGCGGTCCGGGTCCCTCGACTCGGCCAACTGGCGCTCCAGCTCGTCGACGCGGGCCATCAGCCGGCCCATCCGGTCGGTCAGGCCGGTAATGGCCCGGGCCACCGGGTCGGTGATTCCGTCGGTCGGCGTGCCATAGGCCTGGAACTCGCAGTGGTGTTCGGCGTCGACGCGGTCGCGCCGCACGACGCGGGCGGGGATGCCGACCACGGTGGCGCCGGATGGAACGTCGGACAGCACCACGGCATTGGCGCCCACGCGGGCCTCCGGGCCGATGGTGATGGGGCCAAGCACCTGCCCCCCCGAGCCGACGATGACGCCGTCGCTCAGGGTGGGGTGGCGCTTGCCGTTGTGCAGGGACGTGCCGCCCAGGGTGACCCCGTGATACAGGGTGACGTCATCGCCAACCTCAGCCGTCTCGCCGATCACCACGCCGGTCGCGTGGTCGATGAACAGCCGCCGGCCCAGCGTCGCCCCGGGATGGATCTCCACCCCCGTGAAAACCTTGGCGATGTGCGAGATCAGGCGCGGCAGGAACCGCCAGCCGCGTTGCCACAGCGGGTGCGACAGGCGGTGGAACAGCACGGCGTGCAGACCGGGATAACAGAACAGAACCTCCGGAGCGGACCGCGCGGCGGGGTCCTTCTCCAGGATCGTCCTGATGTCTTCCCTGAGTCTGGCGAACGGCATGGCGCTTGAAATCCTCGCGGTGACTCGTGCTAAGGTGCTGCCGGGCTTGCGCCCCCAGCTCACCCCGCCGGCCAAACAAGTCCCAGGCCGCTCCCGGGACCGTCACCCGGCCGTCGGCCGCCCGGAGCCCCCGGATCCTCACGATCCCCTCAGACCCCCTGAGGTCCGGCGATCCGGGCACTGGTGCCCTGCCTGCACCATATGGCGGACGGTTTCGTTGCGTCCAGTCTGTCTAGTGCGTCCAGTCTGCGTAGCCCGCCACTTCCGTCCGGCACCGGACGGCGCCTCGGGAGGAGTGTATGGTATCCGAGAAACCCGGTCAAGAAACGGCCCGCACCGGACTCCAAAGACTTTTCTCCCCGCTGGCCCCGGACGGCGCCGAAGCCGTTGCAACTGCAATGAACGTTCGCAGCCACCCGGGGCGCCACCGGGCGTCCGAGGCGACGCCGCAACCGCCAGAGCGATACCCGAGTCCGATGCCCGCAATTTCTAGTTAAATCGATCCCCGCCGTGGGCCGTGGCCCTGGTCCCCTCTTGAGACGGAATGTTCCGCATCCCATGCCCGACGTTATCTTCAACGGCCCCGAGGGCCGCCTGGAAGGCCGCTATCATCACAGCAGGGTTCCCAACGGTCCGATCGCGCTGGTACTGCATCCGCACCCGCAGCAGGGCGGCACCATGAACAACAAGGTGGTCTATACGTTGCACCATGTGTTCTCGCGGCGCGGCTTCTCGGTCATGCGGTTCAACTTCCGGGGGGTGGGGCGCTCGCAGGGCGACTTCGACAATGGCCAGGGCGAGTTGTCCGACGCCGCCGCCGCGCTCGACTGGCTGCAGGCGGTCAACCCCGACGCCGGCCATTGCTGGGTGGCCGGGTTTTCCTTCGGCGCCTGGATCGGAATGCAGCTTCTGATGCGCCGGCCGGAGATCAGCGGCTTCGTCGCCGTCGCGCCGCCCGCCAACCGGTACGACTTCACGTTCCTGGCCCCGTGCCCCTCCTCGGGACTGATCGTGCACGGCGACAAGGACGAGATCGTGCCGGACGCCTCGGTCGCCAAGCTGGCGGCCAAGCTATCGGCGCAGAAGACCATCACGGTCGACCACGCCGTGGTGCCGGGCGCCAACCACTTCTTCGCCGATCACCTTGAGGCGCTGGGCGAGACCGTCGACACCTACCTTGGCGCCAACATGGACCGCATCCGGCCGGGCTGACTACACCCGCTCCGACACCCAGATCGCCAACCGCGAGTTGGCTTTGACGAAGGCATACAGCAGCGGATAGGCGGGCGCCTGCTCCGCGCCGTTGCGCAGGCCGATGTCGCGGTGTTCCAGTTCCTCGTCGCGGAAGCGCAGCACCGTCTCGCGCAGGTCGGCCTCGTCGTCGGCCATGGCGTCGGCCTGGGCTTGGTAGTGTTTCTCGATGGCCTCTTCGACGGCCACCGTGCAGGCCATGGCACCCTTTTCTCCCAGCAACGCCGAGCCGGCACCGAGCGCGAAGCCCAGGGCGTGCCAGACCGGCGCCATCGCGGTGGGGCGCACGCGGCGCTGGCGCACAAGGTCGTTGAAGGTGTCCAGGTGCACCTGCTCCTGGTCGCGCATGTGGCGCAGGGCCGCCGCGTTCGCGGTGCGATTGCCGAGAACGGCCATCTGGCCTTCGTAGATGCGGACGGCGCCGTATTCGCCGGCCTGGTCGACCCGGATCATCCGCTCCAGGGTTTCGCGCGAGGTCCGGTCGCCCGGCAGGCGACGGCGGACCCGCGTGCGGCGGGAGGGGCCGGCGCCGACGGATCGGGCGTCGTCGTTGGTGGCGTCATCGTTGGTGGCGGGGGGCGTGGTGTCGGTCATGACTCCCTCCAAAGCGCGCGGCGGCCGGCGGCCCACAGGCCCAGGACCGCCAGACCCATCGATCCAATCATATTGTATCCGGCCAAGGAAATGCCAACAAACGACCACGGGATGGCGTCGCACGGCACCACCTCCGGCGCCTCCAGGGCGCGCCGCAACGCGGTCAGGTCGGTTGAAAGGTCGGGCGGCGCCGCCGCGTCGCCGCCGCACTGGGCGGTGCCCGCCCACCAGTGCTGTTCGACGCCGACGTGGTATCCGGCCAGCACCGCGCCGGCCACGAACACCAGGGCTACCATCACCGTCAGGCGCCGCGCCCAGGCGGCCGGCACGCGCGGCCACAGGGCCAGCGCGGCCAGCGGCACGGCCACGGCCGGCGGGATCCGCTGGTACAGGCACAGGATGCAAGGGGCGATGCCCATGACGTGCTCGATGACCAGCGCCCCCAGCAACAGGACCAGACTGGCGACGAGAAACAGGAGCGGGACGACGCGAGGACGGCGGGATGTCATCTGCGGAACGGTATCCGTGGCGGGTGTGTTGGCGGGCATGGGCAGGATATGAGCCTTTCCGCCGCGGCGGCGCAAGGGCGCGCCGCGCGAGGGCCAGGCCCGGTCCGGTTCCCCGAAGGGCAGGCCAAGAGCCCCGCCAGAAGAGTCTTAAGTTTGCCTTAAGACAAGGGCTGTTGGCGCTCGGACCCACCTATGACCAATGCAGGGTGTCTCGTTCTTTCGTTTCGGTTGACGAAAGACTGGACGTGTGCGACATCGTTCGTTCACAAATCGCCCGGCCCGCGTCGGGCGGCGCGCCGCTGTTTTTTGCTTCAAGTTTGCGACGCCGAAGAGGGGGGACCGGATCAATGGGCACGTCTTTCAGCAAAACAATGTCGGTTCTGGCCGTCTTGCTGGCACTGGCCGTCGTGGCGAACCTCGTCGGCGCCTTGCTGGCCCCGGGCGCGATCCCGGCCCTCGTCTCGACGGTGCTGATCCTCGCCGCCGCCGTGCTGGCCTGGCGGGCGAACAAGGCGGCGCGGGAGACGTTTCACTGGTACGAAGGCATCCTCGACAGCGTGCCGTTGCCGCTGTCGGTGACCGACTCCGACATGCGGTGGACGTTCGTCAACAAGGTGGTCGAGGACATGCTCGGCAAGAAACGGTCGGAGCTACGTGGGATGCAATGCCACAACTGGGGCGCCAACATCTGCCAGACCGAGAACTGCGGCGTGGCCTGCCTGCGGCGGGGCCAGCAGAAGACCAAATTCAACCAGTGGAACATGGACTTCACCGTAGACACGCACTACCTGACGGACCTCAACAACAATCGCATCGGCCACATCGAGGTGGTGCAGGACGTGACCACCAAGCTTGCGCTCGACGCCTTGATGGAGCGCATCGCCGGCTACGCGCGGTCCATTTCCTCATCCGCGTCCACGCTGTCGGAGGCGGCCACCCGAATCGCCGGAACGACCGAACAAACCTCGTCGCAGGCCCAGTCCCTGGCCGCCGCGATGGAGGAAACCACACGCATGATCACCGGCGTCGCCAGCGCGGCCGAGCAGGTGTCCACCAACCTGGACGGCATCGCCGCCGCCATGGAGGAGACCAACCGATCCATCGACAGCATCTCCGACAACACCCAGAACGGCACCCGCCTGGCCACCGAGGCGTCGCACGAGGCGGACCAGGCCACCACGATCATGAAGGAACTGGGCGCGTCGGCCGCCAAGACCAGCGAGGTCACGAACGTCATCAAGGACATCGCCGCGCAGACCAACCTGCTGGCGCTGAACGCCACCATCGAGGCGGCGCGCGCCGGAGACGCCGGCAAGGGCTTCGCGGTGGTCGCCGGCGAGGTCAAGACCCTGGCCAATCAAAGCGCCACCTCGGCGGACCAGATCGTCGCTCAAATCAGCGGAATGCAGGCCATTAGCGACAAGGCGGTGGCGGCGATCGACACCGTCAACGGCATCATCGCCACGGTCTCCAACGCCGTGAACGACATCAGTTCCATGGTCTCGCAGCAGAAGTCAGTCATCACCGAGGTGGCCACCAACCTGTCCCAGGCCAGCCAGGGCAGCAGCGGCTCGGCCGAGAGCATTCACCAAGCCTCGACCACCGTCCAGGACATGGCGTCCGGCATTCAGCAGATCAGCGACTCCGTTCAGACCAACACCGCCGCGATGGCCAACGTCCAGACCTCGATCAACGAGCTGGCGCGGATCGCCGCGGACCTGGAAGGCGTCATCCAGTCGCACAAGGTCTCGCAGAAAGAGGCGGCGTAGGGCGCCCTTGGGCACGGCGCCCTGGACACGACGGCGGCAAAGGCTTGATGGTCTGGGGCACCGACACCCGCTCCCCTGCCGTTTGGGATCCGTCCGCCATGACCACGCTTGTCGAACGCCTGCAACGCCGCGAATCCACCTCGGCGAAGGACCTGACGCACCCCGGCCCCACCGACGACGAACTGGCCGAGGTGCTGCGCGCGGCGGTGGCCGTGCCGGAACACGGCGCCATCCGCCCGTGGCGGTTCCTCGTGGTGCGCGAGCCCGGGCAGCGCCGCCTGAGCGAGGCCTTCGTCGCCGACCTGCTGGCCGAAACCCCCGATGCTCCCGAGGAGGAGATCGCCAAGCGCCGCGACGGACCCTTGCGCTCGCCGCTGCTGCTGGTGGTCACGGTCTCGCCCCGCGCCCACCCCAAGGTGCCCGAGGTCGAGCAGGTGGTCAGCGGCGGCCTGTGCGCCTACGTCATCCAGGCGTGTTTCCACGACATGGGCTACGGCGCCGTCTGGGTCACGGGCAAGCCGGCCTACAGCGCCCGCGTCAAGGCCGAACTGGGCCTGGAGGCCACCGATCACATCGTCGGCTTCGTCCATGTCGGCACGCGCGCCCCGGAGGCCGACGGTCGGCGCAAGTCCCGCCCCGACCCGGCGGGGTTCGTCAGGTTTTGGCCTGGCGCGTAACGCCGCACCGCCATCAGGTCGAACCTTGCGCCGCCATCACGCATTCTTGACGCGAGCAATTGACCCTCATTTCGTGTGTCAGCGCGGCGACTCTCTCAAGAATTATTGACGCGCCCACTTGAAATCCTTATGGTTTAATAGCGTCGGGGCATCGGCCTGTTTTGGCCGCACCCCATGCGTGATGCGCACGAACAGGATCTGCCCTCGCTTTGACTGTTTGGATCGTTTTCGAGTCCCGTTTTGGAGGGTCCAATGCCTTTACAGGTCAAACGGCTACCTGAGGCGCTGAAATGGTCACAAGCGGCATGTACGCATGTCTTGAAAACAAAAAAGATGGATGGCGCGAACTGGGACCAATATAGCTCGGCTGCCCGCAGTTGGGAACACTGTGTCGGACGGTTCGGACGATCCGCAAGAAGATGCGAACCGTTGAAGACCGAGGTGGATAAATGTGTATATGATGTGGTCCGCCCGAAAATACAGGTTTTTTTGCGAGGCTCAACAACAGGTATGCTCCAAAGAATCAGGTTCATGGCAGAGACTGCCGCGAAAAATAGCTGCGGAAACTGCGGCGAATTTTCTGCAGTCGCCTTTATTTATTTATACGATAAGGGGGTCAGGCCTATCGACTGGATGTCGCTAACCGGCGGGGATCATGCTTTCGTTGTGATTGGGCGAGCGGCTGGAGACGCGAACGACGTCGATCAATGGGGGAGCATTGCGGCAGTGTGCGACCCATGGGGTCAGGGGTTTCGAGGGGGAGACAAAAAAACAGGCACTTACCCGGGCACAAAATTCAAAACACAAATGGGCGGCTTGGTCAGCTTCACTGGGGTCAAGTCAATCCACAGAGAGGCATGAATTTTTTTGATTAGCGCTCGAGTCTCCCTTCAATGCGCTCTACCAAGTCCCTTGCCGACGTGACATCTTCCGCCGTGGGCGTGTAGCTTTCATCGATTGCCCCATCCACAATGCGTACGAATGATCCCGGCGTCAACTCGGAGGCCCACCCTGTGTTCTGGGCGGCCTGTAAGGGAGCCCTGAGAGCCGCCGCGGATGTCTGGCTATATATGTAGGTGCTGTTATCTTTGACATGAATGAAGACGCCGCCCGATCCGAGGACAATCTCGGCATCCAATGTCGAAATGAGGAAGTCCCGTTTTCTTTTCTGCTGTGGCCTTGAAATTGCCACCACAAGAACACCACTATTGACATTGAAGTAGAAGCTGTTGCTGACGCCGGGGGTGGCGAAGTCCATCGGAAGCCCGCCAATGTCCGCGTCAGCATCCGCGCCAAGCCGAAGCGTTGTTGAACCGTCGCGAACAAGGAAATACCCCTCCTGGCCGACGCGGGCCAGAACTTCGGACGCGTCCTGTACGGTTTCTATATCACCACCGGTCTCTAGTGACGCACCGTCTTTCAAAGGGAGACCATTGAAGGTAACTCCGCCTTGAATGGAAACAACGTCCATATCCGTCTCGCCATTGATCATGTGTGCCCTTTCCGCGCGGCCGGATCCCGACGCCACGGTCGCAAGGATGACAAAAAAAATCGCGACAAGTCTGCCGAGCTTCCGGTCGGGCCTCTGAGGCCACCTGAGACGCATCCCTTCGCTCCGGCATTTTTGTGGCGAATGAAGCCCGGGGCTCAGGCCAATGTCACCTTCTCAACCGCCGCATCGCGGGGCTGTCTGCCTCGGGCCACACAGCAGGACCATTTCACCCGCCTCGAGTCGCAATCGACCGGATCTGAAGCCCGAAAAGGCACCCAACGCCTTCCGCGTTTCCTGATCCAGCCAATACCATGACACGGGACGTCATGGCAACACAACCTCACCGATCGATGATGCCCAACCTGACCATTCGTATCAGAAAATCAGACAGTTAAGAAACGCGATGCAGGGTGCCGGGAGGCCTGGGGCGCCGCCGGGCGCGATCGCGTCGAAGACCGTCGCGTGACAAACATGGCAACCTTGCATTGGTGTGGCGCGTTCCCGGTGCGCAAATCGTCGCCACGGTGGCGCGGACTCTGATTTGTTTGGACCCTGCTCGGCGCTGGACCTAGACTCCCGCGCGGCTCGCGCGGGTTCGGGACCGGCGGGCGCATCGAACCAAAAGGAACGGACCCTTGAAGACCCTGCAAGACCTGCTGGCGCGACGCATCTATCTCGGCGTGACCGGGCTGTCGCGGGCCGGCAAGACCGTGTTCGTGACATCCCTGCTGCACAACCTGCTGCGCGCCGATCCGACGGCCGAGGAAAGCCCGTTGCGCGGCTTCGACCCGTTCGACGAGGGGCGGCTGGTGGGCGCCATGCTGCGCCACGACGCCAACGCGACCGTGCCCGAGTTTCCCTACCGCAGGGCCGTCGATGCCCTGACCGGCGAGTCGCCGCAGTGGCCGGAGCCGACACGCGGCATCTCGCGCATCCGCGTCGACATCCGGTTCAAGCGGGCGGAGGGCCTGGGCGCCAACGCGGCGGCCCAGTTCGGCATGACCGACGCCACCCTACAGCTTGAGATCGTCGACTATCCCGGCGAGTGGCTGGTCGACCTGCCCATGCTGGGCCAGGACTTCGAGGCTTGGTCGGCGGCCATGGTCGCCCAGGCGACGCGCGGCAGCCGCGCCGAGCTGGCGCGCGATTGGCTGGCCTTCGTCAGTGCCCGCGCTCCCGGCGCCGACCACGACGAGGAATGGGCCGAGCAGGCGGCAGCGCTGTACACCGACTATCTGCGCGCCTGCTCCGAGGCGCGCCTGCGCTACCTGCAGCCGGGCCGGTTCCTGCATCCGGCGGACCTGAAGGGTGCGTCGGTGCTGCGCTTCTGCCCGCTGCCCAACCTGGGCACCAAGGCGCCGCCGGGCAGCCTGCACACGGCCTTTCGGGCCAAGTTCCAGGACTACCAGACGAAGGTCGTGCGGGCCTTCTTCCGCAAGCATTTCGCCGGCCTGGACCGCCAGATCGTGCTGGTGGACACGCTGACCGCCCTCAACGACGGCCAGGAAGCCTTCGACGACATGAGCGAGGCCCTGGCCAACATCCTGGAGAGCTTCCGCCACGGCAAGAACAGCCTGCTGGGCTGGCTGATGGGCCGGCGCATCTCGCGCGTGCTGTTCGCCGCCACCAAGGCCGACCACGTCATCCGGGGCGACCGCCTGCACCTGGAAAACCTGACGCGGCGCATGTTGCACGTGCTGGACGAGAAGAACGCCATCAAGACCGCCGCCGATATCGACGTCTCGTCCCTGGCCGCCGTGCGGGCCACGCGCGACACCCGGCGCAGCGACAACGGCCGCGAGATCCTGCTCGGCCGCCGCCCCGGCGACACCGAGGACACGCCGCTGGAGCCCGGCGCCATCCCGCTGGACTTCCCGCCCGACTGGGCCGCGTTGAACTATCGCTATTGGGACTTCCAGCCGCGTCCGGACCCGGGCTGGCGCCACGGCGGCTTTCCCACCCTCAGGATGCCGGAGATCATGAACTTCCTGATCGGGGAGGACCTGCGATGAACGACCGCCGTCCGCCGCTCAAGGGCGCGCCGCGCCAGGGATCCCAGAAGGCCGAGCCGCCACCCCGCCAGCCGGGCGTGATCGACCCGGCCCTGGTGGCACCGCGCGAACCCTCCCGCCCCGATCCCCGCCTGGCGGCCGAGGCCGAGGCCTCCACGGCGGCGTTCGAGACGACGCAACAGGCGCGCGACGCCGGGTCGTCGGCCCCGGTGGCGGCGACGTCCGCCGACGAGGTCGCCGCGCCACCGCCGGAGCGCCCCTCGCGCTGGGGCCGCGTCGTGTGGCTGTTCGTGATCACGGCCGCCGCGTTCCTGCTGTACGACACCGGTCGCGCCCTGGTGGACATCTGGTCCGGCGACTGGATCGGCGGCGCCGCGCTGACGGCCCTGGTCGTCGCCTTCGCCACCGCGCTGATCTCCGCCACGATGATCGAACTGCGCGCCATCCGCCGGCTGGGCGAGGTCGGCCGCTTCCGCGCGGCGTTGGCGCAATCGCTGCAGCACGATTCCGCCGCCCGCCTGCGCCGCACCCTGCAGCCGATGCTGTCGATGGTGGGCGCGCGCCGGCCGGAGCTGGTGAAGGCGTTCGGCCAGCGCACCCAGGGCCTGACCGAGAACGACGCGATCATGAAGCAGTTCCGAAGCGCCGTGCTGGCCCCCCTGGACCAGGAGGCGCGCCGCGTCGTGCGCGCCAACTCGCTGGCGGTGATGGGGGCAACGGCGGTGGCGCCGCACCCGGCGCTGGACGTGGCGATCGTGCTGTGGCGCAGCACCGTCATGGTGCGCCGGATCGCCGAGGTCTACGGCCTGCGGCCGAGCGGCATGGCCACCCTGGTCCTGACCAAGCAGGTCGTGGTCAGCGCGGCCATCGCCGTGGCCGCCGATCCCACCGGCGACATCGTCGCCAACACCCTGGGCGGTGGGCTGGCCGAGAAGATCTCGGCGCGCTTCGCCGAGGGCTCGATCTCCGGCATCCGCGCCATGCGCCTGGGCGCCAGGGCCATCGAGACCTGCCGCCCGCTGCCGTTCGAGCCGGACGAGCGCAAGGGGATGTGGCACACCCTGACGCAGGGGTAGGACGGCGCGGGCCGTCCAGCTTTCGTCACCAGTCCGCGAGCCTGCGAGACACGTCCACCGTTCGGGCGCCACGCGCGGGGTGAAAGGTCAGGGTCCGCGAACCCCGGTCGAACTCGGCGAGGTAGGCCGGTATCCAGGTGCCGTCTTTCACCAGCGGCAGGATATCCGGCTCCGTCTTGTATCCGGCGAACCGCCGGGCGGAGAACAGGCTGACGCTGTAGGTCTCCGCCCAGTCGGGATGCGGCCGAAAGCAGGTGTCGGCATCGTGAACGAAGGCCAGCACACCTGTCGTGTCGAGGTTCCGCTCTGCGGGCCAGACCAGGAACACCCGCGCGTTCCGATCATCAAGGCGCACGACAGCGTCCCGTCCGTAGGCCTCCTCGAGACAGGGAATGATGTCGGCCGCGTTCAGCCTGTCGCAGCCGACCCCCAGCAGCCAGAGAAACGGCAGCGCGGCGGCGATGGCGCGGATCGGTGTCACGGGCGGGCTCCTCTTTGAACTGGTCGAATTTCCAGCGCCTCGGCTTCTTTTCTGACAGGTCCCCGAATTTTATATCCTTGAGCTTTTCCGTTTTTTCACCGGGATGACAGCCGGAAGGGTGCCTTGGTAAAATGTGAAGGTCGTGTCGTCGTCAGTCTTGCCGGCCTTGACGTCAATGATGACGCGGGTGTGGCCCATGCCGGTTTTCCACTTGCTCATGAGGAAATCGCGTGCTGGGCTTTCTGCCCGCAAAGACACAACCGGCGGGTGAGGCCGTCTCATCCGCCGGTCGGCTGTTCGTGGAACACGGGGTGGCCATGGCCACGATGTCGGGTGTCAATGACCGCGGCTGTCAGCCGACAATGTCGACCTCGGCGAAGAAGTAGGCGATTTCCTTGGCCGCGTTCTCCGGCGAATCGGAGCCATGCACCGAGTTGGCCTCGATCGACTCGGCGAAGTCCTTGCGGATGGTGCCGGCGTCGGCGTTGGCCGGGTTGGTCGCGCCCATGATCTCGCGGTTCAGGGCAACGGCGTTCTCGCCTTCCAGCACCTGCACCACCACGGGGCCGGAGCACATGAAGCCCACCAGGGAGCCGAAGAACGAGCGCTCCTTGTGGACGGCGTAGAAGCCCTCCGCCTGCTCCTGGGTAAGGCGGACGCGCCGCTGCGCGACGATGCGCAGGCCGCGCTCCTCGAAGCGGGCGTTGATGGCGCCGGTCAGGTTGCGGCGGGTGGCGTCGGGCTTGATGATCGAAAGCGTGCGTTCGATGGCCATCGGGGTTTCCTGCTGTGTCTGAGGGCGGTGAGGCGGACCGGGGTGGACTGTGCGGCGCGCGATCGCACCCGACGGACGGAAACGGCTCCCGCCCGGGCGCGCGCCTTATAATCCCTTGGGCGCGTGATGGCAACGGGGCGGATGCTGTGCCGAAAGGAATGAGCCCAATGCGCTGGCCAGGACCGGGGGCGCCACAGCCGAACCACTGTGGACGCGACATTCGAACACAGAGCCACGCTTGACGCCGGGCAGGCACTGTGCCACTTAGGAATTGGAGGCTCGGTCCTGCTGAAAGCCCTGCGTGGTGATCGGTGGGAGCATTGCCTCCTTTTTCGTTTCAGGAGCGGCTTTCGAAAGGGTCCGGTACGAAGACGATGCCGTATGACCGAAAGGTCTGCCCGTTCCGAAATCCGTCGCCTTCCCACTGTAGGCGTCGCAGTTTTGGCCCAAACTCCGAGGCAATATCATCGCGTTGCTTCAAATCCCCCCACAAGGGGACGCGGAATCCCCAGTTAATCGTATAAAGACAGATATCGGCCGCTTGAACGGCATATGTCATGTCAGAGGATACAAAGAGGGGAGCGGGAACAATCCAGTAAGTCCTGTTGCGACCTGTCGCAGTTCGCGTGAAATAAGCCTCCATCCGAGAAACGAATTTCTTGTCGAGTTTCTTTTCTGTCTCATCCATTACAATAAGGCCATGGTCTTTTTTATTTTCAAGAAAATAATAAAAACGCTCAAATAGGAAGACGTGGTCTTTGCGCAGGTAGTCCGCATATTCAAGGTTTCTAGGCGGCTTGACGCCTCTCCGAATCGCAGACGCAAACACCTTTGCTTCGTGACTAAGGAGCAGATCAAAAACCCCGCGAGCCATCTCAATGCAAGCTTGCCCATAGGCGGCGAACTCACTGCTCGTCGGTCTTTCTTTGTTTTGCCCTTTTTGCAGGAATTGTTGGGCGTGTTTCCGGCGTTCGGCGGCCGGCATCGGCGGCGTTTGCCTGCTCCAGCGAATTCGATCCTTGTCGAGAAGTTTGTGCCCTTTCGCTTCCTTGCCGACGGTTCGCAGATCAACCCCAAAAGCATCCCGCTCAAGGCGCTGCCATCCCTGGATGAAGCTCCAAAGCTTGCTGATGTGCAGAGCCACGCCACCCCTGACCTCAAGGGGTGTCGTTTTATGATCGTGACCGCTCTCGTCGATGAAAAAGAGCCAACTCATACCCCCGCTTACCAAGTGGTGCGGCTCTCAGCAAGCGGCACGGGCCGTCCGGCTCACTCATTGCGCAGGTGTGGCGCGGCCGACGCACTCAGCGCCCGCCAGGTGCCCACATACCCCGCCGCCAGCGTCAGCAGCACGCAGGCCACCAGGGTCGCCAGCACCACATCCGGCAGGAACACCCACGCGCCCCGCATGACGAACACCACCACGGCCCAGGCCCCGGCGGTGCCGACCCCGGCGGCGATCAGCCCCGTGGCCAGTCCGAGCAGGCCGTATTCCAGCAGATACCCGCGCAGCAACGCCCCGCGCGTCGCCCCCACCACCTTCAGCACCACCGATTCATAAACCCGCCGCGCGTGCCCGGCGGCGAAGGCCCCGGCCAGCACCAGCGCCCCGGCCACCAGGGTCACCGCCGCCGCCGCCGTGATGGCCCGGGCCGCCGTCTCCAGAATCCCGCGCACGCTTTGCAGGGCGCTCTTGACGCGAATGGCCGAGACGTTGGGGTAGGCGTCGGTCACCGCGCGCTCCAGCGCCGCCTCGTGGGCGTCGTCCACCCGCACGGTGGCGATCCAGGTGCGCGGCGCCCCGGCCAGGGCGTTCGGCGACACCATGAAGGTGAAGTTGATGCGCAGCGAGCCCCAGTCGACCTTGCGCGTGTTGGCCAGTTCGCCGGTGATCTCGCGGCCGAGGATGTTGACCGTCAGCGTCTCGCCGATCTCCAGGCCGAAGCCGTCGGCCAGATCCTCGGGCAGCGAGAACAGCGGCGGCCCGTCGTAGCCCGCCGGCCACCAGTCGCCCCGAACGATGGTCGCGTTCTCGGGCGGCGCGTCCCCGGTGGTGAAACCCCGGTCGCCGCGCAGCGCCCAGCGGGCGTCCGGATGCACCTCCGCCTCGGCCGCCGGCACCCCGTCAAGGCGCGTAATCCGCCCGCGCACCATGTCGGCGAACTGCGTGCGACCAACCCCCTCGGCCTCCGCCAGCACGGCCTTGAAGCCCTCCAACTGGTGCGGCTGGATGTCGATGAAGAAGTACGACGGGGCCTCGCGCGGCAGGCGGTCGTCGATCTGGCGCGCCAGGTTGCCCTGGATCAGGGCGACGATCACCAGCACCGACAGCCCCAGCCCCAGCGACAGCACAACCGAGGCGGTGGCCGATCCCGGCCGGTGCAGGTTGGCCAGCGCCAGCCGCAGGCCCGGCCGGCCACGGGCCAGCCGCGCCGAGCGGCGGGCCAGCAGGCGCACGCCCAATGCCGCCAGCCCGAACAGCCCCAGCGCCCCGGCCGCGCCGGCCACGAACACGGCGGCGAAGCGGCGGTCCTCGGCGCCCAGCACGGTCACCGCCACCAGCGCCGCCAGCGCCGCCACCAGCAGCGCCAGATAACGCCGCCGGGGCCAGCGGCCGGCCGCCGCCAGCGCGCCCTGAAAGATCGCCAACGCCGGGATGTCGCGCGCCCGCGCCAGCGGCCAGACGGCGAAGACCAGCGCCACCAGCGCGCCGCTCACCAGCGCCAGCATCGCCGGTTCGGGATAGACCGCCACCCGCGCCCGCACCGGCAGCCACGCCCCGAACAGCGCCTCGGCCACGAACGGCGCGGCGATCCCGGCGGCCAGCCCGATGGCCACGCCCAGCAGGGCCAGCCCGCTGATCTGGATCAGGTAGACACGGAAGATCACGCCGGCCGGCGCCCCCAGGCACTTCAGCGTGGCGATGGTGGTCAGCCGCCCCTGAAGATACGCCCGGGTGGCGTTGGCCACGCCGATGCCGCCCACCAGCAGCGCCGTCAGCCCCACCAGGGTCAGGTAGAGCGTCAGGTTCTCCAGGAACACCGTCAGGCCGGGCGCCGCTTGGTCGGTGCCGCGCAGACGCCAACCGGCCTCGGGGAACGCCTCGGTCAGGCGGGCGCGGATCGCCTCGGGCGGCACACCCTTGTCGGCGCGCAGCATCGTGTCATGGGTCACCAGACTACCCGGCTGGATCAAACCGGTGGCCGGCAGCGCCTCGTGGTGGATCATCAGGCGCGGGCCGAGAGAAAAGAGGCTCGCCACCCGGTCCGGCTCGCGGGCGATGGTGTCGCGCAGGACAACGGTCGCGTCGCCGACCCGGACGCGATCGCCCACCGACAGCCCCAGGCGGGACAACAGGTTCGGATCCGCCACCGCGCCCCAGGTGCCATCGCGCCGCGCCAGCGCGTCGACCAGGGACCCGCCGCCGGTCAGGTCCATTGTCCCGTAGAGGGGATAGGCGTCGTCCACCGCCTTCAGCTCGACCAGCGCCCGCCCGCCTTCCTCGTCGGGGACGATGGCCATGGCCCGCATGTCGACGGTGCGGGCGACCGTGGCGATCTCCCGCATCAGGGCCATCTGCTCGGCGTTCGGCGGCTGGTAGCGCCGCTCCACCTCCAGATCACCGCCCAGCAGCGCCTGGGCGTCGGCCTCCAGACCGGCGTGGATGGCTCGGGTCATGGACCCGGCGGCGGCCATGGCGAACACGCCCAAGGCCAGACAGGCGACCAGAACGCGAAAGCCCGACAGGCCGCCGCGCATCTCGCGCAGGGCCAGCCGGAGGGAGAGGGGAATGGCGTGGGGCATGGGCGAGTCACCGCGACGCAGCGGACAGGATGGAGATGAACCTTCGATGTGGGGGCGCGCCACCGGGTCCTGTAGGGCCGGCTGGGCCATCCAGCAGGCCAAGACGGTTGATCAGGCATCGTCCGGCTGGGAGCGGTCGATCCCCGGCGGGGCATCTCCGTTTGACGCGACCTTCAAGACCGCCAGGACCGACCGCAGCGACACCACGAACGCCCCGGCGCCAATCACAACGCAGCCGACGCCAACACTCGCGGTTTCCACGGAAACATCACCAAACGTGATGATGCTGGAGGCGGCATCTCCGGCCAACGCCACTAGGGCCAAGCCGATGCCTCCGAACCCCAGGCCGACGACCGCGTTGACGAGGCCAAGGATGAAGGCCAGCCGGATGGTCTGGTGGCGTGTCTTGTGGTCCTCCAGCACCCGGATGCGCTCCAGGTCGATGAAGTCCTTGGGCACCACCTCGGTCGGCCGGGTCGGGCGCAACAGGTTGGGGAACATCCGGCCCGCCTGTTTTTGGTGTCTTCGGAGGCGTGAGCCTGCATGGCGCGGGGGAGTCGGGCAAGCCCTTTCTTGCCCGTCACCCGTGCGCGACGACCCGGTCCTCCCCCGACGATACTCGCTCCCGCTGCCCGGTGCGCGCCACCCGGACCAGCGCTGGCAGGACGAGCTTGCTGTAGGTCTTGGCGTCCTCGTTGACGGCGGCGATGTCGTTGCCTTTGCGGGCCTCCTCGACCACCGCCTCGAAGAACGACAGGGCGTTGTTGAACAACTCCTTGCGGGTGTCGAAGCCGCACACCTCCATGAGGTGATCGAGTTCCGACAGCCGCTCGGGCGAAAGGTCGAACTGAACGCGAGTCTTGGTCATGATGTGTCTTCCAGCACAAGAGCGCCCTGACAGGCAGCGCGGACAAGGCTAATAATTGGAGGGAAATCGGAGTACCGCAAGAGGGTTTTCGCGAAAACAGCGGTGCAAAGCGCCATGCCGGGCGCGGCGCCCTTTGGGCCAAATGGCAAACGTCTCTCGGGTCATGCCCTCACGCCGCCGCCTCGCGGGCCGAGCGGTCCTCGGCGATGCGGCCGTCGGCGATGCGCACGATGCGGTCGCAGCGCCCGGCCAGCGCCAGATCGTGGGTGATGAGCATCAGCGTCGTCTTCTGCTCGTCGTGCCGGCGGAACAGCAGGTCCATGACCAGCCGGCCGGTCTCCCCGTCCAGGTTGCCGGTGGGTTCGTCGGCCAGCAGAAGGCGCGGACCGGGCGCGAAGGCGCGGGCCAGGGCCACCCGTTGCTGCTCGCCGCCGGAGAGCTGGCCCGGGTAGTGCCCCAGGCGGTGGCCCAGCCCGACGGCCTCCAACTGCGCCCTTGCGACGTCAAAGGCATCGCGGCGGCCGGCGAACTCCAGCGGCACGGCCACGTTCTCCTCGGCCGTCATGGTGGGGATGAGGTGGAAGCCCTGGAAGACAACCCCCACATGATCGCGACGAAAGCGGGCCAGGGCGTCCTCGTCCAGCGCGTTCAGGTCGTGGCCGGCGACCTGCGCCGTGCCCGCCGTCGGCCGTTGCAGGCCGGCGACGACCATCAGCAGGCTGGATTTGCCGGCGCCGGACGGCCCCACGAGGCCCACGGCCTGCCCCTGGGGCACGTCCAGGTCGACGCCGCGCAGGATGTTGACCGCGCCGGCCGGACCCGTCAGGGTCAGGTCGAGGCCGCGCAGGCGGAGGATCGGCGGGGCCGTCTGGGAGTCCGTCATGAGCTTGGCACGCCTTTGGTTTTGGAGGACACGGCCCGCATATGGGCATCGGTCCCGCTGGTTCAAAGCGCTCCCGGCGGCGCTGGCACTCGCGCTGGTCGCACCCGCCCCGGCCTGGGCCGAGGATCCGCGCCTGCTGGTGCTGGGCGACAGCCTGACCGCCGGCTACAACCTGCCCCAGGACAAGGCGTTTCCGGTGCAGTTGGAAGCCGCGTTGCGGGAGGCGGGCCACGCCGTCACGGTGCTCAACGCCGGGGCTTCCGGCGACACCACGGCCGGCGGGCTGGCGCGGCTGGACTGGGTGCTGGCCGAGGAGCCCGACGCCGCCATCGTTGCTCTGGGCGGCAACGACGGCCTGCGCGGGCTCGACCCCGAGCAGACGCGCGAGAACCTGACGGCCATCGTCCGCCGCCTGAAATCAGAGGAAATCCAGGTGCTGATCGCCGGCATGAAGGCGCCGCCCAACCTGGGGCGCGACTACGGCGAGGCCTTCAACGCCGTCTTCCCCGAGGTCGCCGAACGCACGGCGGTTCTGTTCTACCCGTTCTTCCTGGAGGGCGTGGCGGCCGACCCGGCGCTCAACCAAGCGGACGGAATCCATCCCACGGCCGAGGGCGTGGCGGTGATGGTGGACAATATCCTGCCAAAGGTCGAAGAGCTTCTGCACAAGGCCGACCCATGCGGCTGTTCATCGGACTAGAGCCCCCAGAGCCCCTGCGCGCCGAACTGGCGGCGCTGGCCATCGGTCTGCCCGGCGCGCGCTGGGTGGAGGCCGACAACCTGCATCTGACGCTGCGCTTCATCGGCGACGTGAACCGGGCCGAGGCCGAGGACCTGGACGCCGAACTGGCCAGCCTGCGCGCGCCGCCGGCGCCGGTGCGGCTGCAGGGCATCGGCACCTTCGGCCAGGGCAGGCGGGTGCACGCAGTGTGGGTGGGGGCGGATAAGGACCCGGCCCTGGTGCGCCTGCACGAGGCGGTGGAGGGCGCCGTGATGCGCGCCGGCTTCCCGAAGGAGACGCGCAAGTTCCTGCCGCACGTCACGCTGGCGCGGCTGAAGAACCCCGACCGGGCGCGGCTGGAGGGGTTCATCGGCGCCCACAACGCGCGCGCCTTTCCGCCCTTCACCGCCGAGGAGGTCGTGCTCTACCAGAGCCACCTGACCCGCGACGGTGCGCAATACGAGGTGATGGAGCGGTACGGGCTGGGGTCGTAGGGACACCATGGTCCCAGGTCACCGCCAACGGTCGCGCGGGTCGACGAGCCGGCTGGCGCCCACCGCTCGGACGCCACCCCCACAACATCACGCCCGATCGCCGTCCCGCATCGACCGCACCAGATCGGCGGAGGCTTCGGCCTGCGGCGGCAGCGTCGCCGTCACGGCCCGAAGCCTGGCGGCATCAATCGGCTGGCGTGGGTTCGCCGCGGCCGTCAGTCGAGCCACCGGCTTGCCACGCCGGGTGATGTCGATGGACTCGCCCGCCTCGACGCGGTCGATCAGTGCGCTCAGATGTGCCTTGGCATCCGCCAGAGTGATCGCGCCCATACCCATCCTCCTGACCATCTCCATGGTCATATAGAGCATCGGCAGGCGCGGGTCGAGTGCGGGCGGGGCAGGGCAATCGGGTGAATTAGGGCGTGACAACGCGCGAAAGTTCTGAATCGAT
>NZ_CAKZOT010000042.1 GCF_937138205.1 uncultured Rhodospira sp. | reverse complement strand
TGGCGCGCCCGAGAGGATTCGAACCTCTGACCTTCGGCTCCGGAGGCCGACGCTCTATCCAGCTGAGCTACGGGCGCATCGGCGGCAAGAGGACCGGCGTCGGGTCCTACCGCGAGGGAGACGGACAGTAGCCCATCGGCTGTGTCGGTGCAACGGGGTGTTTTGGGGCGCGGCGTTGGGCGCTGGGCGTTGGGCGATGGACGCGGATTTGGCGGCGGCGACAACTGCGTCTACACTGCGCCCGTCCATTGACGGATCTCATTGACACACCGCCAATTCAGGAGTCTCACCGATGCCCCAGCCCGAGCACGTCACCCGCCTGGATATCCCCGACCGCTGCGCCGGTGAGCCCGACCTGCAAGCCTATTTCGACAAGTGCACGGAAAAGCTGGGCCTTGTCCCCAACGTCTTGCGCGCCTATACGGGCAATCCGGCCAAGCTGCGGGCCTTTTCCCAGTTCTACAACACGCTGATGCTGGGCGAGTCCGGCCTGTCCAAGCTGGAGCGGGAAATGATCGCGGTGGTGGTGAGTTGCGCCAACCACTGCTACTATTGCCTCGTGGCGCACGGGCAGGCGGTGCGGGCGCTCTCCGGGGACCCGCAGCTTGGCGAGATGATGGTGATGAACTATCGTGTGGCCGAGTTGCCGCCGCGCCAGCGGGCCATGCTGGACTTCGCCTGGGCGCTGACGCTGGCGCCGCAGGACATCGGTGAGGCCGATCGTCAGCGTCTGCGTGATGTCGGCTTCTCGGAGGACGACCTCTTCGACATCTGCGACGTTGCGGCGTTCTTCAACTACACCAACCGTATGGCGCACGGTACGGATATGATCCCCAACGCCGACTACCACGCCATGGACCGTTGAGCCGGCGCGACGGGACCGCGCCCCACCAAGGGAGCTCTTCCGGCATGTTTCGTTTCCTGGGCAAGATGATCGTCTGGCTGCTGGCGGTTGTCGGTGTGTTTGCGGTAATCATGGTCGGCGCGGCGGCCCTGATTGTGCCGCGTCTGGTCCAGAAGCCCGATCCGCTGCCGGACGGCATGATTCTAATGGTCGATCTTGATCAAGACATTGCCGAGGGCGACGAACCGATCTCCTGGTTGCCGGGCGAGGGCGGCGACGGGATGACGCTCCGCACGCTGCTTGATGGGTTGGAGCGCGCCGCCGCCGATGACCGCGTGAAGGGGTTGGTGGCACGCGTGCGCTCGCCCGCGATGGGGATCGCGCAAGCGCAAGAGGTGCGCGAGGCCGTGCACGCCTTTCGTGCCAATGGCAAGCCCACCTATGTCTTCGCCGATACCATGCCGGCGGCCGGCGGCGGGACGCTGGCCTATTACCTGGCCTCGGCGTTCGGCGAGATCTGGATGCAGCCGTCGGGCGAGGTGGGGCTGACGGGCGTGGCCATGGAATTGCCGTTCGCGGCCGAGGCCCTTTCGACCCTGGGTGTGACCTTCGAATCCTCGGCGCGGCACGAGTACAAGGGGGTTCTGGCCGCGCTGTCGGAGGAGTCCATTCCGGCCCCGGTGGCGGAAAACATGGGCCGCCTGGTGGTGTCGTGGTTCGACCAGATTCAGGCCGGCATCTCGGCCGCGCGCGAACTGTCGCTTGAGGATCTGGGCAGCGCGATCGACCGGGCGCCCCTTCTCGTCGACGAGGCGGTCGATGCGGGTCTGGTGGACACGGCCGGCTATATCGACGAATTCCGTGAAGCTCTGGCCGAGGCGGTGGGGGACCATCCGCGTCTCTCCGTGGCCGACTACATGGCGCGGCGCGACGATCCGGAGTCTGAAAACGCGCGGCGAATCGCCCTTGTGCATGGGATCGGCATGGTTCTGCCTGGCGGCGGCGAGGACGGCCCGGGCTTTGGCGGGGGCACGGCGCTGCGGGCCGACGATCTGGCCGCCGCCGTGCGGTCAGCGGTGGAGGATGAGCGTGTCGCGGCCATCGTCCTGCGGCTGGACTCTCCGGGCGGCGACTACGTGGCCGCCGACACCGCACGGCGGGCCGTGGCCCATGCCCGGGAACGCGGGACGCCGGTCATTGTTTCGATGGGCAACACCGTGGCCTCCGGCGGCTATTTCATCGCCCTGGAGGGCGACCGCATTCTGGCGTCGGCCGGTACCATCACAGGCTCGATCGGCGTCGCCGCGGGCAAGCCGGTGGCGCGCGAGTTGTGGGACGACATTGGCGTTGATTGGGCGCGGCTGGCGGAGGGCCGCAACGCCGCCATGTGGAGCCTCAACACGCCGTTTTCCCTGGCGGCGCAACGCGCTCTCGACAAGCGTCTTGATGCCATTTACGCGGACTTCACCGCGCGTGTCGGCGCCGCCCGCGACCTCGACGGCGCGCGTCTGGATCGGGCGGCGCGTGGCCGGGTGTTTACGGGCGCCGATGCCGTGGACCTGGGCCTTGTGGACCGGATCGGCGGCCTGAGGGATGCCCTGCGGGACGCTCGCGAGGCTGCCGCCCTGCCGCCCGACGAGCCCGTTGTCGTCGCGCCCTATCCGGCGCCGTTGGATCCGCTGGATCGGCTGATGCGCCTGCTGGAGTCCCGGGGGGTGCCGGGACTGGCCAACGCCCTGGCCGGCCTGACCGACGACGACCTGCGGACGCTGGCGCACCTGATCGGGCTTGTCCGGCCGCTGGTGACCTCGCTCGATGGTCTCGCCCCCCCGCCCAGCGCTGAGCCGGGGTTGCTGTATCGGGGGCCGACGCGCCCAAGCGGCGCGCCCTGAGTCCGGCGACACCGGCGAACCCCTTGGCGGTCCGGCCCTTGTGACTGCTGTCACTGTGGCGTTCCGGAAGCGGGCCTATCCTGACCCTGCGGTCTGGACAGTCGGGCCCGGTGAACAGGGCCGGGCACCGACCGTCTTTCCCTCCGCCATGTCAGGAAGGACGTCGCGTCATGCAGGTCATCGTTTTCGCATCGCAGAAGGGCGGGTCGGGCAAGACGACCCTGGCCGGCCACATGGCGGTGATGGCGGACAGTATGGGGCTTGGCCCCGTGGCCATGCTCGATACGGACCCCCAGGGCAGTCTGGCCCAGTGGTGGAACGCCCGCCAAGCCAGCACGCCGCTGTTCGTGCGCTCGTCCCTGACGGAGTTGCCGGAGACCCTGGCGGAGATGGACCGGCGCGGCATTCGCCTGGTGATCATCGACACACCGCCGGCCATCACGGTGGCCATCCGCAGCGTGGTCGAGAACGCCGACCTGGTGGTGGTGCCCGTTCGACCCAGCCCGCACGACCTGCGCGCGGCCGGGGCCACTGTCGATCTGGTGGAGGGCCTGGACCGGCCGTTCGTGTTCGTGGTCAACGCCGCCTCGGCGCGGGCCCGCATCACGTCGGACGCCGCTGTCGCCCTCAGCCAACATGGCACCGTGGCTCCCCTGAACGTGAACAACCGCACGGAATACGCCGCCAGCATGAGCGACGGCCGCA
The DNA here is from genome assembly GCF_937138205.1 of uncultured Rhodospira sp. Classification (GTDB taxonomy): domain Bacteria; phylum Pseudomonadota; class Alphaproteobacteria; order Rhodospirillales; family Rhodospirillaceae; genus Rhodospira. The sequence goes on along the minus strand of NZ_CAKZOT010000042.1, from coordinate 26,291 downwards.
CCGTCATGGAGGTCAATCCCGAGGGGCGCTCGGCCGAGGAAATGCGTACTCTGTGGGACTACCTGAAGGATCGGCTGGACCGTGCCGCGCGTCAACCAGGCCGGACCGTGGTTCGCAGGGGGACCGCCTTCGCGGACTTCGTTCGCGAAGCGCCATACGACGTGCAGCCGCATGGGATGGGCGAGTTCGCGCCGCAGGGCGCCGATCCTGACGCCGGTCTGGCGGCGGGGCCTGTCGCGGAGGTGTCTGCGACACCGGCCGGCGCTCGTCCTTCGGTGCCTGGATTCCGGCCGCTGCGTGCGGTCGAGCCGGACAACGGATACGACGATGACCTGGAAGACCTGGAGGACGACACGGCCGGCGGCGAGCATGGCGGACCCGCGCCCTGGGCCTTGAGATCCGTGCCGGGGGGCAGTCGGGGGGGTGATGAGGGCCGGGCGCGCGCGGAGCGGCCGATGGCGGCGCCGGCGCCGTCCTACGCGGCGCGCGGCGTGCGGCCCGCGCCCGCCCAGGGTCGGGGCGCTCTGGCGGCCCGCCACGCCTTCGGGCGTCGCGGCAGCGTGGAGGCGTGACCATGAGCGCGGTCTTTGGCCTTGACCTGCTGTTTTCCCGAAAGGGCGAGGCGACGCCAGCGGTGCAGACGGGCGTCCCCCTGACGCGGCCGAACCGGTTCGAGGCGCTCGCCCGCACGCTGGGCCAGCAGGATGTGACGCCGGCGCGTCGCGACGGCGCTGACGACGCCGAGCCTGCACGCTGGCCTGCGGCCTCACAGGCGGAGCCTCAAACGCACCGTGCCTCTGTGACGCCGTTTGCGCGCCTCCGGGCCGCGCCGGTCGACGGATCGAAACGCCTGGAGGCTGCGCCGGCGGCGGACGATGTCAGAGTGCAGGGTGGTTCCAGCCAAACTTTCGACGCTGGCATGATCGTGCGCCGCGCTCCGGCGGAAGAGACTGCAGTGCGTCCATGGCAGAAGGTCCGTTCGGGCGCGGCAAAGGTGGAGCCGGCCCCCCGCACGGAGACGACACCGGAACGCCCGCAGGAGCGGCGGCCGCCGCCCTGGATCGCACTAGGAGACGGGGGCCGGACCGGGGCGTCCTCTCATGGGTCCGCGCCGGACACGCTTGAGGACACGGGCGAACTGGAAGTGTTCCTGTTCGGTCCCGACGGCCAGAGCGCCGACGGTCCGGGCGAGTCCAACGCCGGGACGTCGGAGGCGGGAACCCGCCCGCGTCGCCGTCAGGTCAGCGTCCGTCTGCCGGCACGCGAGCACGCGCTACTGCGCCAGTTCGCCAAGGTCTGGGGCACGACGCAACAGAGTGTCGTGCGGCGCGCCATCTTGCTTCACATGATCGAGGAACTGAAACAGCGCCTGGACGAAACGCCGCGCGAGACCCCTGTTGACGGTGCATTCGAGGGCTGCGATTGAGCCCAGGCTGGCGGGGCGTGGCGCGCCGCCGCTGGTCGCACCGGCCGAGCGTCTTGGGGAGGGGATGGGTGGATGGGCGTGGGACAGACCATTGGACATCTGACCCGTGTGACGGGATCGCGATTTACCGCCCATGGTGATCGAGAGGGCGGTATTCGCGAGGCGCGCCCGGGTCGCATGGTCCGAATCGACACCGTCGACGGTGCGGTGCTGGGATTCATCGCCACCGTGGGCGCGGTGGACGGAGCCGGCGGTGCTCCGGCGGCGGGGCCGGTGGCGCTCGACATCGCGGCCGTCGGCGAGGCGGAACGCCAGGACGATGGTCAGCTTGGTACCGTGCGACGGGGTGTGACGCGATATCCGCGCGTCGGGGATCCGGTCGCCATGGCCACCGATCGTGACATGGCGGCGGTGTTCGCGCCACCGACTGAGGTCACGATTCCCATTGGGCAGGTGTACGGGGCACCGGAGGTGCGCGCCCATTTGCACCTTGATGACATGCTGGGGCGGCACTTCGCGGTCCTTGGCACCACCGGCGCCGGCAAGTCGTGCACGGTGGCCCTGCTGCTGCACAAGATCCTGGCCGATTTTCCGCATGGCCACATTGTCGTGCTGGATCCGCACGCCGAGTACCAGGGGGCGTTCGGCGATCAATGTCACATCGTCGATCCGGCCGGCATGAGTCTGCCCTACTGGCTGATGACGGGGGAGGAACTGGCGTCCGTTTTTCTGGGTGCGCGCGTTCACGAGTCGCCGGCCGAAGTGATGGTTCTGCTCGACGCGCTGATGGAGGCGAAACGCAAATCGCCGATCGGCAGCCGCAAACCGGATGAGATCTCGGTCGACACGCCGATTCCGTACCGCCTGAGCGACCTGCGCAAGGTGCTGGACGACCAGGTGGGCAACCTGAACCGGGCGGAGAACGTGCGGCCCTACCTGCGGCTCATCAACCGCCTGGATACGCTGATGGGCGATCCGCGCTACGCGTTCATGTTCTCCGGCACGCTGATGCGCATTTCCATGGTGGACGTCATCTCCACGCTGTTGCGGATGCCGACCGACGGCGCGCCGCTGACCCTGGTCGACCTGTCGGGCGTGCCCAGCGAGGTGGTCGAGGTCGTCGTCTCGCTGTTCTGCCGCATGGTGTTCGACTTCCAGTTGTTCGCATCGATGGATCGCAGCGTACCCGTTTTGTTCGTGTGCGAGGAAGCGCACCGCTACGCGCCGGCGGGCGGGGGCGGCGGGAGCGGCGCGTTTGGCGCCACGCGGCGTGCCCTGGGACGGATCGCCAAGGAAGGGCGGAAGTACGGGCTTGGCCTGGGCCTCATCTCGCAGCGGCCGTCCGAACTCGATCCGGAGATCCTGTCCCAGTGCAATACCGTGATGGCCCTGCGCCTCTCCAACGACCGGGACCTGACATACGTGCGGGGCGCGTTGCCCGATGATGCCGGCGACCTGGCCGGCGTGCTGCCCGCCCTTGGAATGGCCGAGGCGGTGGTTGTCGGGGCAGCGGCGCCCATGCCGATGCGTGTGAACCTCGATCTCTTGCCTGCGAATCAGCAGCCGCGGAAAGGCGCGGCGTCATTCTCGGCGAGTTGGGATAGCGAGGCCTGGGACCGCAGCTATGTTGAGCAGGTGATCGGCCGCTGGCGGTATCCGCGTCAACAATAGGGACGCACCGGGAGCGGACGACCTGAAACGGAAGGAGCGAACGATGTTGAACTGGATCGCCAAGCTGTATGACGTCCGGCGCGACTCGCGCGGGGTGACCGCCATCGAGTACGCCTTCATCGCGACCCTGATCGCCGTGGCCGTCATCGGTGGCGCCACGACGCTGGGCGTCGACCTGAACGACGCGTACGCGGGCTTCGCGGGCCATCTCTAAGTGTCTGTCCGGAAAGCCCTGATGGGTACCACGGACGGTGTTCGTTGTTGAGGCCGACGCACAACATATTGCGACCTCGGAGACTTTCCGGACGGGCTCTGACGGCGGCCGGGGCTGATCGAAACTGGGGCGAAGGCGGTTGCTGGTTGGACCGCCGCCTCATGACTCGGCGTTCCATCAAAAACCATGCTGGAGCGTGCGCGGTCCATGAACCGCTCGATGCGAACCGACCGACTATTCATGAGTTTGTATAGTGATGATCGTTGCCCTGCGCAGACGAGGCGTTTGAGCGCGTTAACGATACTAGATTTTGGTTCGTTCTTTGGCGGTTTTGCAACCCCCGCGCAACGAGCTCCTGATCATTCTGGCGCGCTCAGTCAATAACAATATTAATGGGTGTGGTGTGGCTTCTTGGGACTGGAGCCTGTTCGATGCGTTTTTTTGCCGGTCACCGAAAAAAATCGGCTCCAGGTGTAATGGCCGTCACAGTGACCGCGAAGCCGTCGGCGTAAAGTGAAACTCACGAGGTCGGGAGAAGGTGGGCCTCGGGTGTGGGGACGAAGGAACGAACGGCCCTGAAGTATTCAGACGAAATCTTTCGTCGTGACCATGAGACCCTGGCGCGCGAAGGCGCTAATACGAAGGAGGAGAAACCATGTTCACCATTCGCAATATCCTGTTCGCTCTGCGCGGTGACGACAAGGGTGTGACGGCCATCGAATACGGCCTGATCGCGACGCTGGTTGCCGTTGGCCTGATTGCCGGTGCCACCACCCTGGGTGGCGGTCTGGACACCATGTTCAATGACCTTGGCGGCAAGATGAGCGGCGGTTGACGTCGACATCGCGCTGGCGCCTGGCGCTGGCCGGTCCCGCCCGGTGGTCCCGCGCCTGTCGCGGGGCCACCCCGGGCAGGAGTTTCGGGGACGGCCCGCCCGCGAGGGCGGGCCGTTTCCAATTCAGAGGGTCCGCTTTGGCGGGGGTCGGACCCGGCGATCTGAACTGAGAAAGGGGTGGGGGGCAATGGATGTCCTGGAGTCTGTTGGCGCTGCGCTTGTTGTAGCGCTCGTGTGCGCGGCTGCGGCCCAGGATCTCTGGATGCTGCGGATCGCCGACACATTCTCGATCGCCATTGCCGGCCTGTACGGCGTCCTGGCGGTGGGTGCGCTGCTGATCGGCGCGCTGCCCCTGGCGACGGTGGGAACCGGACTCGGGCTGACCGCCCTGGTGTTCATTGGCACCACGACGTTGTTCGCATTCCGAATGCTGGGCGGCGGCGACGTCAAATTGTTGACGGCGATCAGTCTGTGGATCCCGGCGGCTGGCCTGCCCGCGTTTCTTCTGATTGTCGTGCTGGCTGGCGGTGTCGTCTCACTGCTTGTTCTGCTCGTTAGACTATTGCCGCGGGCAATTGTCCCGAATGGACGGTTTGTTCCCGCTTTCTTTACCGAAACGGCCGAGAAACGACAGAGCGTGCCCTACGGCCTGGCCATCGCGACGGGCACCGCCGCGATCTGGTGGCTCGGGGCGCTCGGCGTGACGGCTGGTGTTGTGCGGTGATGCGCCGCGCAGGGGACGTCCTGACGGACTCCCGATGCGCCGCGCGCGACAAGGAAGGAGACCGGAGCCATGCGTACGGTTCTGTTGCTGGTTCTGACCATTGCCGTGGCCGCGGCGGGCGGCGCGGCGTATCTCGTCAATCAGTATCTTGTGAGCCAACGGCAACAGGCGGCGGAGGCGACGCCGGACCTGCCGGTCTTTTCGGGCCAGAAGGTTCTGGTGGCCGACCGCGTGATCGAGCCCGGCGTTCCGCTGCGGGCCTCGGCGTTCCGGTGGCAGCCCTGGCCGGCGGAGGACATCCTGCCGAGCTACAAGGTGATCGGCGCGGCCGAGGGCCTGTCCGAAAGCGCCCTGTTCGACCAGCGCACCCGCCTGGAAGGCGAGATGACCGGCAAGGTCACGCGGCGGACCATCGCCGCCGGCGAGCCGATCACGGATACGGCCGTGTTCTCGCGCGACAACGCCAGCTTCATGGCCGGCGCCTTGAACCCGGGGATGCGGGCGGTTTCCATTCCGGTCAATGCCACCAGCGGCGCGGCCGGCTTCATCCTGCCGGGCGACCGCGTCGACGTCATCCTGACGCACGACGTGCGCGACTCGATGCCGCGCAACTCAAGAGACATCGGCGCGGACACGCCCGTCTCACGGTTCATGTCCGAAACCATCCTCGAGTCCGTGCGCGTGCTGGCTGTCGACCAGACGTTCCACGAGGACGACGAGGAACCCAAGGTCGTGGACACCGTGACCGTTGAGGTCACGGCGGCCGAGGCCGAGAAGATCAATCTGGCGACGCAGATGGGCATCGTGTCCCTGGCGTTGCGGGCGCTGAGCGACCGCCAGGCGCCGGTCGGGCTGGCGTCGCTGCTTGGTGTCTCCGACGGCAAGGACGCGGCCGACCGTCCGCTTGTCAGCGACCGCAGCGTCAGCGGCGGGCTCGACTTGGTGCTGCGGACGGTGTTGGGGCCATCCGACCTCAGCGAGGAAGAGCGCCGCTTGCGCGAGGCGGAGGAAGAGGCTCGTCGGCGCGCCGCCGAGTTGGAGGCCGAACTGGCGCGGGTACGGGACGCGGCCGCGCGTCGTGCCGCCGAGGGCTGGCCGCAGCCGGACACCGGGCCGGAATGGAAGGTCACGGTGTACACGGGCGGGGAGGACCCCCGGACCTACCAGGGCGCCAATGGGAATGGCGCGTCCTCCGCGCCGCCCGCGATCCGCACCGCCGCCAACGAACAGGATGTCGCGTGGGGCAGCGCCGATCCAGGATCGCCGACCGGGATCACTCCAGAAATGGCAAACGAAATCCCAATCGAGGAGTGATTTGCCTAACGTTTCTCATATACAAGCACAGGACTCTCGTGTAACATGCCAGCGTGATGGGGTTTTTCGGGCCTCAATAGAGTCTGCCGGAGGATGGTGAATCGTGAAACCCGCCCTCGGAAAAGCACGCTCGGTCCCAAGCCAGGGTGTGGTCGTCGCCTCGGCGGTTGCCTTGACGCTGTGCTTGGGAACGGGCGCGACCCTCGCCCCGCTGGCGTGGCACCCTGCGGCCGCGGCTGCGGAACAAGGGTCCGGGTCCCAGGTCCTGGATCCGCTTCCGCCGCAGACTCGCCCAAGCGGTGGGTCTGCCGGGGGAGCCTCGGACCGGCCGGCCGCCGCGTCGGGGACCGGGTCCACCGGGTTTGATCCTCCGCCCCCGGTTGCCAGGGCTGCGCCAGAGACGGCGCGGCCGCAGGCGTCGGAGGTGCGGCTGGAGCCGGGCTCCGAGTCGGCCAGCGCCGAAGCCGTTGAGAGACGCCCAATGCTGGCGCAGGGGGCGCCAGAAGAGTTGCAATGGCAATGGGATACGCCGAATCGGGGTCAACTCGTACGGCCGGAGCCGCCGCCCGAACCCGAGCCGGTGCCGGTGGAACCGCCGGTCGCCGCGCCGGCCGCGCCGGCCGCTCAGCCCCAGGTCCCGGAGAGAGTCGTTCCGGTGGTGGACACTCCGACTCCGGTGACGCCCGCGCCCGTGGCGGCGCCGAATCCCCCGAGAGCGGTGCAGTCCGCACCAGTTACCAACACCGCGCCGGCGCCGCGTCGGGTTCAGGTCCCTGAGCCCGAGAACATCACGCGGACGACCGTGCCGCCGCGCGGCGCCAATCTCGCGGCTCTCTCCCCCGATCAGAGCGCTCCGCTGACGGAAGTGTCGCGTGGGGTCTACCGGAGCGGAAACACCATTATCGCCACGGTCGGGCGCGCGGTGCAGCTGGATTTCGAACGGGCGGTGGCCAGCGTTGTCATCGGACGGCGCGAAATCGTCCAGGAGATCCTGGCTGAGCCGAAGCGCGTCTTCCTGGTGGGGAGTACGGTTGGATCGACGAATGTGTTCATTCGTGACGCCGAGGGCAGGGTTTTCGCCACCTACGAAATGATCGTGGAGGCTGACACGGACGGTCTGCGTCAGGCGCTGGCGGCCGTGCTGCCGGAAAACCGCCTGCGGGTGACGCGCACGGCGGGGGGGATCGTGCTGAGCGGCCAGGTCCGTTCGGCCGTGGACGCGGCCAACGCGGCCAGTGTCGCCAGCCAGTTCGTCGGCGGCGAGGGCGCGGTGGTGAATTCCCTTGATGTGGCCGGGGACCAGCAGGTGCTGTTGCGGGTGCGCGTGGCCGAGATGAACCGGACGGCGCGCAAGTTCCTGGCGACGGACACGAACTTCGAGACGGGGAAGGCTGGTCAACCGAATTTCCGCAGCTATCCCTTTTACAATCGCTCTCCATGGGAATTCAGCAATCAGAACGTGGAATTCCGGGATACCTCGCCGTTTGTGTACGATTCACCGACCGGACTGACGCAAATGATCCTCGGGGCGCCAGCGGCGGTCACCGGCCCGACCGGATCGCTTTTGATCGGCGCGTTGGGCCTGAGCGACGTCACGTTCTCGACCCTGGAGGAGAAAGGCCTGGTTCGCCTGCTGGCCGAGCCGGCGTTGACGGCCATCTCTGGCGAAATGGCGAACTTCCTGGTCGGCGGCGAGTTCCCGGTGCCGGTGGGTCGCGACGACGATGGCCGTATCATCATCGAGTTCAAGGAGTTCGGCGTGAAGCTGAAGTTCACGCCCGTGGTGCTGTCGGACAACCAGATCAGCCTGAAGATCATCACGGAGGTCAGCCGCATCTCCCGGGAGAACTCGCTGATCCTCGACGGCCTGTCGATCCCCGGCCTGAGCACGCGGCGGGCGGAGAGCACCGTCATGCTGCCGTCCGGCGGCAGCCTGATGATCGCCGGCCTGTTGCAGACCGAAGACCGTAACGGACTGGAAGGCGTGCCGGGGCTCATGGACCTGCCGGTGCTTGGCGCCCTGTTCCGCAGCCAGGACTTCCAGAACGAACGCAGCGAACTGGTGGTGACGGTCGAGGCCTATAAGGTGCGTCCGCGCCAGTTCGGGCCGGAAATGGCCCTGCCGACGGACGGCTTCCCGCCGGCCGACGACATCGATATCTACCTGTTCGGGCGTCTGCACGACCGGTACGGAAGTGGCGAGCCGCAACCGGCTGTCACCGTTTCCACCCCGTTCGGGTTCATCATGGAGTAGGGCCGATGATTGCAGCCATGCGACGGTGGCCGGCCGCCATGATCGTGGCCATGGGGTGTGTGACGGCCCTGGCGGCCTGTCACAACCCGGGCGAGGCGGAGGTCGACGAACGGTATCAACTGCAGGCCGAGCGGCGGACGTTCAAGGCGAACGTGCCCTTGCCCGAGGTGGACCCGCGCGATCGGAGCGCGCTGGTGTCGATGCCAAAGGGCTTCCTGGAGGAGTATCATCGCCGGGGACGCACGCCCATGCATGTCCGGCCCGCTGGCGTGCGCAGCGCGGCAGACGGCGAAGCCTTCCGGGTCCTGGTCGACTGGTTGCATGATCAAGGCATCGAGACGGTGATGCACGCGCCGGCGCAGTCGACCGAGGGGCACGGCTTCCGCCACGTGGAACTGTCGTTCGAGGCCTATGTCGCCATGGTCCCGCAGTGCGGCGACTGGTCCGGAACCACCGGGTTCAACCCGACCAACCGGCACCACACCAATTTCGGCTGCGCGATGAATCGGAACATTGGCCTGATGCTGTCCGACCCCGGCGATCTGATCGAAGGGCGGATGCCGGGCGGGGCGGATCCGGCGCGGCAGACAGTGGTGATCCAGAAGTTCAGGCTCGGCGAGCCGACCGAATCGGCGCCCTCGGGCGGTACGGAAGACGAGGGCATGAACGAGTAAGCGGCGAGGCAGGGGACCACCAACAGGGACGCGCCCTGTCACAGTTTTTTCCCGGGAGGACTGGGGTTCATGCGGATTTCGGTGGAGGCGTTCGTTCAGGACGGGCGGACGCGGGCGGCGGTCGAGGCGATGCGCGAGGATGTGCGAATGCGCCGCTCGCAGGTCCGCGTCCATGACGGCGGGCTCGCCGCAGCGCCGGCGGCCTTGGGGCGCATGGACAGCCCGGACCTGTTGATCCTGGAAAGCGACAAGCGCAGCGAGGGGATGCTGGCCGACCTGGACACGGTGGCCGATTTCGTGGCGCCGGAGACCCGGGTTCTGGTGATCGGCATCGAGGACAGCATTGCCTTGTATCGCCAGCTTTTGGGGATGGGCTTGGCGGACTATCTCGTCGGTCCTCCGTCGGCCGGCGATCTGTTGGATGCGGTCCTGCGGTCTGGCTCGGCGGAGACGGCGCAGAACCTGGCGCCGCTGATCGCGGTGCTGGGCGTGCGCGGCGGTGTCGGCGCCAGCGCCCTGGCGTGCAACCTGGCGTGCAAGATCGGTCATGACATTTCCGGCGAGGTCGCGCTTGTCGACCTGGACATTTCGGCCGGCACGGCGGCCATCAGCCTCAACCTGAACCCGCGCCAGTCCGCGGCGGACGTCATGAGCCAGGGGGATGCTCTCGATACCACCAGCCTGGATCGCTACCTGCTCCGCTATGACGATCACGTGATGCTGTTGGGATCGACGGCGCAGTTGGATGTGACGTTCCGTCCGCCGAGCGACATGATGGAGTCGTTCATGAACGGGCTGCGCCGCCAGTACGACGCGGTGATCCTCGACCTGCCACGGCAGTGGACGAGTTGGGTGCGTGATCTGTTGCTCGACGCCTCGGCGGTGGTTCTTGTCGTCTATCCGGACCTCAGCAACCTGCGTGATGTCCAGAAAATGGGCGCGTTCCTGACCGAGAAGCGAAGCGGCGCCAATCCCGCCTGCGTTGTTCTGAACAAGGTTGGCATGGCGCAGAAGGCCGAACTGGCGCCGAAGGATTTCGAAGACGTGCTGGGGCGCGCGCCGGTGGCCAGCGTGCCGTTCGAGCCGGTGGCGTTCGGGCAGGCGCTCAATAATGGCGAACCGGTAGTCAAGAAGGGCGCCAGCAAGGCGTTCCTGCGCAGCATGGACCAACTCGTTGACAGCCTAAAGTTAGAAATGAAGCCCGGAACTCGGGCCGCGCGAAAAGCGCGCAAGAGCCTGTTGGGCTCCCTGCTCCCGACTAGCAAGAAAAATACAGCCAAGAGCGGGTAATGCGGGTTCTGGCGGGCGTGCGCCGGGGCTCCGCGCATCGCCACGGGCGAGCGCCTTTCGATTTTCTTCATGATCTCTTGTTATGAGTCATTCGAAGGTATGGTCGACGTGGACCGCCATTGTGCGGGGTGCGTCCGCGCCGTCGGGGCTCTTGGCGGACGACGGGCGGATCAACGGTGCCGGGGACTGAACCGGCATAGGCCGGTCATGGTGGGACAACGGCCGGGGCGGCCCATTCGGAGGGCGCTGGTGAGCGTGTCCGCTCGGGCAAGGAGAAAGCGATGTTCGGACGCCGCGTAGAGCCAGGCGGCCATAGCGAGACGGTTCCGGCACCGCGCCCGGCTCCAGCCGGGCCGGGCGCGCCCCGGACACCACCCGACACGGGCACCGATAGCGCGGCGACACCCGAGGCGTCGGCCCCGGCCCTGTCGAAAGCCGCCCAGCCGCCGAAAAAGCCTGAAATCGTCGTGGACGAGGCCAGTCTTGACCGTCTCAGGGCGCGGGAGAACCGTCTCGACGAAATCAAGGTGTCGGTCTTCAACAGTCTGATCGAGGCCATCGATCTCGGTCAGCTCAGCAGCCTGTCCGCCGACGCCGTGCGCGAGGAGATCTCGGACGTCATCAACGAGATCATCTCGATGCAGGACGTCGTGGTGAATCCCCAGGAACAGAAGCAGATCATCACCGACATCTGCAACGACATCCTGGGGCTTGGCCCTCTGGAGCCGTTGCTGGCGCGCGACGATATCGCCGACATCATGGTCAATGGGTACGACAAGGTCTACATCGAAACCAAGGGCAAGGTGGAACTGACCACCGTCAAGTTCCGTGACAACGCGCAATTGATGAACGTGTGCCAACGCATTGTCTCGGCCGTGGGGCGGCGCGTGGACGAGGCCAGTCCCATCTGCGACGCGCGTCTTGCAGACGGATCGCGTGTCAATGTCATCGTGCCGCCGTTGGCGCTGGATGGACCGACGCTGACGATCCGCAAGTTCAAGAAGGACAAGTTGACCTTCGATGAACTGATTCAGTTCGGATCCATCAGTCCTGAAGGGGCCACGATTCTGGAGGTCGCCTCGGCGTCGCGGTGCAACATTCTCATTTCGGGCGGCACCGGCTCGGGCAAGACCACGTTGTTGAACTGCCTGACCAACTACATCGATCCGTCCGAGCGCGTTGTCACCTGCGAGGACGCCGCCGAGCTGCAGTTGAAGAACCCGCATGTCGTCCGGCTGGAGACGCGGCCGCCCAACCTGGAAGGGGTGGGTGAGATCACCATGCGCGATCTTGTTCGCAACTGCCTTCGGATGCGGCCGGAACGCATCATCGTCGGCGAGGTGCGTGGGCCGGAGGCGTTCGACCTGTTGCAGGCCATGAACACGGGCCACGACGGGTCGATGGGCACGGTGCACGCGAACAATCCGCGCGAGGCGATCTCGCGCCTGGAGAACATGGTGGCCATGGGAGGGTTCTCCCTTCCGCCCAAGGCGACGCGCGAACAGATCTCTTCCGCCATCTCGCTGATCGTGCAGGCGTCGCGCCTGCGCGACGGGTCCAGAAAGATCGTCCAAGTGACCGAGGTCATTGGCATGGAAGGCGATGTCGTGACACTGCAGGACCTTATGGTGTTCGACTACCTTGATGAAACGTCGGACGGCCGGATCCTCGGACGTCACCGCGCCACCGGTATCCGGCCGGCCTTCTGGGACAAGGCTCGATATTTCGGCCTTGAGGATCGATTGGCCCGCGCGTTGGAGAAAGCCAGTGACTGAGACGGCTCTGCCCCCGGACCTCGTGCTGATCGTCGGGCTCGCGGCCGCCCTGTTCGTCATGACGGCGGCCCTGGTCGGCGGATTGGCCTATGCCCTGACCGAGCCGCGCCGGCGCCTGCGGCGGCGGATGGAGGGCCTGGGCCTGCAAAAGGCCGGTGGTGGCGCCCTGGGCGGTGGCTTGGCGCGCGGGCGGGCGGCCGGCGGTGGGGCCGAGTCGCAGGTGCGGCAGAAGCGCATCCAGGACAAGCTGCGCGAACTGGAACGGGACAAGGTTACCCGCGCGCGGCGGCGCAATCGCCTGAAGCAGGCGTTGACGCGGGCCGGCTTGGCGGTGAGCCCCGGCGCGTATCACGTCACGACCATCGCGTTGGGCTTGCTCGCCGCCCTGGCGTCGTTTGTCGGCGGCCTGTCTCCGTTGGTGGCCGGCCTGTTCGGTGTGATCGTGGCGTTTGGTTTGCCGCGCCTGGTGCTCGGTTTCCTCGTCAAGCGCCGGCAGAAGAAGTTCACCAATGAATTTCCGAACGCCATCGACGTACTGGTGCGTGGCGTGCAGTCCGGCCTGCCGGTCAGTGAGTGTATTGTCATTGTCGGGCGCGAGGTGCCCGACCCTGTGGGCGCCGAATTCCGTCTGATGACGGAAGGCCAGCGGGTTGGCTTGACCCTGAGCGAGATCATGGCGCGCGGCCTGGAGCGGATGCCGACCCCGGAGTACAAGTTCTTCTCCATCGTGTTGCAAATCCAGCAGCAGACCGGCGGCAACCTCGCGGAGACCCTGGCGAATCTTTCGAATGTCATCCGCGAGCGAAAACAGATGCGCAACAAGATCAAGGCCATGTCATCCGAGGCCAAGGCGTCGGCCCTCATCATCGGATCATTGCCCTTTGTTGTTGGTATTCTAGTGAACCTCACCAGTCCTGGCTACATGATGCCGATGATTGATACCGTGGTCGGAAACGTCTTGCTTGTCGCCGGTGGGGTGTGGATGCTCGCCGGAATCGGTATCATGGCCAAGATGGTGAATTTCAAGATTTGAGGGTGCCATGGAAGCGACATTTGTTGGCGTCCGCGTTGAACTGATCATCAGCGTTCTCGCCTTTGTTGGCGCGTTCGCCACGGTCTTCGCCATGGCCCTGCCCCTTCTTGAGCGGGACCGGCGGGCGGCCCGCTTGCGGTCGATCTCAAAGGCGCGCGAAGAGTTCAGTCGCCAGCAGCGGGCTGAAATGGAGCAGAAAAGGGCCCGTTGGCGGCCGCAGCGCAGTGTCAGCGTGCTGCAGTCGATGGTCGACAAGTTCAATCTCGAAAAGCTGATCGCGCCGAAAGGCATCAAGAAAAAGCTGGTACAGGGCGGCTATAGACAGCCCTTCGCGGCACAGGTCTATGTTGGCCTGCGGGCGATCTTGATGGTCGTTTTTCTTGCCCTGGCATTCCTCTATACGACGGTCCTGGTTCAACAAGAGCTTGTTTTTTTTCAAGAAATTGGCGCGCTTGTGGGGGCCGCGGCCGTTGGCTTCTATTTGCCGCACATCCTGCTGGTCAACGCGATCACGAAACGGCAGCAGGACATGACGCTGAATTTCCCGGATGCCCTGGACCTGCTGGTGATCTGTACCGAGGCGGGGTTGTCCATTGAGGCGGCGTTCCAGCGGGTCACCCATGAACTGGAGGATGCGTCCCCAACCCTGTCCGAGGAATTCGGACTGACCACCGCCGAACTGGCCTTTCTTGGGGACCGGCGCCGGGCCTACACCAACTTCGCCGAACGCACCGGCCTGCCGGCGGCGAAGGCGCTGGCGGTGACGCTGTTGCAATCGGAAAAGTACGGCACTTCGGTCAGCCACGCCCTGAAGGTCCTGTCGCAAGAGAACCGGGCCGAGCGCATGTCCCGCGCCGAACGCAAGGCGGCCGCCCTGCCGGCCAAGTTGACGGTGCCGATGATCACGTTCTTCCTGCCCGTTCTGATTCTTGTGATTCTCGGTCCGGCCGGCATTCAAATCGCGGAAATGGGCGCGTTTTGAGGGGTCACGAAGGGAAAACGCCTTCGGTCCAAGCCTCTTGCGCCGCCAGTCGCATCAACGCGTGATCGCCGTGTGATGCCGCCCAACGAAATGGTGCCCTTTTCCTCGGGCGGCCGGCGTGCCCCTGGCATCGCTTCGCGATGCCAGCTTCAACCGAAATGGGGCCTGCGCCCACCAAGTATGGCCGCGCATTTAGCGGCCGGGGTGGCGACGAAATCAAAGACTCCGCATCGTCGGCGCGCCGAAGTGACCCTGGCCGGACGAGTCATTCCTATCGTCGGACGGTGTGATCACGGAACGACGGTCTCGTCGCGCCCTGTCTCCGACAGTCGCAACTGATCCACGCCCTTGCGTCCCAGGCCGGCAGGGGCGCGCGTGCGGTCGGGACAAGCGAATGCGACGTCAAGCGCCGGGCACGGTGACGCCCGTCACTGACGGGGACAGTTCCGGGTTCGTACCATCGGAGCATGACCTTCGGCATGTGGTGTCCATGTGCCGATCAAGAGGACATCGCGACATGACGAAACGACCTGAAACCAGGAGGTGGTGGGGACGGCCTTTCCGTCTTCATCGTGACAAACGTGGCACGGTGGCGGTGGAATTCGCATTGCTCGCGTTGCCACTGTTCATGCTGATCGTGGGCGTCATTGAAATCGGCGCCATGCTCATCCAGAGCGTCATGCTGCACGGCGCCCTTGAAGAAGGCGCGCGCAAGCTCAGAACAGGCCAAGTGTATCAGGCCGCGTCCCCTTGGCAGGAGTTCAACGACACCGTATGCGGTGAGATGTTGCTCATGATGTCGTGCGGCGATCTCGAGTACGACGTGCGCCACTACCGTAACTACGAATCGCTTGATTTGGCGCCGGTTCCCCTTGGCGATGACGGGATGCCGTCCTCGCCGGTGTTCGACCCCGGTGATGCGGGAACGATTACGGTTGCGCGTTTGTTCGCGCGCTACGAGTTCTTCACACCGCTGATCGGGCACTTCTTTGAAGACACGCACAACAGCCGTCTCATCCAGTACACGGTGGTCGTGAAGGGGGAGCCATGGACATGATTCGCAAGCTGCTTCGGTGCCGGCGCGGCGTGGCGGCGCTGGAGGCGGCACTCTCCATCCCGATCCTGGTGACCATGTTCATCGGCATGGTCGAGTTGACCGCCTACATTGAGGCGCACCGCAAGGCGTTGACGGCGGCCCAGACGGTGGCCGACCTGGTGGCCCAGGAATCCAGCATCTCGGACGCCACACTCGCGGATATCCGGTTCGCGGCCGACGCGATCATGCACCCACTGGCGACCGAGACCGTGAGCGTGACGATCGCCAGCGTCGGCTTTGATGAGCAGGGCAATCCGGACCTTTTGTGGGAAGACAGAGAGGCCGGGGGCGGTTCGGTAAGTGTTTCCGAAGCCGAAGGCCTGGGATCTCCCAATGAAAGCGTGATCGTCGTCAAGATGAGCTACGAATACAATAGCCCCTTTGGCTTCATGCTCCAAAGCGAATCTTTTGAAAACGACGCTTTCGCTCGGCCGCGTATCACGCGCCGCATTGCACTCAACGGAAAAGTGGACCACACGTCATGAGACGCTACACCCCAACCTGGATCGGCAGGATCCTGCGCCGTTTGCGCCGCGACACCCGTGGCGTCACGGTCATCGTGTTCGGCCTCCTCATGGCGCCGCTGTTCCTCGCCCTCGGCGGTGCGGTTGACCTGGGCGTGGCATACTACCTGAAGAACCGCCTGGGGTATGCCGTCGATGCGGCCGCGCTGGCCGTGGGGTCAACTGTTGACGAGGCTGTCGACATCATGGATCGCGCCCGGGACTTCGTCATCGCCAACTACCCGGACGACACCATTGGTCATGTTCACGATATCGTGGCCTTCGAGGTCGACAACGTCGTCACGGTCTCGGCGAAAGCCACGTTCGACACCTTCTTCATGAAACTGTTCTCGCTCGAGGAACTCACGGTCTATGCCGAGTCCGAGGTGATCCGGGCCATCAAGGGCTTGGAAGTCGCGATGGTCCTCGACAACACGGGCTCCATGCGCGGCAACAACAATATCGGCGCGCTGCGGGACGCGTCCGAGGACTTCGTGAAGATTCTGTTCGGCAGCGAGACGGTTCACCCGAAGCTGTTCGTATCGATCGTGCCCTATGCCGCGTCCGTCAACCCGGGGCCGGAAGCCTTTGGCGGCCACACCTCGCCGACGGCGCCCGCCTGGTGGCCCGAGGAGAGCGACCCGAACTACGTGCCCTTCGAGTGGAACCCCGATGATGGCGGGTCCTTCGCCGATGGCTTGGGTTGGAAGGGCTGTGTCATGGAGCGCACCGGTAGTGATCTGCTCGGCGACGACGATCCCGCCGGCTGGGAGGCCTGGGCCTGGGAACCCGATCCCTCCAACGACTACGATCTTGAGGATATGGAGGGTACGGTCCGGTACAACCCCTCCACCTACCAGAACAGCGGCACCGGCCCGAACCTGGGATGCCCCTCGCCGATCATTCCGCTGACCAACAAGAAGGGTGACTTGATCGACGTCGTCAGGGGCCTGGACGCCTGGCACCGGGGCGGAACGATGGCCGATATCGGCCTGGCCTGGGGGCGTCGCGTCCTGTCTCCCGAGCCGCCCTTCACCGAGGGCCAGCCCTGGAACAAGGAACTGTGGGAAAAAGCCATCGTGATGATGACCGACGGCGTCAACCAGTTCTACAAGCTGCCAAATGACGCCGGGCCGAACGAGGAATACGAGGACGTCAACTCCGACTACACGGGTATTGGCTGGCTGTCCTCGGACAACCCGCGCATCGGCACCAACAACATGGGCGCGGCCAACGACACGATCGACGACCGTATGGCCGCGATGTGCGAGGAGCTGAAGCAGAAGGGCATCATCGTCTACACGGTGACCTTCAGCAGCGGCATCGACCAGGCCACGAAGGACCTGTACCGCAACTGCGCGACCGACCCGACCAAGTGGTTTGACAGTCCGACTCAGGCGGACCTCAAGGCATCCTTCAAGGCGATCGCCGTTGAGCTAAGCAATCTGCGGGTCAGCCGGTAGGGGGCGGCCCATCCCGGACCCTGGAGACTCACGAGACTGGGAGGCGGTGACCCCGCCTCCCTTTCCTGTTCCATCACCACGGACCGACTTTGGTCGTCAGGCGGGCGTGCAGGGCGGTGTAGGCCGCCTCGAACGCGGTCGCGGCGGCCTTGACGTCGTCGTCTGCGGTCAAGCCGAGGCTGTCGAGTCGGGTCAGGATGTCCTCGATGCACATGGCTTCCATCTGTTCGATGACCTGCTCGACGGGGTCCGGCGGCGGGGCCAGACTTGGCCGGCGGTCGCTGACGAAACGGATACCGAGTTCCTGACCGGATCGGCGGACGACCTCGGCGTTCAGGGTTTCGCCGTCGGACAGGGTCAGCTTGAGATGACCCTCCGGCATGGCACCGGTGTCGGTCGTCTGGATACGCGCTCCGGTCGAGGAAATGTCCTTCACGAAACAGCGGATCGAGGACGTTCCGTCCGCCAACACCAACCACCCGCCCTTGAGCACGCGGCGGCGCTTGGCGCTGCGGCGGTGGATGATCGGTCCCGGCTCGTCTTGGGCATGGTTGCTCGGCGTCACCACATGGCCTCCTTGGAACGCTGCCCCACGTCACTGTGTGCCGTGTTGGTGGTGCGATCCAGAAAAAAACGCGGGCGCGGCCGCGTCAGTGAGTGTCGCGGTCGGCGACGGTCAGCGGCTGGATAGGGCCGGCGGCGAACTTGATCAAGTCAAGGGGAACGCATGTCGACGGACGCGATAGTGATGACGGTGGTTGAAGCGGCGCAGAAAGAGAGATAGCCTTCCATTTTACACGTTGGCAATACAGGGGCGCCGTTGCATCCTCGGTCGCCGATCGCGTTTTCCCTGATTTCGGTCCGGCCCCCTGTTGCCGGGCGGGCGCACGGAACGCGCGCGCGCCACGGGCGCTCGGGATGGGCAACAGCCAACTGTCATGGACGTTGAGTCACGAAGGCCCGCACGTCTTCCGGCAAGGAGCAAGGAATGGTCACGAAGACAGCCAGACCGGAAGGGGGCAGCGATATCGGGGCGGGGGTGGATCAGGGACAAAGCGATGGGGCGTCGGCTGCGTCGCTGAAGGACAACAATTTGTTGCGGTGCCTGCCGCCTGATGCGTTGGCGCGGGTGGAAGAGTCGTGTCGCTGGCGCCAGTTGGAAACCAACGATGTCGTCTTCGATCAAGACGATTCCAGCCGCGACGTGTTCTTTATTGTTCGCGGGCGTCTGCGGATTCTTGTGTTCCGGGGGCCGAGCGAGGACGACGACGCGGAGGAGGCCCCGCCGGGATCCCCTGGGGGCGCGGCAGCCGGGAGACCACCAACGGACCCGGGCGCGGAGTCGGCCGCCGATTCGGTGGCGGAGACTGACAGTATTAGGGCCGGCCTGCTCGCGTTCGAGGCGCTGGTGGACGAGGGCGCGCCGATGACCTTGACGGAACTGGGGGCGGGTGACACCTTCGGCGAGTTGTCGGCGATCGATGGGCGGATGCGCTCGGCGCGGGCCGTGGCCCTGGAACCCTCCCTCGTTGCCATCATGGAAGGCGAAGCGTTCGTCGACCTGGTGAAGGCGCACGGAGACCTTGCGATCGCCCTGTTGCAGCGGGTCGCCGGCTATCTGCGGACCTCCAACCGGCGCATGTACAATCTCTCCACCTTGACGGCGAAGCAGAGGGTGTATGCGCAGCTCGCCCGGCTCTCCGAGATCAATCCGAGCGCGCGCATGGAATGGATCATCGATCCCCTGCCGTCGCACGCGGACATCGCGTTCTGGGCGGGGACGAAGCGGGAAACGGTCGCCGCGGCCATCGGTTGGCTGGCCCGCGAAGGCGTCGTCTCGCGCCAGCATCGGGCCTTGCTCGTCCGGGATCCCGCGCGGCTGAAGGCGCTGGCCCATGTCTGACCGGAAGCGTGTTGCGCGTAGGGCCAAGGCCATCGGCGTTCTGACGGTGGGGCTGGCGGTTGCTGGGTGTTCGAGCCTGGGATTGGACGGCGCCACCACGGGCCGGTCATCGGGTTCCCAGGACCGCGTCCTGGTGGAGACGCTGAGTCAGATGGCCCGGGACAGCGAGGCCAGGACCCGATATCCGCAGGCTGTCGACCAGTATTCACGGCTAGTCGAGGCGGCGCCCGAGAATGAAGAATACGTGCTCGGTCTGGCACGCAACCTCAGGTACATGGGGCGGCCGCAGGAGGCGCTGCGCCAATTGCGCCGCGCCCTGTCCGAAGACCGCATAGACGAGTCCCTGGATGTCAGGATTGAGTTGGCCCGGGCCTTGGCCGCGACGGGCGCCCACAGCGATGCGGCGGCTCTCGTGGCGGAGATGCGCACGCAGGCGCCCAACGATCCGCGTATCCTGGCCCTGGCTGGAATCCTGGCCGATCGGGATGGCCGACACCAGGCGGCACAGGAGGCGTACCGGGCCGTGCTGGCGGCGAACCCGGATGACCTGCGCACCGCCAACAACCTGGCCCTGTCGCTGGCGCTGTCCGGAGACCTGGAGCAGGCGATCCGGTTGCAGACGGACACCGCGCGCCATCCGGCCGCGACCCTGCAAATGCGCCAGAACCTCGCCGTGTTGTACGCGTTCGCCGGGCGGATGGACATGGCGGAACGGGTGACGCGGGCCATTCTGCCGGAAGCCCAGGCCGATCGCGTCCTGAGGGACCTGGCGCGGATGGTGGGGCGCGGGGAGGCGGTGCCGCGTCCCGATGTATTTGGGGCTGGCCCGACGCAGCCCTGATGCAAGGCAATCCTGACGCAAAGAGGCCCCGGCGACGGACATCGCCGGGGCCTCTTCGCAACCGGAGCCGGAAACAGCTCTTTATACCAGCGACGGAAACGTGACACGTTTTCCGGACCGTCGGCACACCACTTTGGGAGATCCCTCGCGTCCTAACGGACGCTTCGGGATGACGTATGTATTTGTTTTTTTTTTTGAGAATCGTCATCCCGAGCGAGCGAAGCGAGCCGAGGGATCTCCCGCGCCGGCACCGCGCCCGGCGAATGGCGAGGAGTCATGACTCCGGTCGGCTGGTATTACCGGTCCTTTTCGGCCTCCTGGCCTTTCAGCAGCACCGACTGGGCCGCCGCAAGACGGGCGATGGGCACGCGGTACGGCGAGCAGGACACATAGTCCAGATTCACCGTCTCGCAGAAGTGGATTGAATCCGGATCACCCCCGTGCTCGCCGCAGATGCCCAGCTTGATGTCCGGGCGGGTCTTGCGGCCGCGTTCGGCGGCGATCTGGACCATCTCGCCGACACCTTCGACATCGATGCTCTGGAACGGATCACGCGGGTAGATGCCCTTTTGGGCGTAGACCTCCAGGAACGGCGCCGAGTCATCGCGCGACATGCCCAGCGTCGTCTGGGTGAGGTCGTTGGTCCCAAAGCTGAAGAAATCGGCGTGTTCCGCGATCCGCCCGGCCTTGATGCAGGCGCGCGGCAATTCGATCATGGTGCCGACGTGGTACGCGATCCGCTGGCCCTTGGCGGCGAACGTCTCCTCGGCGACCCGGTCGACCAGGGCGCGCATGGGTTCCAGTTCCTTCCACGAGCCGACCAGCGGGATCATGATTTCCGGCAAAACCGTTTCGCCGCTGGTTTCCGAGACCTCCAGCGCGGCCTCGAAGATGGCGCGGGCCTGCATCTCGTAGACCTCGGGGTAGGTGATGCCCAGGCGGCAGCCGCGATGGCCAAGCATCGGGTTGGCCTCTTGCAGCATGGCGACCCGGCTCTTCACGGTGGCGGCGTCGACGCCCGCCGAGGCGGCCACATCGGCGATTTCGGTATCGGAATGCGGCAGGAATTCATGCAGCGGCGGGTCCAACAGCCGGACGGTGACCGGCAGCCCCTGCATGATGTTGAACACCTCCACGAAGTCCTGGCGCTGGTAAGGCAGCAGGTGCTCCAGCGCCGAACGGCGGCCGGCCTCGTCCTCGGCCAGGATCATCTGCCGGATGTGAATGATGCGCTTGGGGTCGAAGAACATGTGCTCGGTGCGGCACAGGCCGACGCCCTCGGCGCCGAACTTGCGCGCGGTGGCGCAGTCCTCGGCGGTCTCGGCGTTGGCGCGGACCTTCATGCGGCGCACCTTGTCGGCCCACAGCATGAGGTCGGCGAAATCGCCGCTCAGTTCGGGCTGCAGGGTCGGCACCTCGCCCAGGAAGACCTCGCCCTTGGCGCCGTCCAGGGTGATGATCTCGCCTTCGTTGACCACGGTATCGCCGACCTTCAGCGTCTTGGCTCGGTAGTCGACCCGCATCTCGCCGGCGCCGGCGACGCAGGGAACACCCATGCCGCGCGCCACCACGGCGGCGTGGCTGGTCATGCCGCCGCGCGTGGTCAGGATGCCCTGGGCGACGTGCATTCCGCCGATGTCCTCCGGCGAGGTCTCGACGCGCACCAGGATCACCTTCTTGCCCTTCTGCGCCCAGGCCTCGGCCTCGTCCGCCGTGAAGACGACCTGGCCGGACGCGGCACCGGGCGAGGCCGGCAAGCCGTGCCCGAGGAGGGTGCGCGGCGCATCGGGGTCGAGGGTGGGGTGCAGCAGCTGATCCAGGTGTTCCGGCGCGACGCGCAGGATGGCCGTTTCCTTGTCGATCAGGCCCTCGTTGCACATGTCGACAGCGATCTTCAGGGCGGCGGCGGCGGTGCGCTTGCCGTTGCGGG
This sequence comes from uncultured Rhodospira sp., assembly GCF_937138205.1. GTDB lineage: Bacteria > Pseudomonadota > Alphaproteobacteria > Rhodospirillales > Rhodospirillaceae > Rhodospira. The sequence continues at coordinate 4,363 of NZ_CAKZOT010000042.1, read as the reverse complement.
TTTGCAGCATCCAGAGCTTACCACCTTGGATGGTAAACTCCATGTCCTGCATGTCCTTATAGTGAATCTCGAGGCGGTCGCGGTACCCCACCAGCTCCTTGTAGATTTCCGGCATGGTTTCTTCCATGGCCGGCAGGTCGGAGTTGTTCTTCTCCTTGCCGGCGATGGAGATATTCTGGGGCGTGCGAATGCCGGCCACGACGTCCTCGCCCTGGGCGTTGACCAGATACTCACCGTAGAAGGCGTTCTCGCCGGTGGACGGATCGCGCGAGAAGCAGACGCCGGTGGCAGAGGTGTCGCCCATGTTGCCGAACACCATGGCCTGCACGTTGACGGCCGTGCCCCAGTGCTCCGGGATATGGTGCAGGCGGCGGTAGGTCTTGGCGCGCTGGTTCATCCAACTGCCGAACACGGCGCTGATGGAGCCCCACATCTGCTCGACGGGATCCTCGGGGAACGGGCTGCCGAGCTGTTCATGCACCTTGGCCTTGTAGACGCCGACCAGGTGTTTCCAGTCGTCGGCCGTCACATCGGTATCCAGGGTGTAGCCCTTGTCTTCCTTCAGGGCCTCCAGGATTTCCTCGAAGTGATAGTGGTCCACGCCGAGCACGACGTCGGAATACATGGTCACGAACCGGCGGTAGCTGTCATAGGCGAAGCGGGCGTCGCCGGACAGCTTGATCAATCCTTGAACGGTGGTGTCGTTCAGGCCCAGGTTGAGAACCGTGTCCATCATGCCCGGCATGGACGTGCGCGCGCCGGAGCGCACCGACACCAGCAGCGGGTTGGTGGCGTCACCGAACTTGGCGCCCATGATGGTCTCGATGCGGGCGAGATTGTCCATGACCTGCTGCTTGAGATCGGGCGGGTAGGTCTCGCCGTTCTCATAGTAGTAGGTGCAGACTTCGGTCGTGATGGTGAAGCCGGCCGGCACCGGAACGCCCAGCGAGCTCATCTCGGCCAGGTTGGCGCCCTTGCCACCCAACAGGTTTTTCATGTCGGCGCGGCCCTCGGCCTGGCCGTCCCCGAAGAAGTAGACCCACTTCGACATGTTCCCTCACCCTTCGATTTTGGAAAAGTCGGCCACGGTCTCCATGGCCAGCTGGATGCGCGACAGAAGCCGCAGTCGGTTGCACCGCAAGGACGGATCGTCCGCGTTGACGGTTACGGTCTCAAAGAAGGCGTCCACAGGGCTCCGCAGCAACGCGAGGCGTGCCATCGCGTCTTCGAACTGCTCGGCTCCAACGGCCTGGGTGGTCGCTGTCATGGTGTCGGAAAGGGCCGCGAACAGGGCGTTTTCCTCGTCTGTCCGCAGCAGATCCACACGGACGTCCTGCGTGTGGTAGCGAACCTGATCCTTCCGTTCCTCGATCCGGACGATGTTGGCGGAGCGGCGATACGCGATCAGTAGATTCGATCCGTCGTCACTTTCCACGAATTTGGCGAGCGCGTCCACCCGCGCCAAGAGGCGAACCAGATCATCCTCGCCGCCACGGGCGAAAACCGCGGCGATCAGGTCGTGGCGCACGCCGCGATCGCGCAGGTGCACCTTCAGGCGGTCGGCGAAAAAGGCCAGCAGATCGTCCAGGACGGCGTCCGATCCGTCGTGGTCCGCGCCACTGGGGGGCTTGCCTTGATCGTACGCAGCGGTGGCGGCGCGGAACGCCTCCAGCAGGGGCAGACGCAGCCCGTTTTCGACAATCAGACGGATGACGCCCAGGGCGGCCCGGCGCAGGGCGAACGGGTCGCGCGAGCCGGTCGGCTTGTCGCCGATGCGCCAGAACCCGACCAAGGTATCGATCTTGTCGGCCAGCGCGACGGCGACCGACACCGGCGCGGTGGGGCAGCGGTCGGCCGGTCCCAGCGGCGCGTAGTGCTCGGCCAGGGCCTCCGCGACGGCCGGATCCTCGCCGTCGTGCCGGGCATAGTACCGGCCCATGACGCCCTGCAACTCAGGGAACTCGCCCACCATGCCGGTGGTCAGGTCGGCCTTGCACAGCAGGCCAGCGCGCTCGCACAGGGCGGGCTCGGCCCCGGGAACGTGGGCGGCGAGACGAGTGGCGAGGGCGCGGATGCGCTCCATCTTGTCGTGGTCCGTGCCCAGGCGGGCGTGGAACACGCGGGCCTTCAGGGCCTCCACCCGGCTGGCCAGGGGCGCCTTGCGGTCCTGATCCCAGAAGAATCGAGCGTCGGACAGGCGCGCGCGCAGCACCCGCTCGTTGCCGGCGACGATGCGCGCGCCGCCGTCGGCGCCGCGCATGTTGGCGACGACGATGAACCGCGTGGCCAGCCGGCCGTCCGGGTGCTCCAGGCTGAAGTACTTCTGGTGGCCGCGCATGGCGGTGGTCAGCACCTCCGGCGGCACCGCCATGAAGGCGTCATCGAGTCGGCCCATCAGCACCTCGGGCCATTCCACCAGGCCGGCGACCTCGTCCAGCAGGCCGGGATCCGGCTTGAGGCGCAGCCCCTCGGACGCGGCGAGTGCCTCGGCGCGCTCATGAATAATGTGCGCCCGCTCGGCGGCGTCGAGCACGACAAACGCCTCGCGCAGGCGGTCGCGGTAGTCGGCGAAGTCGCGCACGGTGAACGGATCGGGCGCCAGGAAACGATGCCCGCGCGTGCCGGCCTGGAACGCCAGAAACGGTGTGTCCGCCGACGCCGTGTGGGGATCATCGACGAAGCCCACCGACACGGCCGGTCCCGATCCGTCCGGCCGGGCGCCGGGTGTCGCGCCCATACTCAGGCCGCCGTTCAGGGGCTGGCCGTCGAACACCGCGAGGATGTGGTGCAACGGCCGCACCCAGGTTAACGAGCCGGCCCCCCAGCGCATGGACTTGGGCCAGGGCAAGGCAGTGATGGCCTCGAACAGCAGGCGCGGCAGCACCTCATGCGTCGGCCGGCCCTTGTGCTCGATGACAGCGAAAAGAACCGGCCCCTTGGGTGTGTCGCGCGTCTCCACCTGATCGCGGGTCAGCCCGACCGAGCCCAGAAAGCCCTGGATCGCCTTGTCCGGCGCATCAGCCTTGGGGCCCTTGCGTTCCTCGCGGGTGTCGGGCTGGGACAGGGGCAGCCCGTCCACCACCAACGCCAGGCGGCGCGGCGTCGCGAAGGCCTGCGCGCCGTCGAACGCCAGCCCGGCCTTGCCCAGGCCGTCTGTCACCAGCCGGCGCAGGTCCTCGGCGGTTCGGTGCTGCATCCGCGCGGGAATTTCCTCGGAGAACAGTTCCACCAGCAACTGCGCCATGGCCTAGCCCTCCGCCACGGTGGAGGCAGGCAGATGGCCACGGCTCCGCAGCCAGCCCTCGGCGCAGCCCTTGGCCAGCGTGCGCACCCGGCCGATGTAGGCGGCGCGCTCGGTCACCGAGATGACACCGCGCGCGTCCAACAGGTTGAACCGGTGCGAGGCCTTCAGGCACTGGTCATACGCTGGCAGCGCCAGGCCGGCGTCGAGCAGACGGCCGCACTCGGTCTCGGCGTCGGCGAAGTGGCGGAACAGCGCGTCGGTGTCGGCGTGTTCGAAGTTGTGCGCGGAGTACTCCCGCTCGGCCTGCAGGAACACGTCGCCGTACGAGACGCCAGAGCCGTTGTAGTCCAGGTCGTACACGTTCTCGACGCCCTGGATGTACATGGCCAGCCGTTCCAGGCCATAGGTCAGCTCCAGCGACACCGGATCGCAGTCGAACCCGCCCACCTGCTGGAAGTAGGTGAACTGGGTGACCTCCATGCCGTCGCACCAGACCTCCCAGCCCAGGCCCCAGGCGCCCAGGGTGGGGCTTTCCCAGTCGTCCTCGACAAAGCGGATGTCGTGTTCCAGGGGGTCGATCCCCAGCGCTCGCAGGCTGTCCAGGTAGAGGTCCTGCGCGTCGGCCGGCGAGGGCTTCATGATGACCTGGAACTGGTAGTAGTGTTGCAGGCGGTTCGGGTTCTCGCCATAGCGGCCGTCCGTGGGCCGGCGCGAGGGTTGCACATAAGCGGCCGCCCAGGGCTCCGGCCCGAGCGCCCGCAGCGTGGTCGCCGGATGGAAGGTGCCGGCGCCCACCTCCATGTCATAGGGCTGCAGGATCACGCATCCCCGATCGGCCCAGTAGGATTGCAGCCGAAGGATCAGGGACTGAAAACTGGGCGGGGATGCCGGGGCGGCACGGTCCATGGGGGTCTCGCTGGCGGGAAAGGACGACGACTCTGCGCGGGCACGCTAGCCGTGCCCCCGGGACCGGTCAAGGTGGCGGGCTGGGCGTCAGCAATTCTCAGGATGGTGGGAGAACGTCGGTTGCGGCCGGCGCCGGCCTGTTCTCCTCCCCCCTCCGGGGCTATCATATTCACACTTCTCCGCCAGCTCGTAGGGTGCGTCTGACCGCCGCGA
>NZ_CAKZOT010000041.1 GCF_937138205.1 uncultured Rhodospira sp. | reverse complement strand
AGCAGCGAAGCCCTGAAGCTGATGGCCGTCTTCAACCGCCTGCCCAATGATACCGTCCGGCGCCGGATCCTGGAGTTCCTGACGGCGGCGGTCTCACCCTCCGGCCAGACAGACGAGCCCACGCCGGGCCGCGAACTGCGCGCCTGACGGGGCAGTCCTTCGGCGCCCCGCGGTTCCGAATCAATCCCGGAACCGGTGCGTGATCGGATAGCGCCGGTCGCGACCAAACGCGCGCAGGGTGATCTTGACCCCCGGCGGCGCCTGCCGGCGCTTGTACTCGGCGCCGTTCAGCAGGCGCCAGACCGTGCGCACCGTCTCGGCGTCGTGGCCGGCCTCGATCATCTCGGCGACGCCGTGCTCGCCCTCGATCAGGCCGTTCAGAATCCGGTCGAGCACCGGATACGGCGGCAGGCTGTCCTCGTCTTTCTGGTCGGGGCGCAGTTCGGCCGTCGGCGCCTTGGTGATCACCCGCTCCGGCATCACCGCGCCATCCGGCCCCCGCATCCCCGAGGGCCGACCATGGCCGTTGCGCCAGTGGCTGACCCGGGTGACCGTGGTCTTGTAGACATCCTTCAGCACCGAATAGCCGCCGCACATGTCACCGTAAAGCGTGGCATAGCCGACGCTCATCTCGCTCTTGTTGCCGGTGGACAGCACCATGGGGCCGAACTTGTTGGACAGCGCCATCAGCGTCAGGCCGCGCACGCGCGATTGGATGTTCTCTTCCGTGACGTCCGGCGCGCGGCCGTCGAACAGGCCGCCCAGCATCTGGTCGAAGGCGCCCATCGCCGGGCCGATGTGGACCGAGTCGTAACGCACGCCCAACAGGCGGGCGACGGCCTCGGCGTCCTCCAGGCTCTCGGCGGAGGTGTGGGGCGACGGCATCATCACGCACCACACCCGCTCCGGCCCCAGGGCGTCCACCGCCACCGCCGCCGACAGGGCGCTGTCGATGCCGCCCGACAGACCCAGGATCACGCCCGGAAAGCCGTTCTTGTCCACATAGTCGTGCAGGCCGGTGACCATGGCCCGGTAGACGGCCTCGTCCTGGCAGGGCTGCGGTGCGGTCGGCGCATCAGCACAGGCCCAGACGGCGCCGGCCCCGTGCGGCCGGGTCCAGGTGGTGGTGACGACGGCCTCGGACCATGACGGCAGGCGGCCGACCAGCGCACCGTCGGCGCCGACGATGAAGGACTCGCCCTCGAACACCAGTTCGTCCTGACCGCCGACCTGGTTCACATAGATCAGCGGCAGCCCTGTTTCCGCGACGCGCGGGCGGGCGACTTGAAGGCGCTGATCGTGCTTGTCCACCTCGTACGGTGACCCGTTCAGCACGATCAGCATCTCAGCGCCGGCGGCCGCCAGATGGCGTGCCACCTGCGGCCCCCACATGTCCTCGCACACCATGATCCCCAGACGAGCGCCGCGCAGCGTCACCACGTCGGGCAACGGCCCGCGCGAGAACACGCGCACTTCGTCGAACACGCCATAGTTCGGCAGCAGGTGCTTGAAGCCCAGGAAGTGAATCTCGCCGCCGTCCAGCAGCAACGCGGCGTTGCCCAGCTTGCGGCGGCCGTCGTCAAGGTCGGTGAAGCGCCACGGCGCCCCCACCAGGAGCGCCGGCCCCCCGTCGCGGGTCTCCCCCGCCAGCGCCAGCACGGCCGCCTGCACGGTGTCGAGAAAGGCATTGCGGTAGACCAGATCCTCGGGCGGATAGCCGCTGATGACCAGTTCCGGGAACACCACCAGGTCGGCGCCGTCTTGCGCCGCCCGGTCGCGCACGGCACGCACGCGGTCGGCGTTGCCGGCGATGTCGCCGACGGTGGGATTGATCTGGGCCAGGGTGATGGCGAGGCGGTCTTGACGGTCGGGCATTCCGGGTCTCCGTGGCGGGCCGGGGACCCGAGTCATACGGCACCGCCTTCCGCCTCGGCCAGAGGCGATTTCGGCAGGACACGCCAGCGCCCAGCCTTAGAACCCGCTGGCCGCCGTTTCCGGCGCCGGGCGCGTGGCACCGGGCGGCAGGTCCATGATGGATGGGTCGACGCGGGTGGCCGGGGCAGCCAGCGTCCCCTGCCCCGGCGCGGGATACGACGTGCCGGGATAGGACGGCGCCGGATAGGATGGGGCCGGGTAGGATGGGGCCGGAGCCGACGGCGCGGCATAGCCCCCTGGTGGCACGCCCGGCGCCGCATACGGCGGCGCTGTGTTGGGGGGCGCGGCCTGCCCCTGCCCCCACCCTTGCTCCGGCGCCGGTCCATACTGCGCCTGACCCTGCGGCACACCGGGCGCCGGCATGGCATACGGCGGCGCATAGCCCGGCGGCGCCGGATACGGTGACGGCTGACCCCCTGCCATGCCCGCGGGAGGCATCGTTTCGGCCGGCCCGGGCATCGTCGGCACCGCCGGCGGCGGCAGTTCTCGCGTCACGGCCGGCACCGAGGGCGCGGCCCGAGGCAATGGATCCAGACCTGGCAAGGCTTGGGCCGCCCCTGGTGTCGCTGCCCGGGCCTGAACCCCCGCCGCGCCGGCGACCGCCGCCATCAGCGCATCCCGGCGAGCAGGGTCCAGCTGTCCCGCCCCCACCAGCTCGTTGAGGGCCGAGCGCGTCCCCTCGACAACGGCGTGCCGACCCGCCGCGTCCGGCCGCGACGCCTGCGCCACCGTGCCCATCATGGACAGGCTCGTGCCATCGCGCCCGGCGCGCTCCAGCGCCAGCGACCGCGCCGCCGCCCGCAGCGCGTCGGGCGGCGCCGTCATCACCGCCTGCCCCGGCGCCAGCCGCGCCGTAAGCGCGCCCAGCACCTCGGAAAACGTCGCGCCATCACCGCCCCGGGCCACGCCTGCCAGCCCGAGCCCCGCCACAAGGGCGAGGCCCACAACGATCCGCCCGGCGACGCGCCCCCCTGCAAGACGACGGCTCATGCCCTGTGACTCCCCTCCGCGCTGACCCGTATGACGCCGGGGTGCGCCCGGACCCCCACGCACCCGTTAGCCCTCTCATGACTTTACGCCAACGTGTGGGCGCGGTAAACGCGTGTCCCATCCGAGTCGACACACGCTTTTTGTCGGGCCGCCGGCCGCATGTCCATCCCGTTTCGTCTTACACCGCTTGCGGCGCTGATCGCGGTGCTAGCGTGGGCACCCCTGCCCCTGGCCAGCAACCGGCCGGGGTCGAGCGCGCTGTTGTCGCTGCTGCTGTTCGCGGTCGCGGCGCTGGCGGCGTGGCAGCGAGACTCCGTCCGATGGACTCCCGCCCGGGCCACTGCCTTGGCGCTGTTCGGTGGCGCGCTGGGCTGGAGTTTGGTGCAGGCGGCGCCCGGATTCGGTGTGGCGCTGCCGCACTGGGAGGGGATCCGCGCCCTGACCGGACACCCGGCGTGGGGCTCGCTGTCGATCACACCGGGCGCGACGGCCGAGGCCGCCCTTCGGCTGGCCGGATACGGCGCGGCGGCGTGGCTCGGCGCGGCGGTGTTGGCCGGGCAGCACGCCCGCCACAGGGTGGTGCAGGCCCTGGCACTGATCACCGGCGCTTTGGCCGTCTACGCGCTCATCGTCCAATCCACGGGCTCCTACACCATCTGGTGGTGGGACAAGTGGATCTACCAGGACGTCACCACGGCCACCTTCGTCAATCGCAATGCCTATTGCGTCTATGCCGGGGTCGGCGTGGCGGCGGCGATGCTGGCGGCAGAGACCGCGACGCGGACCCACGCCAAGTGGATGTGGCGCGTCCTCGCCGGAGTCGGCCTGCTGGCGGCGGTGCTCACCGAGTCCCGCTGGGGATTGGCGAGCGTCGGCGCGGGCCTCGCGGTGCTCGTGCTGCTGCGGCCCGGCCCCCTGCCCTGGCGCGCCCTGGGCGCCGGCGCGGTGGCCGTGGTGCTGGCGCCGGTGGCCCTGGTCCTGGCGGGACAGGGCCGGTTCTTCGCCCGCCTGGATCCCCAATTCGTGCTGGGAGACCTGCGCTGGGACATCTACCGGGTGACGCTGGAGGCCATCAGCGCGGCGCCCTGGACGGGCCACGGCCTGGGCAGTTATCCGGTGGTCTATAAACACGTCCGCGACACCAGCCTGACCGACACCCTGGTCTTCCAGGCCCATTCGGTTCCGCTGGAACTGATGGCCGAGCTGGGCATCCCGGCGGCGCTGGCCCTGATGGGCGCATTTGTCCTGCTGGTCGCGGAGGCCGCGCGCCATGCCCGCCGCGACGGCGATCCCCTGGCCCGGCTGGCGGCGGCGGCCGGACTCATGGCCGGGCTGCACGGCCTGCTGGACTTTTCCATGCAGACGCCGGCGCTGGCGGTCACGGTGCTGGTTCTGCTGGGCGCCGGCGGGACTCCCACAGCGCCCGCGCCCGCGCGATCTCCGGCACGTGCGGCCCCAGGGCCGCCGCTCGGCCCATGAGCCGATCCACATAGGGCGCCGGCGCCCCGCGCGCCGCCTCGGTCCAGGCGAGGCCGCTCCAGGCGAACGGATCGGCCGGGGACCACGCCAGAGCATCCTTCCACGCCGCCGCCGCGTCGTGCAGCAGGGCGGGGCGATGGTCGCGGATCGCCGTGACATACAGGGCTTCGGCCCGGTCGGCGGGCGGCGGCACGAACACCGCCAGCCCCAGCCGCGCGCCGGCCAGGGCAGTCAACGATAAGAACAGCACCACCAGAGCCGCGCGTTTCATGGATCCCTCACCACAGTGGCCAGGGTCTCGGCGTAAGCCGCCAGCATCGCCTCGTGCCGGTCAGCGATATCGCTCGCCGGCCCGGGCGCAGGCCCGGCCCGCCACGCCCCCGCCAACGCCCGTGCCAGGGCCGGCGGATCGCCCGGCGGCACCAGCCACGTGTCGGGCCAGTGCGCCGCCTGTTCCGGAATACCACCCACCGCCGTCGCCACCAGGGGCAGGCCGGCGCGGCGCGCCTCCAGCACAACACGCGGCGCGGCCTCGGCATGGCTGGGGCAGACGGCGATGTCGGCCGCCGCCCACAGGGGCGCCATGTCGGCCACCTCTCCCAGTAGGTCCACGCGGGACCGCAGTGGCTCCGGCAGGCTCCCGATGGCCCGGCGAACGACGGCCGCGTAGCCGTCCACGTCCCGCCCCGCCCAGCACACCCGCAGCCGCGCCTGCATGTCATCCGGCAACAGCGGCAGCGCGGCGATCAGGTCGAGCGGCCCCTTGCGCGGACACAGCGCCCCGGCGGCGAGGAGTGTGGTTGTTTCCGGATCGCGCTGCGCTACCACCGGCGCGGCCTGGGGAAGAGCATTGGCGATCACCACCGAGCGATCGGGCGGCGCCCAGGCGGTCCAGGCGTCCGCCGTCGCCCGCGAGACGAACACCACGCGGTGGGCCAACCCGAAAGCCGCCAGCGCCCGCTCTTGCAGGACGGCGGACAGATCGGCCAGAGCCTCCGGCCCCGGCTCGCGGATCACCCAGACGCAGGGCCGCCCGGCCCGTGTCGCCGCCTCCACCCCCGCGAACGCCCGCAAGCCGTTGACCAGGACAACGTCGGCCCCAACCTCGGTCACGGCCTCCGCCAGCCGCGCCGCGTGCCGGTCCAGGTGGCGCGCCACCAGCGGCCGGCCGGGATCGACCACCCGCAACGGCCAGCCCGCCGCCTGCCAGTCCGCCCGCAACGGCCCGTCGTGAAACGACACCGCCAGCGCCGGGATGGCCTTTCCCCGGGCGACAAGGCCCCGCGCCAACTCCAGCAGACTCAGCGGCGCGCCGTCCCGGGCCAGCGCCTCGCCGATGCAGACGAGGCGGAGAGACAAATCACCTCGCCCCAAACGATCCGTCATTGCGAGCCGAAGGCGAAGCAATCCAGGGCGATTGGCACAATCCACCGCGCCTGGATTGCTTCGTCGCTGCGCTCCTCGCAATGACGGCGCACGGGAAGAAGCCGGTCCGCCCACCAGCACCCCCAAACGCCGCGCGATCTCCCGCCCTTCGCCAAGGCGTGCAAGGCGGGCCAGCGTCCCCAGGCTCCGCGCCAGTCCCGCCGGGAGCAGGCGGGCGGTCAGGGGGTGCCGGTCAGGCGCCGGAGTCGGCGGCGCCTCGTACAGCCGTTCATACCGCGCCACCATCGCCGGCATGGAAAAGCGCGCCGCGTGTGCCCGTCCCTCGTCCGCCAGGCGCTCCCGCGCGGCCGGATCGTCGAGCACCGCCAGCACCCGCGCCGCCAACGCCTCGACCGTGGGCGAATCGACGGGCGCCCCGGCCAGCGCCTCGGCCAGTCCGCCGGCCGCGGCCGCCACCACCGGCACGCCAGCGGCCTGCGCCTCAAGCACGGCGTTGGGCAGGCCCTCGGCGGCGGAGACATGCAGCAGGACGGCGGCCTCGGCGAGGTGCGGCGCGACGTCATCCACACGCCCCGGCATGTCCACGCCCAACGCCGCCGCGCGAGCCCGCAGGCCGTCACGCATCGGCCCGTCCCCGAGCAGGCGAAACCGCGCGTCCGGCCGCGCCGCGCGAACCCGCCCGGCCACGTCGAGCCACAGGCCAGGCCGCTTGTGCGTCACCAGCCGGAACACCCCGAGCACGAGCGCCGAACGGTCGGCGCGCGCCCGTGTCTTCGCAAGCCCGACCCCGTTCGGGACGACCACCGGCGCCGCGATCCCGGCCCAGCGAACGTGATCGTCCGCCACGGCCCGCGCGTTGGCGGTCACCGTCACCGCCGGATGCCGCGCCAGCACCGCCAGCCCCGGGCGCAGCGCGCGCGCCAACGGGTGCCCCAGGTGATCAGGCGCCAGATTGCGCAGCCCCACCACCACGCGCGGCACCCCCAGCACCGCCGCCGCCGCGCCGGCGGTGACCGCCGCCGTGTCCAGCCATGCGTGAACCGCGCGCGGCTTCAGCACCGCCAGCCAGCCGGCCACCGCCAGCAGGTCCCCAGCGAGGGCATCCGGCAGTCCCGAGGCCGCGCGCTCCATGCGTGCCATATCCGGGGTGTCGGCCGGTGGCGGATCGGTCCACACAGTCACCAGGACGCCCAGACGCTCCAACGCCGGCAGCAGGTCGGCCGCGCCCGGGCGGTCGTGCAGATGCTTGGCCAGCACCCGCACCGGCCAGCCGCGCGCCACCAGCCCCGACACCAGAGCGAGCATCTGGCGCTCGGCGCCGTTCGCGGCCAGCGACGGGACCACCATCACCACAGGCCCCTCGGCCCGGCCCAGGACCGGCAGGTCCGTCCGCAGCACCCGGCGCCACGCCCGCGCCGCCGCGCCGGGCAGGCTCCCCCGTGCCCGCCGGCCCAGACGCTTCAGCAGCAGCCGTCCCGGCGATGCCGTGCGCCATGTCCCGCCCGCGTCGCGCACCGCCACGACGCCAACCCTCGCGCGCCACGCCGCCCACAGCACGGAGGCGGTCAGAGACCGCGCCCCGCCCGGCGCCTCCAGCCGGTCGCAGGCCGGCAGCCGCAAGCACCAGTCCCGCGCGTCGCCCGGGCGGTGCGTGACATCCTCGCCGACCACCGCCACCCGCGTCATGGCGCCCGCACCCGCCCGCGCCGCGCCGCCCGGCGCAGGAACCGGCGCGGATCCCAGGTCATGGCCCGCGCCACGGTCCACCAGGGCACCGCGCGCGCGGCCTGGATCGCCCGTCGCTGGCGCCACGCCAGCGGCAGCCCGCGCAGGCCGTCCCGCACGCCTTCCGCATCAATCGCCAGCCGGCCCCGCCACGCCGCCCGCGCCAGCAACAGCCCCACCACAGCCACGAACGCCGGCAGCAGCAGCCAGACCAGCACGCCCGGCGTGTTCTTGACATACAGCCACACGCGGTTGCGGCTGGTGTGGTAGCGGATGAAGTCGCTATCCACGCCGTTGGTGGCCGAGCCCACATGGCGCACCTGGGCCGTGGGCACGAACACCACCGCCCCGCCGCGCAGGCGCAGCCGATACGCCAAGTCTGTATCGTCCAGGTAACAGAAGAACCGGCCATCGAAGCCGCCGACGGCGTCCCAGGCGGCCCGCCGGTACAGCGCGGCGGCGGCGCAGGCGGAGAAGCACTCACCTTCCACCAACCGCTCGACCGGCGGCACGCGGCCCCAGATGCCACCGCGCCACACCAGGCAGACCGGCGCCATCTCATCGCCCAGGCCGTCGCACTGGCCCGGGTCGGCGGCGTCGCGTTGCAGGCTGGCAAAGGCCGCCGCGCCGGGATGCCGGTCCGCCGCCGCGCGCAGCGCCGCCAGCCAGTGCGGCGCCGGAAACGCATCCGGGTTGAGGGTGGCCACGAACGGCGGCACCGGTCCCCCCGTATCATGGTCGGCGCCAAGGTTGTTGGCCAGGGAATAGCCCACGTTGTCCGGCAACCGCACCACATGCACGCGCGCATCGTCCGGCAGCTCTGGGTCCAGCACCGCCGGATCACTGCCATTGGCCACCACCACAGCCTCGAACGCCGGATCGGTCTGGGCCAACAGCGCCGTCAGGCACTGGCCCAGCAGCGGCCCCTCGTTCATGGTCACGATCACCACCCGCACCCACGGCGCCGCCGTCATGCCACGGCCTCCCCGTCCGCCAGCGGCCGAAACCGGGCGAACGTGCGGTCGCAGGCCTCGGTGCAGGCGGTGTCGCAGCGGCGCTCGCCGTCCAGCCACGCGAACGTGCCGTCGAACAGATTGCCCAGCGACAGGCGGTCGCGCGAGCAGCGCCGCGCGGCGCCGGTGGGGTCGATATGGCAATAGGCCATGCCCGCGTCGCACAGCCGGGGGCGGTCCTCGTGTGCTTCCTGCCCCGCCTGATCACTGCTCATGGGAAGGCCGAGCGCCCGCAGCCGGGCCAGATCGGCGTCAGAATAGACCGGCGCCGGATCGCCCACCGGCCGGTTCAGGTACTGCCCGCGCGCCTCCAGCCCCAGCACCCGCAGCCGCGCGATCCAGCCGGGCAGGGAGTCGATCCAGCGCGGATCGGCGACAATGGTGCAGGTCAGGCGCGGCCGCAGCGCCGCGCGCCGATCGAACAGCGCCGCCAGCGTGGCGGCCCGCGCGGCGAACGCCTCGAACTCGGCAGAATCCGGATGAAACGACAGGGTGACGTACTCGAACCGCTCCCAAAATCCGGGCGGCCAGTCCTCCGGCGGACGCCACAGGTTGGTGGTCATGCGCAAGGGCGCCGGATAGCCCAGCACGAAGTCGGCGAAGCCCTTCAACACCGTGGGTTCGCCGCCCGCGACATGCACCAGCGGCGCCCCGATCCCGATCAGAGCCTGTTGCCACGCCGACAAGGGCCGCTCGCCCGGTTGGCGCCGCTTGGCCTTGATGCGGCAATACGGGCAATCGTAGTTGCACAGCAGCGACGGCAGGATCACCGCCAGCCGCCGCCCGCCCGGCCCGATGGCTTCCACGGGGCGGCTCACGGCGTCGCCTCGCGGCACAGAACCGCCATATCCCAGTCCGTGCCCAGCAGGCGGAATCCGGGCGTGCGCGCCGCCACCTCCAGGACAAAGGGCGCCACGTCCGACCACGCGGCGGCGCCGCAATCGTCGACCACCGCCAGCCCACCCGGACGCAGCAGCGGCGCAAAGTGGTGCCAGTCGGCCTCCAGGCCCGCGCGGTCGTGGCGCCCGTCGAGCACCAACAGACCAATACCCTCGCGCCCGGCCCAGGCGCGCGCCCGTTCCACGGCCAGCGGATCCTGGCTCGCACGGCGGATCAGGGTCACGGCGCGGCGCGCCACCCCAACGCGGTACAGGGTCGCCCACACCTGGTCTGCCGTCACCCGCGCCCCCGTGACCCCGTCGGCGTCGGCGCCATACCCGCCGCCGTCCAGCGGATCAATACCGAGCAGGCGGAGTCGGCGGCCCTGCCCTTCCACGCCCGCCGCCAGCGTGGCCAGCCCGAGCCCGAACAGCACCCCCACCTCGACCGCCCGCGGGTCCGGCCCTGGACTGGCGCGCGCGGCCAAGGCCCGAAGCAGCGCCGCCGACAGGCTGCACGCCAGCCGACCGCCGCCCCGGCGTTCGACCTCCACGAGGCGATCGGCCAGATAGCCGAGCGCGCGCGGCGTCATGTCGGGCAGCCCGAGCGCCGGCAGCCACACCGATCGCAGCCGCTCCACATCGGTCTCGGACAGAGCGCGCGAGAAGGGCTGGAACCGCGCCGGCGTCACCGCCTCAAGTTGCCCGCGCAACGCCGCCAGCGCGGCACCGGCGCGCTGGCGGTCCTCGGCCAAGGCCCGAGTCAGCGCGGCCACCGTGTCGCGGTCGCCGCGCGCCGCCGCCCGTTCAGCCTCTGTCACGGCCTCGCGCCACGCGGCATCGCGGGCAGCGTTCTCGCGCGACAGGTCGGCCCGCAGCCCGGCCAGGGCCTCCGCCATTCCCCGCAAGGTCCGATCCTGGCGTTGGGTGGCTTCGTCGAGGCCAGAAAGGCGTTGGTCTTGGGTGGCGATGGTCGCCTCAGCCGTGCCGAGCCGATCATTGGTCTCGCCTAGCGCCGCCATCACGGCCGCTTGGACCTGCTCCTGGCACCGGGTCAAGGCGGCCTCGCGGGCGTGGCGGTCGGCGGCCAGATCGGCCGAGACCCGGGTCTCCAGGGCGACGGCGCGGGCGTCGAGGCGGCCATCCAGCCCAGCCAGATCGTCCCGCACCCAGCCGACATGGCGCTTCAGCTTGGCTTCCAGGTCGCGTTTCAGGGCATGACGGTCGAGCATATCCAGGCGCCGCGCCCGTACATGACCATAGGCGACGAAGCCGAGCGTCCCCGCCACCGTCGCCGCGCCCAGCGCTGACGCCCACGGCGTCGGCAGCCAGGGACCGGCAGCCGCCGCGCCCACCAACCCCAGGGCGAGGGGCGCGCGCCAGCCGCCCAGGACCGCGCCCATCTCGGCGGCGAGCCGCCCGCCCCGCCGCCACCACGGATCAGGCGGCGGCATCGGGGTCGGCGCCATGACCGGCTCGGGCCTGGGCGCCGGATCCGGGGAGGGGGCTGGCAGCGGTTCAGTGTCCTGCACCGGCTCCGGCCGGGGATCGAGCGTCAGGGCCGCCCGCACCATGCCGGCCAGCGCATCGTCGTCGGGCAATCCGGCCTCCGGATGCACCGCGATCAGATTGCCCCAGGCGTCGGCGTCCGGCAGTGGCTCGTGGTCCTGCGGCGGCCAGGCGAACAGGCGGCGCCAGTCGTGCCGCGCCCCGTAGCGCACCACGGGGTGCCACTCGCTGACGAAGACGACGTAGCCCCGCCCCTCCAGCAGCGCCACCAGATCCCCCATCGAATACCCCAGACGCAGGGTCTTGCGGTTCTCGAACTCGACCATCACCAGGCGGGGCCGCCAGCGCCCCCAGTCCAGGCCCAGCAGCACGCGCAGATCACCGCCCTCGGCGTCCACCTTGAGCACCTCCATCTCGCCCACGCCGTGGCGATCAAGCACGGCGGTCAGGGTGTCGACCGGCACCCGCGCCGTCTCCCGATGGCTGTCGAGGAAGGGCGACAGGGTGGCGACGCCGGTGCTTTCGGGCGCGGTGAACAGCGGCGCGGCCTCGGCAGGGGCGTCGGACAGGGCCACCGCCTCGACCGTGACGCGCGGTTGATCCTTGACCCGCGCCATCAGCGCCGCGTGATTGGCGGGCTCCGGCTCGACGGCCAGCACGGACCATCCACCCTCCACGAAGGGGCCAAGGAACCCGCCCCGGTGCGCGCCCACGTCGACCAGCCGGCCCGGCGCCGTGGTCTGGAAGCGGGCCAGCGCCAGCATCAACGCCGCCTCGTCCAACCGGGCACCATCGAGGCGCGGGTGATCAGCCGACAGCACCCGCCGGCCCCGCGTCGCCCCCCGTACCAGCGCGCGCAAGCGGTCCCGGCGCGGGGCCAGGGTGTAGGCGTCGAGCGCCGTCGCCCGCCCCGCCGCCCCCAGGCGCGCGATCAGGCCCGGGTCGGTGGCCATGCGCTGCACCGCCGCGCGCACCGCGTTCGGATCGCGCTCGGTGACCATCAGGGCCGCACCCGTCTGCGCCAGACAGGCCATCGTTGCCTGCTCGGCCGGGCCATAGCCCAGCACCGCCGCGCCCGCCGCCAGCACCTCCGGCAGCTTGTTGGCCAGGGAATGGCGCGTGTAGAGCCGGCTGTGCTCGTCGAACGCATAGGCGATCAGCAGCCCGTCGGCGGCCAGCAGCCGCGCGCGGTAGGCGGCCGCGTCCTCGCCCTCCGCCGCGCACACCGAAACGCCCGTCAGCCCGGAGGCCAGCGCCCGCGCCGGCGCCAGCCAGAGTGGCAGCACCCGCAGTTCGAACCGCACGATCAACCGCCCGGCGGCACGGTTGACGGCGTCCACCGCCTCGGCCACGTCGCGCACGGCGGCGCGGTTCATGTCCTCGGCCAGCGCGCCGGCGTACAGCAGGTCGAACGGCCGCTCCGGGCATCCGGCCCCCGGTGGCACGGCCCGCGCCGGCCAGTCGGCCGGGTCGATGCCGTTGGCCAGGGGCTCCCAATCGCCGCCGCCGTAGCGGTCGCGGAATGCCGTGGCCATGGATTCGCCGATGGCCAGGCGCACGGCGGCCCGCCGCGCCAGCCAGTCCAGGTCCGTCCGCCAGACCCCATGCACCAGCGGATCGGTGCCGGCCAGCAACGCCGGCCAGTCGTCCATCAGGTGCAGGATCAGAGGCAGGCCCAGTCCCTCGATCAGGTCCAGCGCCAGCGGGTGCAGGTGACCGCGCGTCGGCTGCGGCCGGTAGTAAACCGCCTCTGGCGCGAAGGACCGCGCCCACGCCGCCGCCGTCGCGGCGTCCACATCCGGTTCGATGCGGCCGTCCGGGTGATGCACGGAAAACCGCCCCGGCGCGGCGTCCGGCGTGATCGCCAGCAGGCGCCCGCCCCGCCACGGCGCCATCAAGGCCGCCTTCACCTGCCCGGTGGCCGACAGGCCACCGATTGGCGTCAGGTCCAGCACCAGCAGGCGCGGTTCCGGCGCCGTGTCGTTCGCCAGAACCCGGTCGAGCGGCACGCGCGGCACCAGATCCAGCCGCCCGCCGGGGGTGGCATTGATCAGCCGGACCCCCATCCCGCCCAGCACGTCCCGCGCCGCCGCGAAGGCCCGGCCCATGTTCTCGACCTGCGGGTCGTGCCAGCGTTTGCCCTTGCCGAAGTAGTCCGGGTGGAAGTGGTTCGGATCGTCGCTGGCCATGTCCAGCACACCCGGCCCGCCACCCTCTGTCCGTTCGACATCCGGCGGCATGGCGTAATCCAGGTCGATGCCCAGCAGAACGATCTCGCGCGCGCCCAGGAACACCGCCAGCTGGATGCAGGTGAAGGCCACCGTGCAGCCGGCGTACGTACAGGCCAGCGCGTCCAGCGAGACGTCGAAGCGATCCGGATACCCCGGCCGGGGCCGATGGTCGAACCAGACCACGTCCGGCCCCTCGTTCAGCACATAAGCCAGATTGAGCGGAAACAGCCGTGTGATGCCGGCCGGCAGGGCGTTCAGGTCGGCGGCGCGGTCCTCGGCCACCAGATGGTCCTCAACCACGTAGTAGGTCGGGCGGAACCGGGTCTCCGGAAAGGCCAGGAACAGGCCGTTGACCCCCATGGTCACCTGTCCGGCGAGGCTGTCGAGGTCGACGCGGCCCAGGCTCGGCCCGTTGCCCAGCACGAAAATCCGCTCACCCCTGTGTCGGTCGCGCAGGGCGGCGAGGCGCGGCCGGTGTTCGGCGGCCCAGCGGCCCTCGTATACATCCACGACACGGCGCAGCCCGGCCACGCGTTCGGCGGGATCAAGACGGTCGGTCGGCAGAAAGATCGGCGCGCGCAAGGACGGCGGCAGGCGGGCGACCAGGGCCGCCTCCTGGTCCGCCGGAGCGCATCCTGCGGTCGCCGAGTCCCGCGCCCGCGCCAGTTCGACCGCCACCGAATGCCCCCCTGCCCTGTGATCCGCCCTCGACACATCCCACCCGATACATGATATTTTGATTGAGTGCACACATTCAATGCAAGTATTGTTGCGGTTCTCGTGGGCGATCGACATGCGCGGATGGAACCTGCCCTATTCTTGGTGGCGCTTTCGGGCCTTGCCCGGGACCATACTGTCCCTGTGTGGTCTGTTGGCCGCCTGCGCCGTCCCGGCCGATGGCTTCCTGGCGCGCGGACTGGCAGACCACCGCTACATCGAGGGCGCGCGGCGCAATCTCGAAGGCCAGCCCGAGGCGGCATTTGAGGCCTGGGCGCAAGCGGCGGCGGCCGGCCACACCAAGGCCCAATTCCAGCTCGCCCACCTGTACGGCTCGGACACCCTCGGTCCCCGCGACCAGGAAAAAGCGTTGGCCCTGGCGCGGCAGGCGGCGGCCGACGGATTCGCCCCCGCGGCGCATTATGTCGGCATGAGCCTGCTGTACGGCTGGGGTGGCCTGGACAAGGACCCGGCGGCGGCCGAACCCTTCCTGCGCCGGGCGGTGGCGGCGGACATTGGCCGGGCGCGCGCCGACCTGGGGACGCTACTGCTCGACCGCGCCGAGGACGGCCACGCGGGTGCCCGCGCCGAGGGCTTGGCGTTGCTCGAACAGGCCGTCGCCGAGGACGAGCCGGTGGCCCAGTTCCGCCTGGGCGAAGCCCTGATCGACGGGCGGCACATGGCGCGTGATCCGGGCCGGGCCACCCATCTTCTGACGGCGGCGATGGAGGCCGGCGAATACCGCGCCGCGCTCCCCTTGGCGCGGATGCGGATCTTGGGCGACGGCGGGCCGGTCGACCGGGCCGCCGGGCTGGCCCTGCTGGAGCGGATCGAAACGGAGGCCCCGGCGCACGTCAAGGTCACGGTAGCACGGGCATTACTGGACGCCGACGACGCCCTGCCCCACGACCCCCGCCGCGCCCGCCGGTTGCTGGAGGACGCCGCCGACGCCGGCCGCATCACCGCCCACACCGCCCTGGGCAAGCTGCTGGCCGAGGGGGCGGACGGTGTTGCGCCCGATCCGGCGGCGGCGGTGGCCCATCTGCGCACCGCCGCCGAGGCCGGCAACGGCGAGGCCACGCGCTACATGGGGCGCCTGCTGGAGCACCAGGGACGCGCCGACGAGGCGCTGGCCTGGTTCGTCGAGGCCGCCGCGCGCGGCCACGCGCACGCGGCGGTCGAGGGCGCGCGCCTGCTGCTGGCGCGCGGCGACGGGGCGTCGGCGCGGCGGGCGCTGTCCTTGCTCGGCGAGGTGGCCGCCACGCACGCGCCGGCGGCGATGCAACTGGCCCGGCTGGCGCGGGACGGTCTGCCGAGCGTGCTGCCAGCCGATCACGCCACGGCGCGATCCTGGTTACAGCATGTGCGGGCGACCGGCTCGGGAAAGGCGGCGGCGCAGGCGACCAAAGACCTCGCCCGCATGGTGCTGCGGGGTCATGGCGGCCCGCCCGACCCGGTCGCGGCGGTGGCGCTGTTCCGCGCGGCGGCGGCGGCCGGGCACGGTTGGGCGGCGTTGGAGCTGGGCCGGCTGTACGAGCGCGGCGCGGATCCGGTGGCGCCGGACCCGGCGCGGGCCTGGCACTGGTACCGCGAGGCCGCCGCGCGTGGCGTCGCCCAGGCGCACACCGCCCTGGGGAAGATGCTGCTGGCGGAGGACCGAGCCGGGCCGGACACGCTGCGCCAAGCGTTCGCCCATTTTCGCACGGCGGCGGCGGGCGGTCATACCTGGGCGCTGTACGAGGCGGGCAAAGCGGCGGAGCGCGGCGCGGCGGGACAGCCGGGCGATCCGGCCGTGGCGCTCGCCTGGTACCAGCGCGCCGCCGCCCACGGCGTGGATGCCGCCCCCGGCGCCATCGCCAGCCTGTACGAACGCGGGCTGGGTGTGCCGAAGGACGAGGCCAGGGCGCTAGCGCTGTATCACCGGGGCGCGCGGGCGGGCAACGCCTGGGCCGCCTACAAGGTCGGGGCCTTCGTCGCCGAGGGACGCGGCACGCCGGCCGACCCGGACGCCGCGCGGGCGTGGCTGCTGCAGGCGCGGGCGGATGGGGTAGCCCAGGCGGCGGACATGCTGGCGCGGCTGGAGCGCGGCGAGGTGGGGCCGTTCGGTCGCGAGTCGGGTGGTACCGACGGCCCCCGCCTGCGCATCCCGATCAAGCCGTCGGGACGACAGTGACGCGTTGGCAGGGGCGACACGCACCGGGCGGATCCGTCATCCCGGACCCGCCCGTCGGTCATCGTGCACTCATCGTGGACAACGGCCTCGAAGGAAACCCCGCCTTCAGGCGGCGGCCGCCTTGGCGCCCTTCTTGAGCCACCGGCTACCCGCCAAGCCGCCCAGCGCCGTCAGCATGAACCACACGGCGGCGGGAAGGGGGACGGCGGGCACCTCGTACTCGATCTGACTCACGCGCCAGTCGTCGCTCGCGCCGTCGGCCAACGCTTCGAAACGGATCGCACCAATTCCATCGTTACCAAACGGAAACGGGTTTTGGGGATCATCCACCGCTACAAGCACGTCATTCACATAGATATTCCAATCGTCGTTCGTCTCATCGGAGCAGAAAAACCAGAAGCACGACTCTTCGTTATTCGCCGTGAACCATACGTTGATAAGATTCACAGCCCGGCTGAACTCGAAAAGCAAGGAATCGTTGGACCATTCTCCATCAACCTGCGGGTCCTCCCATGCGTTGTTGAGCACCCCCAACCCCTCAGAAGTATGATCGATCGTCGGTTCAACGGGACCCCAACCCGGAATAAAATCCCAAGAAGACTTCGCTGTAACGGTCAATGTGACGCCATCGCCAAGAATAACACTGCCCGATTCCAACCCATGCAGCCCGCTGAAGCTGGCATCGCCCAAGTCGATCATCGCCGCGTTGGCAACGGATGCGCCCGCAAGCATGGCCGCACCGGCCATCAATCCCACCATGGTTTTCATGTTACTGCTCCCCGTTTTCATGCGTACGGCCCAACCTTGCCACCGTCGGCATTGGACCCCGTCTCGTCTTCCGAACGCCGTCCCAACGCACCGCCGCACATCGGGCCATTCAGGTGAGATGCGCCCGTCGCCGGTTTGGCCAGACGCACACCCAGAAACTTTGGCTGTATTCAGATTCAACAACTACCAGAGACACGCCCTGCCCTCAATCCGCCTTTGGGTGGATTTTATGCAAACCATCCTTTCGGTGGACCCTGGCAGGCTCGATACCGAAACGACCCAGGCTGCGCCCCTACGCTGCCTCCACCAGATGGTGGAGGTGCCCGCTCGGGAAACGATAGGTGCCGCCGTTCGACCCCTATTTTTGGGACAGACGCAAGAAAGAAAGGGCCGCCTCTCGCCAAGGCGGCCCCTTCGTTTCGGTTCCTCGCACAGAGGCACCGGCGCGGCAACAGTGCCGCACCGGCGCTGGAGTCTCACTCCTCGTCGTCGTCCTGGCCGCGGTTTTCCCAGGTCGGGCCGGCGTCGGTCGCCTTGGCGTCGGGATCACGGTCCACCAGTTCGATAACCGCCATGGGGGCCGCGTCGCCGTAGCGGAAGCCGGCCTTCAGCACGCGGGTGTAGCCGCCCGGGCGGGACTTGTAGCGATCGGCCAGGGTCGAGAACAGTTTGGCCACCACCGCCTCGTCGCGGATGGCGGAAAACGCCTGCCGGCGGGCGTGCAGGTCGCCGCGCTTGCCCAGCGTGATGAGCTTTTCGGCCACCGGCCGCAGTTCCTTGGCCTTGGGCAGCGTGGTCGTGATCTGCTCGTGCTTGAGCAGCGACAGGGCCATGTTGGCGAACATCGCCTTGCGGTGGCTCTTGGTGCGGCTGAACTTGCGGTGCGCCATGCCGTGTCGCATGGGGCGGCTCCTTTCACGTCTGGGCTTCGCGCGCGAAGCGGATCACGGGACCCGCCACCACCCGCCGCCCAGGGGAACCGGCGCGGCGCGATGACTTGGCGGGGGTGGCCCGGGGTGGGCCTAAAAGCGAACCTGAAATCAGTACGGCTCTTCCAGCTTCTTCGCCAGGTCCTCGATGTTCTCCGGCGGCCAGTTGGGGATTTCCATGCCCAGGTGCAGGCCCATCTGGGAGAGCACCTCCTTGATCTCGTTCAGCGACTTGCGGCCGAAGTTCGGGGTCCGCAGCATCTCCGCCTCGGTCTTCTGCACCAGATCGCCGATGTAGATGATGTTGTCGTTCTTCAGGCAGTTGGCCGAGCGCACCGACAGTTCCAGCTCGTCGACCTTGCGCAACAGGTTCTTGTTGAACGGCAGATCCTCGTCCTCGCGCTCCATCGGCGCCATCTGCGGCTCGTCGAAGTTGATGAAGAGCTGCAACTGGTCCTGAAGGATCCGCGCCGCCAGCGCCACGGCGTCGTCGGGGGCGATGGAGCCGTCGGTCTCGACCTGCATCGACAGCTTGTCGAAGTCGGTCACCTGACCGACGCGGGTGTTCTCGACCTTGTAGGAGACCCGGCGCACCGGACTGAAGATCGCGTCGATGGGAATCAGGCCGATCGGCGAGTCCTCCGGCCGGTTCATCGGCCCGGGCACATAGCCCTTGCCGGTGCTGACCGTCAGTTCCATCGTCAGGGTGGCGCCCTCGTCCAGGTGGCAGATCACCAG
Organism: uncultured Rhodospira sp.; assembly: GCF_937138205.1. Classification (GTDB taxonomy): domain Bacteria; phylum Pseudomonadota; class Alphaproteobacteria; order Rhodospirillales; family Rhodospirillaceae; genus Rhodospira. Next base: position 14,276 of record NZ_CAKZOT010000041.1, on the reverse strand, counting down.
GTCGGGGTTCATGATGTCGATGTCGGCGCTGGTCTCGATCTGGCCGGCGGTGACGGGCCCCGGGCCGGTGGCCTTCAGGGACATGCGGCGCGCGCCTTCGACCTGCATCCGCACGGCGATGGCCTTGATGTTCAGGATGACGTCGGTGACGTCCTCGCGCACGCCGGGGATCGACGAGAACTCGTGCAGCACGCCCTCGATCTGGATGGCCGTCACGGCCGCCCCCTGCAGCGAGGACAGGAGCACGCGACGCAACGCGCTGCCCAGGGTGATGCCGAACCCGCGTTCCAGCGGCTCGGCCACGACCGTGGCGAGGCGGCGCGGATCGGCCCCCGGCTGGACGTTGAGCTTGTTGGGCTTGATCAACTCCTGCCAGTTTTTCTGGATCAACGACATGGCGGTTTCCTGCGAGCGGAGTGAGCGGGCAAAGGCGGATGCGCGACGGCGGACACCCTTGGGGCGGCGGGGCGGGGCGGCGTTCTCCGGGGCGACACGGGACGGCCGAGACCCGAATGCACATCGGACGGGATCCGCGCCGGACCTGCGGCGGGATCCCGCATCGCGAAGGCCGGCACGCGCGGACGGGCGCGCGGCCCCTGATCCCGGTGGTCCGAAGCCTAGACGCGACGCCGCTTGCGCGGGCGGCACCCGTTGTGCGGAATCGGCGTCACGTCACGAATGGCGGACACCGTGAAGCCCACGGCCTGCAGGGCGCGCAAGGCCGATTCGCGGCCCGATCCCGGCCCCTTGACCTGGACCTCAAGGGTCTTCATGCCGTGTTCCTGGGCCTTGCGGCCGGCATCCTCGGCGGCCACCTGGGCGGCGTACGGCGTCGACTTGCGCGACCCCTTGAAGCCCTGGGAGCCGGACGACGACCAGGAAATGGCATTGCCCTGAACGTCCGTGATGGTGACTTTGGTGTTGTTGAAGCTGGCGTTCACGTGCGCGATGCCGGAGGTGATGTTCTTCCGTTCGCGGCGCTTCGGCCTCGCTGCTGGTTTGGCCATGACCCTGTCCTGTCTTCGGATGCGTCGCTAACGACGTGCGATGGGGAGTGCTAAAAACGCGGGGGCTGGCCACGTGGCGCGTCATCCGCCGGACGCCAGTAAGGCCACCGCGAATGCCCGCCAGACGGTCCAAGCCGACCGCGAAGCCGCCCCGGATGCCGCCCCCAATGACGGGTTCTTACTTCTACTTCTTCTTGCCGGCGATCGGCTTGGCCGGGCCTTTACGCGTGCGCGCGTTGGTGTGCGTGCGCTGGCCCCGCACCGGCAGCCCCTTGCGGTGACGCAGGCCGCGATAGCAGCCCAGGTCCATCAACCGCTTGATGTTCATGGCCGTCTCGCGCCGCAGGTCGCCCTCGACCTTGTAGTCGTTGTCGATCAGCTCACGGATGCGCTGGATCTCATCCTCGCCCAGATCGTTGACCCGACGCCCCCAGTCGACCCCCAGGCTTGTACAAATCTGGCTGGCCTTGGTGCGGCCGATCCCGTAAATGTACGTCAACGCGACGCCGACGGGCTTTCCGCTCGGAACATTCACACCCGCAATTCGTGCCAAGGTCCGCTCTCCTCAATCCAACAAACGAAAGCCCGGCCCCGCCCGTCAATGGTGGGGCCGAAAACAACAAAGACTGTCCCGGGGCAACGGCAACCGCCAAGGGCGCGCATTATAGAAAGCCGAAGCCCCCTGTCAACCACTGAGTCACGCCGGACGCGCCCGAGTCTACAGGCCCCGACCTACACACCCAGGACCCGCTCCATCTCGGCGGTCACCTCGTCCATGCTCCGGGTCCCGTCGACCAGCTTCAGGAGCCCGCGTTCCTCGTAAAACGGAAGCAACGGTTCCGTCTGTTCGTGGTAGGACGCGAGCCGATCCTTGACCGTCTCTGGCGAGTCGTCTGACCGGCGAATGAACTCCGTGCTGCCGCAATGATCGCACACGCCTTCCACCTTCGGGCGGTGGAAACTGTCGTGGTAGTTGGCCTTGCACGCGGCACAGAAGAACCGGCCGGTGATCCGTTCCATCAGCATCTCGTCCGGCACCCGCACCTCGACGACCGCGTCCAGGGGCGTGCCCTTCTCGGCCAGGAGGCGTTCCAGCGCCTCGGCCTGACCGAGCGTGCGCGGCACCCCATCCAGAATGAAACCGTTGGCGGCGCAATCGGGCTGTTCCAGCCGTTCGCCGATCACCCCCATGATCTCGTCGTCGGAGACCAGCTTGCCGGCATCAAGGATGGCCTTCACACGCTGGCCCAGGGGCGTGCCGTCGGCGATGGCCTTGCGCAGGATGTCTCCGGTCGAGAGCTGACACCACCCGTGCTTGGTCTCCAACCGCTTCGCCTGGGTCCCCTTGCCTCCGCCCGGCGGGCCCAACAGGACGATCCGACGCGCCTCGCTCATCCCCGTTTCCCTCTCAACTTGGATTTCTTGATCAGGCCCTCGTACTGATGGGCCAACAGGTGACTCTGGATCTGCGCCACCGTGTCCATGGTGACGGTCACCACGATCAGCAGGCTGGTGCCGCCGAAGTAGAACGGCACGCCCACCTCGGCGATCAGATATTCAGGCATGACGGAGATCGCCACCAGGTACAACGCCCCCACCGCCGTCAACCGCGTCAGCACGTAGTCCAGGTACTCCGCCGTGTTCTTGCCCGGCCGGATGCCCGGCACGAAGCCGCCGTACTTCTTCAGGTTATCGGCGGTATCCTCCGGATTGAAGACGACCGCCGTGTAGAAGAACGCGAAGAAGATGATGAGGCCGGCGTAGAGCGCCATGTACAGGGGCTGGCCGTGGCCAAGCAGGGGCAGCAGATCCGTCACGAAGGACCCGGCCGTCTCCATGACCTGATTGAGCACGCCCATCCAGCCTTCGCCGGCCGCGCCGCCCGCGTCCGTCTCGGCGGCGGCGGTGTTGGCGGCCGCCCCGCCCCCGGTCGCGCCGCCGAAGTTGGCGATGGTCACGGGCAGCAGAAGCAGCGAGCTGGCGAAGATGGGCGGGATCACGCCAGGCGTGTTGATCTTCAGCGGCAGGTGCGAACTCTCGCCGCCGAACATCTTGTTGCCGCGCTGGCGCTTTGGATACTGCACCAGGATGCGCCGCTGAGCCCGCTCGATGAACACGATGAACGCGATCACGGCCACGGCCATCACCAGCAGGCCGACGATGACCACCGCCGACAGGGCGCCCGTGCGGCCCAGTTCCAGGGTACTGGCCAGGGCCAACGGCAGGTTGGCCACGATGCCCGCGAAGATGATCAGCGAGATCCCGTTGCCGACGCCGCGCGCCGTGATCTGCTCGCCCAGCCACATCAGGAACAGCGTGCCGCCCACCAGGGTGATCACGGTGGTGAAGCGGAAGAACCACCCGGGGTCGATGACCGCCGCCACGCCGCCGGACGAGGCGCTTTCCAGGCCGATGGCCACGCCATAGGCCTGCAACGCGGTGATGAAGACTGTCAGGTAGCGCGTGTATTGGTTGATCTTCTTGCGCCCCGATTCGCCTTCCTTCTTGAGCTGTTCCATGCTCGGACTGATCGCCGTCATCAACTGCATGATGATGGACGCCGAGATGTACGGCATGATGTTCAGCGCGAAAATGGTCATGCGCGACAACGCGCCGCCGGCGAACATGTCGAACATGCCGAGGATGCCGCCGCCCTGCTGCTCGAAGAACGCCTCCAGCCCCGCCGGATCGATACCGGGCAGCGGAATGTAGGTTCCCAGCCGATAAACGATGAGCGCACCCAGCGTGAACCAGATGCGCTTCTGCAGTTCGGTGGCCTTCGCGAGGACCCCAAAGTTCAGATTGGCGGCGAGTTGTTCGGCGGCGGACGCCATGTTCTTCTCCCAAATCCGCGGGCGGCGCGACCCTGCGCCGGTCCCTGCCCGACCCGCGCCCTGTCCATGCCTGATGCGTGAGGGCGGGGATTACACCCGCTTCGGGCCGGCGGCGCAAGCCCCGGCGGGACCCGGACCCCCGGCCCCCGACACGACGCGCCGCCGCCGGATTACGCCTCCGCCGGGGCCGGACCGGTCAGGCCGGTCACGGTCACCGTCCCGCCCTTCGCCTCGACCACCTCGCGCGCCTTGGCCGACGCGCCGGTGACGGTGATCGTCACGGCGCTGGTCAAGTCGCCATCGGCCAGGAGGCGCACGCCGTCCAGCACCCGGCCAACCAAACCGGCCTCGACCAGCTTGGCCTCGTCGATCGGCTGGCTGGCGTCCAGTTTGCCGGCGTCGATGGCTTTTTGGAGGCGGCCGAGGTTGACCTCGGAGAACGTCTTTTTGAACCGGGCGTTGGTGAAGCCACGCTTCGGCAGGCGCCGGTAGAGCGGCATCTGGCCGCCCTCGAAGCCCTTGATGGAGACACCGGTGCGCGACTTCTGCCCCTTCTGCCCCTTTCCAGAGGTCTTGCCGGTGCCGGAGCCGATGCCGCGACCGATCCGCTTGCGCGTCTTGGTCGCGCCCGGATTGTCACGCAGGTCGTTCAGTTTCATGGTCGCAGAATCCCTCTCGCAAACGGTCGCGCGAATGGGGCCGGTCCGATCAGACCGGCTCCACCTTCAGCAGGTGCTCGACCTTGCGGATCAAGCCGCGCACAGACGGTGTGTCCGCCAAAACGCGCGAGCGGTGCATCTTGTTCAGGCCCAGCCCGATCAGGGTGGCGCGCTGGTCGGCCTTGCGGCCGATGGGGCTGCGCACCTGGGTCACCCGGACCTGGGCACCGGCGGGCGCGGCGGTCTCGTTGGCCATCGTTCCTTACTCCGTAGCAGCGGCCGCGGACGCCGCGTCCGGCTCCGCCGCCTGCGCGGCGGCGGCGGCCTGGGCCGGCGAAGGCCCGCCCTCGCGACGGCCGATGATGTCGCCCACCTTCTTGCCCCGGCGCGCCGCCACCTGGCGCGGCGAGTACGAATTGCGCAGGGCGTCGAAGGTCGCCTTGACCATGTTGTACGGGTTGGTGGTGCCGTTGCACTTGCCCACCACGTCCTGCACGCCCATGGTTTCGAACACCGCGCGCATCGGCCCGCCGGCGATGATGCCGGTGCCGGCCGGAGCGGCGCGCAGGGTGACGCGCCCAGCGCCAAAGTGGCCCTTGATGTCGTGGTGCAGCGTGCGCCCCTCGCGCAGGGGCACGCGGATCATGGTGCGCTTGGCCTGATCGGTGGCCTTGCGGATGGCCTCCGGCACCTCACGCGCCTTGCCGGTGCCGAAGCCGACGCGGCCCTTGCCGTCGCCGACCACCACCAGCGCCGCGAACGCAAAGCGCCGGCCGCCCTTGACCACCTTGGCCACGCGGTTGATGTGGACCAGTTTGTCCTTGAACTCGTCGTCGCGATCCTCGCGGCGATCACGGTCGCGGTCTCCGCCACCGCGCTGCCGCCCGCGGTCGCGATCGCCGCGTTCGCGGTCTCCGCCACCGCCCCGTTCGTTGGGATTGCGTGCCATATCGTTTTGACCTTTCCCTCGACCCTCGGTGTTCAGAACTGCAGGCCGCCTTCGCGGGCGGCATCCGCCAGGGCCTTGACACGGCCATGGTACAGATAGCCACCGCGGTCGAAGACCACCGAGCCCACGCCCTTGGCCACCGCCCGTTCCGCCAGCAGCTTGCCCACCGCCTCGGCCGCGGCCTTGTCGGCCCCGGTCTTCAGGCTGGCGCGTACGTCCTTTTCAACGCTGGACGCGGCGGCGATGGTCTGGCCGGCGATGTCGTCGATCACCTGGGCATAGATATGCTTCGAGGACCGGAACACCGACAAACGGGGACGGCCCCGGGCCTTCTTGCGGAGCGCGTAGCGGACCCGGCCGCGCCGACGCTCGAACAGCTTCTTCGCTGACGTCATAACCCGTATCCCCGCCTTACTTCTTCTTGCCTTCCTTGCGCAGGATGCGCTCGTCCGCGTACTTCACGCCCTTGCCCTTGTAGGGCTCCGGCGGACGGAAGCCGCGCAACTCCGAGGCAACCTGGCCGACCCGCTGCTTCGAGGCCCCGGAGATCTCCACCTGGGTGGGCGCCGGCGCGACGATCTTCAAATCGTCCGGGATCGGATAGATGATGTCGTGGCTGTAGCCCAGCGACAGAACCACGTTCTTGCCCTGCACCTGGGCCTTGTAGCCGACACCGACCAGTTCGAGCTTTTTGGTAAAGCCCTCGCCGACACCCTTGAGCACATTGTTGATCTGTGCCCGGGTGGTGCCCCAGTGCATACGGGACTGCTTGTGGTCGCTCTTGGGCTTGACGACGATCCGGTCGTCCTCGAGCGTGGTTTCCACCTCGTCCGAGCAGCGATAGGTCATCTCGCCAAGCTTGCCCTTGGCCGTCACCACGTTGTTCGTGACCGTCACGGTCACGCCCTTCGGTACGGCGACGGGATATTTTCCGACACGTGACATGGGTTCGTCCCCCTCGCCTAAAACACTTTGCAGAGGACTTCGCCACCCACGTTCGCCGCGCGCGCCTCGGCATCACTCATGACGCCGCGCGGCGTGGAGAGGATGGAAATCCCCAGGCCGTTGTAGACCTTGGGCAGGTCCTTGATTTTCGAATAGACGCGCCGGCCGGGCCGCGAGACCCGGGCGATCGTGCGGATCGCCGGCGAGCCCTCGTGGTACTTCAGCTCGACCACCAGTTCGTCCACGCCCTTGCGGACGTTCGCCCGCGAATAGCCGCGGATGAAGCCCTCGCGCTGGAGCACGTCCAGCACATTTTCCCGCAGCTTCGAGGCCGGGGCGTTCACTGTCGCCTTGCGCGCCTGCTGTCCGTTGCGGATGCGGGTGAGCATGTCACCCAAAGGATCACTCAGAGCCATGGGCCACCTTCCTCACCAACTCGACTTGACCATGCCGGGAATCTGCCCCTGCGAGGCCAGATCCCGCAGCATGACACGGCCCAGACGGAACTTGCGGTAGACCGAATGCGGCCGCCCGGTCAGTTCACAGCGGTTCTTGATGCGCACCTTCGACGAGTTGCGCGGCAGCTTTGACAGCTTCATGACCGCCTCGAACCGGTCCTCGGGCGAGGCCTCCTGGTTCTTGATGATGGCCTTCAACTCCGCGCGCTTGGCGGCCTTGGCCTTGACCATGCGCTCGCGCTTCTTGTTGCGCTCGACGGCACTTACTTTCGCCATGGTATTCGTCTCCAAGCGCCTATTTCTGGAAGGGCATGTTGAACCCTTCCAGAAGGGTTCGTGCCTCGTCGTTCGTCTTGGCCGTGGTGCAGATCGTGATGTTCATGCCCCGCATCTTGTCCACTTGATCGTAGTTGATCTCGGGAAAGACGATCTGTTCCTTCAGGCCCATGTTGTAGTTCCCGGCCCCGTCGAAGCCGTTCGCCGGAATCCCACGGAAGTCACGCACGCGCGGCAGCGCGATGTTGACCAGGCGGTCCAGGAACTCGTACATGCGCTCGCGCCGCAGCGTCACCTTGCAGCCCACGACCATGCCGTCGCGCACCTTGAACTGGGCGATCGACTTTTTGGCGCGGGTGATGATCGGCTTCTGGCCGGCGATCGCCGTCAGGTCCTTGACCGCGCCCTCGATCAGCTTGCGGTCCTGCGAGGCCTCGCCGACGCCCATGTTGATGACGATCTTGTCGAGGCGCGGCACCTCGAACCGATTCTTGTAGCCGTGCTTGCTCGTCAACGCCTCGCGAACCACGGTGTCGTAATGCTCTTTCAGCCGTGCGGTCATCGTCGCCTCCTCAGACATCAATGACCTCGCCGGAGCGCCGTGCGAAGCGCACCTTGCGGCCATCCTCAAGCACCTTGAAGCCGACGCGGGTCGGTTCGTAGTCCTTCGGGTCCTCGATCATCACGTTGGAGACGTGAATCGGCGCCTCCTTCTCGATGATGCCACCCTGGTTGGTCTGGGTCTGGCGCGTGTGGCGCTTGACCATGTTGACACCCTGCACGATCACCCGGCTCTCGGCCGGCAGCGCCTTCAGCACTTCGCCGCGGCGCCCCTTGTCGCGGCCGGACATGACCACGACCTTGTCGCCCTTCTTGATCTTGGCGGCCATTACAACACCTCCGGCGCGAGCGAAATGATCTTCATGAACTTCTTCGCGCGCAGCTCGCGAGTCACCGGGCCAAAGATACGCGTGCCGATGGGCTCGTTCTGCTTGTTCAGCAGAACGGCGGCGTTGCTGTCAAAGCGGATCGCCGAGCCGTCCGGCCGCCGGATTTCCTTGGCCGTGCGAACGATGACCGCGCGGTGCACGTCGCCCTTCTTGACGCGGCCGCGCGGAATGGCCTCCTTGACCGAGACCACGATGACGTCGCCCACGCTTGCCGTCATGCGTTTCGATCCGCCCAGGACCTTGACGCACATCACCCGGCGGGCGCCGGAATTGTCGGCGACGTCCAGGTTGGTCTGCATCTGAATCATGGTCAGTATTCCCTAAAAGTGTCCGCGAAACGGTTACACACCTTGCGGCGCGTCCTATTCCACGGGGGAGTCTTGCACGACTTCCCAGGTCTTGCGCCGCGAAATGGGGGCGCATTCCCGAATCCGCACGATGTCGCCGACCTTGCACTGGTTGGCTTCGTCGTGCGCGGCGAACTTCTTCGATCGCCGGATGAACTTCTTGTAGACCGGGTGCATGAAGCGACGCTCGACCTTGACGACGATGGTCTTGTCGTTCTTGTCGCTGACGACCACACCCTGAAGGATCCGCCTCGGCATGTGTCCTGGTCTCCCTACGCCTGGGCGCCGGCGGCGCGGGCCTTCGCGGCCTGGATGGTCTTGATGCGCGCCACGTCACGGCGCACCTTGCGGACATGAGCCGTGTCGGCCAGTTGCCCCGACGCGGCCTGAAAGCGCAGGTTGAACTGCTCCTTCTTCAACTCGACGAGCTTGTCGCGAAGCTGATCCGGGCTCATCTGCCGCAAATCCTCGGCGCTCGTTCCCTTGACCTTGGCCATGGTTCCCTACTCCCCGATCCGCGCGACGAACTTGGTCTTCACCGGCAGCTTGGCTGAGGCCAGCTCGAACGCCCGACGGGCGACCTCCTCGGAGACGCCGTCCAGCTCGAACATGATGCGGCCGGGCTTGACCTTGGCCACCCAGTACTCGGGCGAGCCCTTACCGGAGCCCATGCGCACCTCGGCCGGCTTCTTCGACACCGCCACGTCCGGGAAGATCCGGATCCAGAGCCGCCCCTGGCGCTTCATGTAGCGCGTGATGGAGCGGCGCGCGGCCTCGATCTGGCGCGCGGTGATGCGCTCCGGCTCCAGGCACTTCAGGCCGTAGGCGCCGAAGTTCAGCGCCGTGCCGCCCTTGGCCTCGCCCTTGATGCGGCCCTTGTGAAACTTGCGAAACTTTGTTCGTTTCGGACTCAGCATTTCCTATCGCTCCTTCAACCCAAGACCGGGCGGGCACCCCGCCCTCAGCGCGGCGTGTCGCCGCGCCGCTTGTCCTGGGCCATGGGGTCGTGCTCCAGGATCTCGCCCTTGAAGATCCACACCTTGACGCCGCAGCTGCCGTAGGTCGTCTTGCCGGTCGCGGTGCCGTAGTCGACGTCGGCGCGCAACGTATGCAGGGGCACCCGGCCCTCGCGATACCACTCGGTCCGCGCGATCTCGGCGCCGCCCAGACGGCCGCCACAGTTGATCCGGATGCCCAGCGCGCCCAGGCGCATGGCGTTCTGCACCGCGCGCTTCATGGCGCGGCGGAACGCCACGCGGCGTTCCAGCTGCTGGGCGATGTTCTCGGCGACCAACTGCGCATCCAGCTCCGGCTTGCGGATCTCGACGATGTTCAGGTGCACCTCGTTGCCGGTCATCTGCTGCATTTTCTGGCGCAGCTTCTCGATGTCCTGGCCCTTCTTGCCGATCACCACGCCCGGACGCGCCGTGTGGATGGTGATGCGCGCCTTCTTGGCCGGCCGCTCGATGATGATGCGCGACACCCCGGCCTGCGTCAGGCGCTTCTTGAGGTAGTTGCGGATCATCAGGTCCTCGTGCAGCAACGAGGCGTAGTCATGGTCGGAATACCAGCGCGAGTCCCAGGTGCGGTTGATGCCCAGGCGCAGCCCGACCGGATTGACCTTCTGTCCCATTATGCCAACTCCTCGCGCTCACGCACCACGATGGTCAGGTTCGCCCACGGCTTGATGATCTTGCCCACGCGGCCGCGCGCCCGCGCGTGCCAGCGCTTCATGACCAACGCCTTGCCCACGAAGGCCTCCTTGACGACCAACTGATCGACGTCGAGATCGTGGTTGTTCTCGGCATTGGCGATGGCCGATTCCAAAACCTTCTTGACCTCGACGGCGATGCGGCGCTTCGAGAAGGACAACTCCGCCAGCGCGCGATCGACTGGCATTCCGCGAATAGACGCGGCCACCAGGTTCAGCTTGCGCGGGCTGGTGCGGATCATGTGCGAGACCGCCTGGGCCTCTGTGTCGTCAAGACGACGCGCGGCGGATATCTTGCCCATGGTTACTTCCTTTTCGCCTTCTTATCGGCGGCGTGTCCGTAATAGGTGCGGGTCGGCGAGAACTCGCCGAGTTTATGCCCCACCATGTTTTCGGTCACCAGCACCGGCACGAACTTCTGCCCGTTGTAGACCCCGAACGTGAGGCCAACGAACTGCGGCAGGATGGTCGAGCGGCGCGACCAGGTTTTGATCACCTCGTTGCGGGTCGAGGCGCGGGCCGCCTCGGCCTTCTTGAGAAGGTAGCCGTCGACAAACGGACCTTTCCAAACGGAACGTGTCACGAGCGGCCTCCTTTACTTCTTCTTCGCCTGATGGCGGCTGCGCATGATCAGCCGATCCGTCTGCTTGTTGTTGCGGGTCCGCTTGCCCTTGGTCGGCTTGCCCCACGGAGTCACCGGATGACGGCCACCCGAGGTGCGGCCCTCGCCGCCGCCGTGCGGGTGATCGACCGGGTTCATGACGACGCCGCGCACATGCGGACGCTTGCCCATCCAGCGCTTGCGGCCGGCCTTGCCGAGCTTCTGGTTGGTGTTGTCCGGGTTGGACACGGCGCCGACGGTGGCCATGCACTCGCCCCGCACCAGCCGCAGTTCACCCGACGACAGGCGCAGCTGAGCGTAGCCCTGGTCCTTGCCGATCAACTGGGCGTAGCAGCCGGCGGAGCGCGCCATCTGCCCCCCCTTGCCGGCCTTCAGCTCGACGTTGTGGACAATGGTGCCCACCGGCATGGACCGCAGCGGCATGGCGTTGCCCGGCTTGATGTCGGCCTGGGTGTCGGAGATCACCGTATCGCCCACCGCCAGACGCTGCGGCGCCAGGATGTAGGCCAGCTCGTCGTCGGCGTAGCGGATCAGGGCGATGAAGGCCGTGCGGTTCGGATCGTATTCCAACCGCTCGACGGTCGCCGGTACGCCAACCTTGCGCCGCTTGAAGTCGACCATACGGTAGCGCCGTTTGTGGCCGCCACCCCGGTTCCAGGCGGTCGTGCGCCCCTGGTTGTTGCGCCCGCCCGACTTCGTCAGACCCTCGGTCAGGCCCTTGACCGGCTTGCCCTTGTGCAACTCGCTGCGGTCCACCAGGACCAGGTTGCGCATTCCCGGGGTGACCGGATTGAACTGTTTCAGCGCCATCGGATCAGACTCCCACGCCGATGTCGATGGAATGGCCCTCGGCCAGCGTCACGATCGCCTTCTTGACGTCCGACCGCTTGCCGATCGTGCCCCGGAAGCGCTTCACCTTGCCCTTCTGGATCAGGGTGTTCACCGCCGTGACCTTGACGTCGAACACGCCCTCGATCGCCTGCTTGATCTCCGGCTTGGTGGCATCCAGCGGCACCTTGAAGGTGACCTGATTGAACTCCGCGCCCATGGTCGCCTTTTCGGTGATCACCGGCGCGCGGATGATGTCGTACATCCGCGCCTTGTCGATGGTTGTCGCCGCCTTGCTCATTTCAGGCGCTCCTGCAGATGGGTCAGCGCGTCCTTGGTCAGGACCAGGGTGTCGCGGCGCAGGATGTCGTGCACGTTGGCGCCCTGCTGCGGCAGCACGTCGATGCCAACGATGTTGCGCGCGGCGCGCGAGAAGTTCTCGTTCGGCTCCGGACCGTCGATCACCAAAGCGCTGCTCCAGCCCAGAGCGGCCAGCCGCGCGGCCAAATCCTTGGTCTTGCCGGTCTCGGAGGTGGCGGCGTCCAGCACCACCAGCTTGTTGTCCGCCAGCTTGGCCGACAGCGCCGTCTTCAGCCCCAGGGCTCGCACCTTCTTGGGCAGGTCATGCGCGTGCGAGCGCACCACCGGACCGAACACCGTCTGGCCGCCGCGCCACTGGGTGGCCCGGCGCGAACCCTGGCGGGCGCGGCCCGTGCCCTTCTGCTTGAAGGGTTTGGCCGTCGTGCCGCTGATTTCGCTGATGCCCTTGGTCTTGTGGGTGCCGGCCTGGCGCTTGGCCAGTTGCCAGCGCACCACGCGATACAGGATATCGCGGCGCACCGGCACGCCGAAGACGGCTTCGTCGAGGTCGACGCTGCCGGCCGGCTGATTGTCCAGCGTGATGACGTCGTGCTTCATGACCCTCAGCTCTCCTTGCCGGCGTCGTCGCCGTCGCTCACCTGTGCATCCTCGGCGGGCGCATCCTCGGCGGGCGCATCCTCGGCGGGCGCGTCCTCGACGGGCGCATCCTCGACGGCTGTTTCTTCCGGCGCCGCCTCGGCCTTGATGCCGGCCGGCGTGGGCACGCCGTCCGGCAGCGCCTTCTTCAGGGCGTCGGAAATCTCGACCCAGCCGCCCTTGGCCCCAGGCACCGCGCCGCGCACCATGACCAAGCCGCGATCCTCGTCGACGGTCACCACCTCCAGGCTCTGCACGGTCACCCGCTCGAAGCCCATGTGGCCGGCCATCTTCTTGCCCTTGAACACCTTGCCGGGGTCCTGGCACTGGCCGGTGGAGCCCAGCGAGCGGTGGTTGATGGACACGCCGTGCGTCATCTCCAGGCCGCGGAAGTTGTGCCGCTTCATGGCGCCAGCGAAGCCCTTGCCGATGCTGGTGCCGACCACGTCGACATACTGGCCGGCCACGAAGTGTCCCGCCGACAGCTCGGTACCCGGCGGCACCAGGCAGTCGTCGGAGACGCGGAACTCGACCAGGTGCTTCTTCGGTTCGACCCGGGCCTTGGCGAAGTGGCCGCGCATGGCCTTGGAGGTGTTCTTCACCTTGGCGCGGCCGGCGCCGAGCTGCACCGCCACATACCCGTCCTTATCGCGGGTGCGGTTGGCCACCACGTGGCAGTCCTCGACCCGCAGCACGGTGACCGGCACGTGCACGCCCTCGGCGTCGAACAGCCGGGTCATCCCGACTTTCTGGGCTATCAGACCGGAACGCATTGTCTTCTTCCTCAATCCTGGATCCATCCCCTGCCGGAGGTGGATCTTGGCGATTCACGGGGGACCGTTTCGCGTCGCGTCATGTCGTGTCGCGTCATGTCGCGGGAGTGTCTCGCGCCGTCGCCCGCGCGGAACGGACCGACGGGAGAGCCATGGGGCGACCCCGACCGGACCCCACGGGTTGCCGACCGGCGAACACCCCACCGCGACGGGACGTGCCCGCGCCTAGAGCTTGATCTCCACGTCCACGCCGGCCGCCAGATCCAGCTTCATCAAGGCATCCACCGTCTGCGGCGTCGGATCGACGATGTCCAGCAGGCGCTTGTGAGTGCGGATCTCGAACTGCTCGCGCGACTTCTTGTCGATGTGCGGCGAGCGGTTGAGCGTGAACTTCTCGATCCGTGTCGGCAGCGGGATCGGCCCGCGCACCTGTGCCCCGGTCCGCTTCGCCGTGCCCACGATCTCGCGCGTGGACTGGTCCAGCACGCGATGATCGAACGCCTTCAGGCGAATACGGATATTTTGACTGTCCATCATGGTTATGGTCCGACCCAAGTCTGATCCAGTGCAATGACGCCTTCGAACCGGCCCGCACAGCGGCACCGGCGGAACCGGCGAACGTCCGGCCCCTGTCTGTCCGGCGCCTTCCCGTGACCCCCCGGGGGTTCGCCGAACGCTTCAAGAAGAACACGAAAAGAAAAAAGAACGGGTCCTGTTTCTTTCGGTGCTCTGACCAAACCCGGCGCGGCGTGGGGTCCGCCGTCCGGAACTGCTACCACCGGACCACCCGACCTGGGGTCGGATCACGGCCGGTCTTGGGGCAAGGATGGGACCGGACGCGCAAAACCAGCAGCCGGCCGTTCCCATCCTCGTGTCATCCGCATCGGACCATGGGACCCGCAGGTCCGCCCGGCGCGGCGCGCGCCCCTCCCTACTCGATGATGTTGGCCACCACGCCGG
>NZ_CAKZOT010000040.1 GCF_937138205.1 uncultured Rhodospira sp. | reverse complement strand
CCATGAGATATTGAACGAAAACCGCGATGAAAGGGATTGTTGCGACAGGCGTCAAGTATGACTATGTTTAGTCTATTCCCGGCATATTCCATAACTGAGAGCACCGCAGCGGCGTCGACAGCCTCGATATCTACATCAGGTTCTCGTCTTATCTTTGCTCCAGCACCAACAGGAATAAGGTAATTTGTTCCGCCGATTTGCATACCGTGGCCAGCGTAGTAAAACAATCCTATGGAGTCGTCCCCGGAAGCGGTTAGGCGATCTCCAAAATCTCGGATCGCTTCCTTCATGCGTCTTTGGTTCAGGTCAGTTTCCACAACGACCTTGAAGCCAGCCGCCTCCAACGTTTCCGCCACAATTCGTGCATCATTGGCCGGGTTCTGCAGCGCCCCCATGTCGTAGGCGCTGTTGCCAATGACCAGGGCATGGCGTTGGGAGTCTGCTCGAACTGGGGTGGCAAGCAACCCGACCAACGTCAGGGCAAGGGAGAGCACCCCTATACGTAAAGGATGGAACGCAGGCACGAGACACCTTTATATAGGAGGCCCCATTCATCGCGGGAAGCACTATCATTTCACGCCCACAGATTCAATACATCCATTTTGGATAGGGCCGAACACCGTGTGGTCGTCGACGAAGCAGGCTTCGGCCCATTCGCTTTAAAAAGATGCCGACCGTGGCCCTATCCAATCAGGTTCAGTCACCGCAGCGGCGACAATCGCATGACTCGGCGCACGGGCGTGCCAAACCTCCTCTCAGCCCTGTGCGACACCTGCGGCACGGTCGTCGCCATTCCGCCCCCATCGACTCCGGCCATCGCGGCGGCGCGGTCCGCGTTACCTTGACATCGCCGGCCTGGGGCCTAATGTGGGGGGAGGCTCGCGGGTGGTCCCGGGGGCCCCAACGTTTTACCGGTTCGTGACGCCCAACGCCTGACGCCCAACGATGATGATCGCGCCCGTCGCCGACAGCTTCCGCCCAGTTGCACGCGCCCTCACCGGCGGCGTGGGGGTGACGCGCGCCTCGCGGCGAACCCCCGTGTGGGGGTAAGGCGTCACACCCGGACCCCAGGTCCTTGGGCGACGCGCCGCCGCGCCGCCGGCCTTCCAGGGGTCCTCACCCTCCTGCTCAACACCGCGACCGCGCGCGCCGTCGTCCCGCCCCGTCCCGTCCCGCGCCGGGGGGATGGATCGTCCGGCCGGCCGCCCCATCTGAAGGTCTGACCCCCATGGTTGCCATCACGCTGCCCGACGGCAGTCAACGCCAGTACGACGGCCCGGTCACGGGCCTGGACATCGCCAAGGACATCGGCCCCGGCCTCGCCAAGGCGGCGCTCGCCTGCACGGTCGACGGCGAGATGTGGGACCTGACCCGCCCCATCGAGGCCGACGCCTCGGTCGCCCTGATCACGGCCAAGGACGAAGCGGCCGCGCTGGACCTGATCCGCCACGACGCCGCTCATGTGATGGCCGAGGCGGTGCAGGAGCTCTATCCCGGCACCCAGGTGACCATCGGCCCGGCGATCGAGAACGGCTTCTACTACGACTTCGCCCGCGCCGAGCCGTTCACGCCCGACGACCTGGACAAGATCGAGGCGCGAATGCGTGACATCGTCGCCCGCGACGAGGCGATCGTGCGCGAGGTCTGGGACCGCGACGAGGCCATCGCCCACTTCCAGGAGATCGGCGAGCAGTACAAGGCCGAGATCATCGCCGACCTGCCCGAACACGAGCCCATCACGGTCTACCGCCAGGGCGACTGGCTCGACCTGTGCCGGGGGCCGCACCTGCCGTCCACCGGCAAGCTGGGCACGGCGTTCAAGCTGACCAAGCTGGCCGGCGCCTACTGGCGCGGCGACTCGCGCAACCCCATGCTGCAACGCATCTACGGCACGGCCTGGGCCACGGACAAGCAGCTCAAGGACTACCTCCACATGCTGGAGGAGGCGGAAAAGCGCGACCACCGCCGCCTGGGCCGCGAGATGGACCTGTTCCACTTCGAGGACTACGCCCCCGGCTCGGTGTTCTGGCACCCCAAGGGCTGGACGCTGTTCCAGACGCTGATCACGTTCGTGCGGCGGCGCCAGGCGGAGGCCGGCTTCGTCGAGGTCAACACGCCGGACATGATGGACCGCAGCCTGTGGGAGGTCTCGGGTCACTGGCAGAACTACCGCCAGAACATGTTCACGACCAAGACCGAGGACGAGCGCGACTTCGCGCTCAAGCCCATGAACTGCCCCGGGCACTTCGCTATCTACAAGAACGCCCTGCGCAGCTACCGGGAGCTGCCGCTGAAGATCGCCGAGTTCGGCAAGGTGCACCGGTATGAACCCTCGGGGGCGCTGCACGGCCTGCTGCGCGTGCGCAGCTTCACCCAGGACGATGCGCACGTGTTCTGCACGCCGGACCAGTTGCGCGAGGAGTGCCTGAAGCTCAACAGCCTGATCCTCGGCCTGTACCGAGATTTCGGGTTCGAGGACCTGACCATCAAGCTGGCGACGCGGCCGGAGAAGCGAGTCGGCTCGGACGCGCTGTGGGACGCGGCCGAGGCGGCGCTGCAAGGCGTGCTCGACGAGGTGGTCCGCGAGGGTCACGGCCGCATCAAGGCGTCGGTCAACCCCGGCGAGGGCGTGTTCTACGGGCCGAAGCTGGAATACGTGCTGCGCGACGCCATCGGCCGCGACTGGCAGTGCGGTACGGTGCAGGTGGACTTCAACCTGCCGGGCCGCTTCGACGCCAGCTATGTCGGCGCCGACGGCGACCGTCACGTGCCGGTGATGATCCACCGCGCCATGTTCGGCTCGCTGGAACGCTTCACCGGCGTGCTGATCGAGCATCACGCCGGCAAGTTCCCAATGTGGCTGGCGCCGGTGCAGGTGGTGGTGGCCACCATCACCGGCGAGGCCGATGCGTATGCCGTGGACGTCGCCGCCGCCCTGAGGGCAGCCGGGCTGCGGGCGGAGGTCGACCTGCGCAACGAAAAGATCAACTACAAGGTCCGCGAGCACTCCAACGCCAAGGTGCCGGTGATCGCCGTGGTCGGCAAGCGCGAGGCCGAGGAGCGCACGGTGGCGCTGCGGCGCCTGGGCGGGGCCAGTCAGGAAGTGCTTGCGCTCGCGGATGCGCTGAATACACTTAAAGACGAGTCGTTGCCACCCGACCTGCGGGGAACCGTCGCGCCCGAGGGCGCGGAGCAGGTCGAACGGGTGGCGTGACCGGTTGGACCCGGTTCGCGATGGTGGCGTGTCACGGCGTGGCACGGCCGCGGCGGGGCGGGTCCCATCGGGGTTCGACGGGGGAGAACGGGGGAACCGGGCCGGTGTCGGCCTGCCCCCGGGACGTGACAACAACGGACTTTGATAACAACGGAAGAGGCATCCCATAGCTAGGCCACCGATGACGGCGCCACCGACCCGCGACGGGCCGCGCGTCAATGATGCGATCAGGGTTCCGCAGGTGCGACTGATCGACGCCGAAGGGGAAAACGTCGGGGTCGTCGCCATTCGCGACGCCTTGAACCAGGCCGAGGAGGCCGGGCTGGATCTGGTCGAGATCTCGCCCAACGCCGACCCGCCCGTGTGCAAGATTCTCGACTACGGCAAGTTCAAATACGAAAACCAAAAGAAGAAGAACGAGGCCAAGAAGCGCCAGAAGGTCATCGAGGTCAAGGAGATCAAGCTCCGGCCGAACATCGATGAGCACGACTATGTCGTGAAGATGAAGAACTGCCACAAGTTCTTGTCCGAAGGCGACAAGGTCAAGGTGACTCTGCGCTTCCGTGGCCGCGAGATGGCGCACCAGGACCTCGGCATGAAGGTGCTGATCCGCGTGCGCGACGACATGGCGGACCTGGCCAAGGTCGAACAGTTGCCGAAGATGGAAGGCCGCCAGATGATCATGATCATGGCCCCGAAGTAGGGGCGACCAGTCGGGGCGGCCGCCGTGGGTCGCCGGCACCGGACGAGATCGGGGCGGGGATGAGGCATCCCTGCCCCGTTTGCGTTTATCCTGTCCGCCGAATGAACCGACCTCATTCGTCGGACGGCCGGCGCGACTGCGCCGGCGCCCACGGCGCCGGCCCAAGGACCCTAGTATGGCCGCCGTCCGCGCTCACGGACCGGAGCCGGAGGGCAGGTGCATGGCCCCAGCGGCCTGGGTTCCCGGCGGTCCCGCCGCGACCCGCGCCTCGAAATGGGTCAGCACCATCGCCAGATCCTCGGCCAGGTGATCGCGCGCCGCCGCGGCCACGGGCGCCGGCAATCCGAAGCGCGCCTCGGCCACGGCGCCGGTGATGCAGGCCAGCGTGTCGGTGTCCCCGCCCAGGCCGACCGCCGTCCGCACCGCCGCCTCCCAGTCCTCCGCCTCGAACGCGGCCGCCAGTGCGGCCGGCGTTGTCCCGGCGGCCGAGACGTCGAAGCCGCTGGACGCAAGCGCCGACTCCGGACGCAGGTCGTAGCGGTATGTCCGGGCGATATGGTCGCGCACGGCGGCCACATCGTCGCCGCGGCGGAACCTCACGATGGCCTCGGCCACCGCCTGGGCGGCGGCCACGGCGGCCGGGTGGTTGTGGGTGACGTTGGCCTGCAGCGCGGCCAGGTCGCGCGCGTCGGCCTCCTCCTCGGTCAGCCAGCCGACGGCGGCCCCGCGCATGGGCGCGCCGTTGCCCCAACTGCCGTACGGACCCTGGGCGTCGTCGAGCGCCCAGCGCAGGAACATGCCGCCATAGCCCCGGTCGGGATGGCGGCGCACGAAGGCGCGTAGCGTTCCCGCCATGTCGGTGCCGTCGAGCAGCGCCGCCGCCACGGCGACGGTGCAGACCGTATCGTCGGTGAACCGACAGTCCGGGTGGAACAGGGGGAACCCGGGGGGCGGCGGCGGTCCGCCCTCGAATCGGGAGCCGATGATGTCGCCGGCGATGGCGCCGAGCATGGATCCTCCTGGGCGCGGACGGGACCGGGCCGCCGCGCGGTATGGTGTCAGCACGGCCGGTTCGTGGTGGCCCGGTCCTGCTCCGCCTCGTCCGGGGTGCGAGCCATGATGGACAGCGCGTGAACGCGGTCCCGCAGTTCATCCCGCAGCAGGTCGGTCACCATGCGGTGGCGCTCGACGCGAGAGCGGCCCTCGAAGGCCGGCGAGACGACCTCCACCCGGAAATGGGTTTCGGTCGCATCGGCCTCGGGCGGGAGCCCGTGGGACTGCCCGCGTGCCGCCAGCGCCGCCCGACGCGGTCCGTGGCCGGCGTGGCGCTGGGAGTCGTCCACCACCCACAGCGAGACGGGCGCCAGTCCCTCCGTCAGGCGGTGCTGGATGCGGTCGCGGTACGGCGTGGCCATCGGTGTACTCCCTGGTCTTCGGTGCCCGCGACATATGGCGTCCGCGCTGGGCGCGATCAAGGCGACCCGTCCGGACCGGGGGCGGATGACGGCGCCGCCCGCCAAAGACTCTTGACCTGTCCCGCACGGTGTCCAACATGCGCCCACGAAACGACTCGTCCTTTTCGCGGAGACACGCCCATGACCTCGCCCAGGGTGGAGATGTATACGACGCCCATCTGCCCGTTCTGCCTGCGCGCCAAGCACCTTCTGGAGCAGAAGGGCGTCGGCTATGACGAGTACAACGTCATGCTCGACCCCGACACCCGCGCGACCATGATCGAGCGCTCCGGCGGCGCCCGCACGGTGCCGCAGGTCTTCATCAACGGCCAGCACGTGGGCGGGTGCGACGAGTTGTATGCGCTGGACGCCAAGGGCGGGCTCGACCCGCTGCTGGCCGGGATGGCGTCATGACGGTCGCCGATCCCCGCCCATTCCGCGTCGCCTGTGTGCAGGTCAACGCCGGCAACGACATGGACCACAACATCTGGCGCGCGCTGGACGCCGTGCGCCGTGCGCGGGCGGGCGGGGCCGAGTTGGTGCTGCTGCCCGAGAACGTGGTCATGATGGAACTGGGCCGCGAGAACGTGCTCGCCCAGGCTCGTTTCGAGGAGGACCACCCGGCACTGGCAGCCTTCCGCGACGTGGCGCGCGAGACCGGGGCCTGGGTGCAGGCGGGCACGCTGGCCATCCTGACCGGTGACGGCCGGGCCGCCAACCGCGCCTACCTCATCGCGCCGGACGGCTCGATCGCCGCTTGGTACGACAAGATCCACATGTTCGACGTGGACCTGAGCGCCGACGAAAGCTACCGCGAGTCGGATACCATGCATCCCGGCGAGCGCGCGGTGGTCGCCGACCTGCCGTGGGCGCGGCTGGGGCTGTCGGTGTGCTATGATGTGCGCTTTCCGTATCTCTACCGCGCCCTGGCCCAGGGGGGCGCCGAGGTGTTGTGCGTGCCGGCGGCCTTCACGGTGCCGACCGGGCAGGCGCACTGGCACGTGCTGTTGCGCGCGCGGGCCATCGAGACCGGCTGCTACGTCCTGGCCCCGGCGCAGTGCGGCCAGCACCCGCGCGACCGGCGGACCTATGGCCACAGCCTGATCGTCGATCCCTGGGGCACGGTGCTGGCCGACGCCGGCGAGGCGGACTTCGACATCCTGCACGCCACCCTCGACCCGGCCCAGGTGGCGGAGGCGCGCCGGCGCGTGCCCTCGCTGGCCAACGACCGGCTGTTCACGGGACCGTAGGGGGCTCTGGCCGGGCCTCTGCGGCGTCTGTTAACTGGCCCCCTGCCGACGTCGGAGCCCTGGGATCCGCCCAGCTACGCTTGTCAGCGCCCTGGCCCGGTCCCATAGTGGGATCATGGTCGCACACGGACGGAAGACAGGTGCCCGGAGCGCCGCCACCGCCCGGCGTCGCCGGCTGGACCCCCTGCTTGATCTGGACGACATGGCCGGTCTTGGGGACGGGTTCGCCGCGACGCCGGACACCCCCGTGTGCGACATGCCGGGCTGCACGAAGCCCGGGGAGTACCGGGCGCCCAAGGACCGCACCCTCAGCGGCTACTATCATTTCTGCCTGGAGCACGTGCGGGCCTACAACAAGGCCTGGAACTACTGCGCCGGCATGAGCGCCGATGAAATCGAAACGCATGTGCGCACATCGACCATCTGGGACCGCCCCACCTGGCGCATGGGCGGCGGTCTTGGCACCGGAGGGCGGCATTTTGATCCGGCGTCGCTGGACGATCCGCTCGGCGTGTTCGCCGCCGCCCGCGACGCCGAGGCCCGCCACGCGCGCGAGGCCGCCACGCCGTTCGCGAACGACAGCCGCGAGGCGCGGGCGTTGCGCGTCCTCGACTTGGATTGGCCTCTCACCCGCGAGGACCTGCGGGCACGGTATCTGGTGCTGGTCAAGCGCCATCACCCGGATGCCAACGGCGGCGACAAACACGCCGAAGAGCGGTTCAAGAAGGTCAGCGAGGCCTATCGGGTGCTGATGGCCGCGCTGGAGGCGTGAGCCACGCGGTCATTTCCCGATACAGAACGCACCGAAGATCACGTCCAGCAGATCCTCGACGTCGACCCGGCCGGTCAGACGGCCGAGCGCGCGGGCGGCCAGGCGCAGGTCCTCGGCCACCAGTTCCGGCAAGGGCGCGTCCATGGCGCGGGCCAGGGCGTCGCGGGTCTCTTCCAGGGCATGACGATGGCGGGCGCGGGTCAGCGGCGGTGGCGCGCCGGCCCCGGACTCGGTCAGGGTACGCACCCGCTCGGTCAGCGTCGCCAGCAGCGCGTCGAGGCCGGCGCCGGTGGCCAGCGACAGGGGCAGGGGCGCGCGGCCGCCGGGCAGGGCCGGGGGCGGTGTCTCGCCGCGCAGGTCGGTCTTGTTCAGAACCAAAACCGTGTCCGGGTCGGCGGCCAGGGGCGCGACCGCCGGGTCGAGCGGGTCGACGGCGGCCCCGTCCAGCAGCAGCAGGCGCAGGTCCGCCGCCTCGGCGCGGGCGCGGGCGCGGCGCACGCCCTCCCGTTCGATGACATCGGCGGACTCGCGCAGACCGGCGGTGTCGGCCAGCACGACGGGCAAGCCGCCCAGATCAAGGTGAACCTCCACCACATCGCGGGTGGTGCCGGCGATGGCCGAGACGATGGCCGCCTCGCGCCGGGCCAGGGCATTGACCAGGCTGGACTTGCCGGCGTTGGGCGGGCCGAGCACGGCGACGTGCACGCCGTCGCGCAGGCGTTCGCCCCGGGGCGGCTCGGCCAGGTGGGCGGCGATCTCGGTTTCGAGCGCGGCGACGTCGTCGAGCAGGGCGGGCAGAAGCGCCTCCGGAAGATCCTCGTCGGAGAAGTCGATGGTCGCTTCCAAATGGGCCAGCGCGCGCACCAGCCGCTCGCGCCAACCGTCGGTGAGGCGCGCCAGGGCGCCGTCCTTCTGCCGCAGTGCTTGGCGCCGTTGCGCGGCGGTCTCGGCGTCGATCAGGTCGGCCAGGGCCTCGACGGCGGTCAGGTCCAGCTTGCCGGCATCGAAGGCGCGCCGCGTGAAGGCGCCGGGCTCGGCGGGGGCGAGGCCGGGCAGGGCGGCGAGCGCGTCCAGCAACGCGCGCACGGTGGTGCGGCCGCCGTGGCCGTGCAGCTCGGCCATGTCCTCGCCGGTGTAGCTGGCCGGGCCGGGGAACCAGAGCACCAGGCCGTCGTCCACCGTCTCGCCGGTGGCCGGGTCCTGGAAACGGGCGCGGGTGGCGCGGCGCGGCGCGGGGAGGGTGGCGCGCCCTGTCAGAGCACACAAGGCGGGGCCGGCCTGCGGGCCGGACACGCGGACCACCGCCACCCCGGCGCGACCCGGGGCGGTGGACAGGGCGAACAGGGTGGGGTGGTCGGGTGGCTGGGTCGGCATGGCGCCGAGGATGCACGGCGACGGGGTCGGAGGCAAGCTGTATGGACGGAGTGTATTGACAGACCGATCTTCGTGGCCCATTGTTTGGGAATAAGCTCAGGTCGTCGCTACAAAAAAAGTCACGTTCGAGGGACGATCGGGCACGGAACGCGATGGTACTCCTTGCTTCAATGAGGCCGGGGCACGACTGCCCCGGATACGCGGGACAAACGAAATGGATGAACGACCCTCATTGAAAGCGGGAGAACGGCATGATCGAGACCGACTGGCTCGGATTCGAATGGGATGAGCGCAAGGAAACGGCGAACATTGAAAGACGCGGCCTTCCCTTTACTGAAGGCGCGGCCGTGTTTCAAGGGTTCGTACAGATCCGCCGGGATGACAGACACGACTACGGAGAGGATCGGTTCCTTGCCATTGGCGAGGCGAAGGGTAGAATTCTCACCGTAGTGTTCACGATCCGGCCGGAGGGTATCTGCCGCATTATTTCCGTCCGCCAAGCGAGGAAAGATGAACGAGCGCATTATCAGGAAGAGTTGGGACGACATCAAGCCGCGTCAGGAAATCCTTGATGCCCTCGACGATGTCACGGACGAGGACATCGAACGCGACATTCGCGAAGACCCGGATGTCGCGCCGATCCTGGACGAGGCGTGGTTCCGCGACGCCGAACTGGTTCCGCCGCGCAAGATGCCGGTCTCGTTGCGGCTCGACCCGGACATCCTGGCGTTCTTCAAGAGCCAGGGGCCGGGTTATCAGACCCGCATCAACGCCGTGCTGCGGCGGTACATGGAAGCGATACAAGGGCAGTGAACCTCGCGCTTTGGGTTGAGTCTGCATCGCACCGACGACGGGCGCGTGGTGTTTCGCTATGATGCCGTCCACCTGGGTTTCGACCTCACCACCACTCGGAGGCCGCACGATGCCGTCTTCGCGCTCCCTCTCCCGCCGCGCGCTGTTGTGGGTCGCCAGCGGCGCGGCCCTCGCCCTGGGGACGCGACCGACCGGGGCACGCGCCCAAACCGGAACCGCCGTCTACGCCGATCCATCCCTGAAAGCGGCCCTGCAGACCCTTCTGCCGCACCTGCAGGAGACCGCCGGGGCCTCTCTGATCCTCCAGTTCGGCGACGTGTCCGGGGCGCTTTCGCATGACAGCCGGCTGCTCCACGACGTCGTCATCGTCGTCGGCGCCGGCAACATGGCGCGGCTGGTGGAGATCGGCCAGGTGGAGCCACCCACGGATCTGGTGATCAGTGGCTTGGCGCTGGTGGCGGCCCTTGACCGCCCCGGCCCGGATGCCGTGACGCGCGGCATGGACCTGACAGAGTGGGTGGACCGCCGCCACCGGCTGGCGGTCATCGATCCGGAGCGCAATGCCCTGGGGGAAACCAGCTTGCAGGCTTTGCGCGCGATCGGCTGGGATGAAGGGGTTTCAAGGCGCGTGACCCTGGCGCCCACGCCGGGCACCGTGCTCGATTGGGTGGCCCACGGCGAGGCCGCCCTGGGCGTGGCCCTGGCCAACACGGCGCGCCGGGACGGTCGCGTGCGTTTCGTCGGGCCGTTCCCGCCCGAGACCCATCCACCGGTGCGGGTTCAGGTCGCGGTGCGGGCCGGCACGCCGGTTGATGCCCCGGCGCGGGCCGTCGTCCATGCCCTGTATGGGGAGGCGGCGCGGACCGCGTTCCTGACCGACGGGTTGTCGCCCCAGGTGGCGCGGTGAGCGTCATCCCAGGCGATGGGCGTCGTCGACCAGCAACAGCCGCGTCGGTAGATCCGGTCCCCAGGTCCAGAGGACGATGTTCCGGTCCTCCGCTCCAGCACCTTTTGCGAAAGACCGGACGTGCAGTCCGGCATAGCCCAGGTGTTTGAGCTGTTCCGCCAAGCGCTGTGTTGGCGCCGTGCCCTCCTGCTGCATCCTGGCCCGCCAGTCGTCGGAAGAAAGGTCGGCACCAGCAACACCCAAGGCGGCCAACGCGGCGGCATCCGTTGCGTCAAAAATCGGGGCGATGTCGGCGTCGTAGGCGACCAGCGTTGTGGGCTGCAGCGTGCCGATCTGGTTCGCCTCTCGAATGGCGGTCATCACGCTGCGGCTTGTGTAAAGGGCAGCCATGCCTTTCGGGTTGAAGCGTCCGCCGTACCGCCGCGCGCCTTCCCCTGAGAGGGGCTGTCGGGCGTGGATCGGGTTGATCGCTCGGTACAGAAGCCCTTGATACCGCATCGGCCTTGACCGGCATCAGGCATGAACACCGGCGTCGACCGCGTCAATATAGTCCATGACATCGGCCGCGCGGCCTTCCTGTACCAAATGCATGGCGGTCATGCCGTCGAAACCAGCCAACGGTTCCGAGCGGTACCAGGCGTAGGCGACGAGCGCGGAGCCGAACCGAGGTTCGACCCGATTCAGGATTTCAACCATTTCCCGAAGGCGCTTCTGAGTCTTCGAACTCTGGATCCGACTGGTGCGCATCAGGGCATCGCGCCCAAGACCCACGGTCTGCGCGACCTCTTCCTTCGTGGTTCGAAGGGTGGCCGCGATCAGGGTTGGGGCGAAGCAGCCATCCTGAGCAAGCGTTTCGATGCGCACCACGGCCTCCACATCATATGACACAATATAGCGTCACGATGCGTGGCCTTCAAGAATCGCAGCCGCTCAGTACGCCCGCTCGACGCTGAAATCGACGATCTCGGTCATGATGCGCCTGATCTCGCTGTCGGGGAAGGGATCCAGCGCGCGGCGCGCCGCCTCGGCGTACTCGTGCGCGTGGCGCACCGTCTCCTTCAGGCTGCCGTACTTGTCCAGCAGCGTCATGGCGTGTGCCAGATCGGCCTCGGCCTCGTCGTCGCTGAACTCCTGGTCTTCCAGGCAGCGCTTCCAGAACTCCCGTTCCTCGTCGTCGGCCTGCGAGATGGCGTGGATGACCGGCAGGGTCAGCTTGCCGTCGCGGAAGTCGTCGCCGATGGCCTTGCCGAGTTCCGCCTCGCGTGCCGAGTAGTCCAGATAGTCGTCGGCGATCTGGAAGGCCACGCCCAGGTTTCGGCCGTAGGCCTCCAGGGCGGCCTTTTCCTCTTCCGGGCGCTCGGCCACCACGCCGCCAACGCGGGCGGCGGCGGCGAACAGCGCGGCGGTCTTGGATTCGACCACCTGCAGGTAGGCGGGAACGTCCGTTTCGATGTTGTTGGCCGTCAGGAGCTGATGGATCTCGCCCTCGGAGATCGTCGCGCAGGCCCGGGCCATGATGCCCATCACCTCCAGCGAGCCGTCGTCGACCATCAGTTCGAACGAGCGCGCGAACAGGAAGTCGCCCACCAGCACGCTGGGCTTGTTGCCCCACAGGGCGTTGGCCGTGTCGCGGCCGCGCCGCATGTCGCTTTCGTCGACCACGTCGTCATGCAACAGGGTGGCGGTGTGCACGAACTCAATACAAGCGGCCAGTTCGATGTGCCGGTCGCCCTCGTACCCGACCAGCTTGGCCGCGCCCAGGGTCAGCAGCGGGCGCAGGCGCTTGCCGCCGGCGCTGATCAGGTGGGCGGCCAGTTGCGGGATCAGGGCGATCGGGCTGTGCATCCGATCGATGATGGCCTGATTGACTCGCTGCAGGTCGTCGCCGACCAGATCAAGAAGGGCGTCGAGAGCGGTCTTGCCGTCCGGGCGGGCGGCGGCGGGTGCGGAAGAGGACTCGTTCACGATGGCGACCACGCTGCGGGACAATCGGGGGAGCGGGCCGCGTCGGGGTTGACGGGCCGGCTGGGGCGACGGGAGCATAGGGTCGGCCCCGAAGCGGGGTCAAGCGCGTTGGCGCCCGTCTCGACTCACGTTGGGCGGGCGGGGCGGCGCGGCAAGGACCGGCGGTCAATGGTGAGCGCTCATCAGGGAGGAAACGCATGGACGGCCTGCGCGAACTGACCGTGGTCGAGGACCCGGTGTTTCTGTCCTATCTGGTGTCGTGCCTGCGGGCGGAGGGCATCGAACCGGCGGTGCTCGACCACCACACCAGCGCCGCGCTGGGCGGCGCCGTGGCCCTGGTGCGGGCGCGGGTGTGGGTGGCGGCGGATCGCTTCGAGCGGGCGCGCTGGGTGCTGGCCCAGGCCACCGAGGGCGAGGGCGGCGCGTGACGGTCGAGGAGACGGCCATTCTCGGCGGAAGCGTGCGCCTGCTGCAGCCGGTTCGCGGGTATCGCGTGGCCATGGATCCGGTTCTGCTGGCGGCGGCGGTGCCGCTGGACGGGCCGGGCCGGGTGGCGCGCGTTCTGGACGCCGGCCTGGGCACCGGCGCGGCGGCGCTGTGCCTGCTGGCCCGCGCGCCGGAGACGCTGCGGGTGGACGGGTTGGAGATCGATCCGGACATGGCGGCGCTGGCGGCCCGCTCGGCGGACCTGAATGGCCTGGGCGGGCGCCTGTCGGTGACGCGCGGCGACCTGATGGCACCGGCGGAGGCGATGGCCCCCGGCCCCTTCGACGTGGTCCTGACCAACCCACCGTATGAGGAGGCCGGCACTCGGCCACCCGACCCGGGCCGCGCCGGCGCCCACGCGGCGACGGTGCCGCTGGCGCGCTGGGTCGGTGCCTGCCTCGCGCGGCTGCGGCCCAAGGGCCGGCTGGTGGTCATCCACCGCGCCGACCGGCTGGACGCCCTGCTGGCGGCGCTGTCCGGACACGCCGGCGATGTCGAGGTGATCCCGCTGTGGCCCGGGGCCGATCGCGACGGCGTGGCGCGGCCGGCCCGGCGGGTGATCGTGCGGGCGCGGCGCGGGGTGCGGGGCGGCGCCACGCTGTGGCCGGGCTTGGTGCTGCACACGGCGGACGGCGCCCACACCCCGGCGGCCGAGGCGGTCCTGCGCGACGGCGCGACGCTGGACGCGGTCATGGCCGCGCCGTCCGAACCGAGCGACCAATTCGGCCTTGATCCGGCTGGTTGACGGTGCTACACCCGACGCCGCTTTGGACGGCAGGGTCTAACGCGCTGATATTCCTTGGCGAAAGGCCGCCGGGCGGATATCCCTCGGACGATGCCAGCCCCTGCGTGAGCGCGGATGGCGCGCCAGACGACAGACGCCGCCCGGTCCGCGCCGATCGGGAGTCCGGCGTTTTTTTGTGCGTGGTCCGCGCGGACCACGGCAGGCGAGGGAACGAGGTGATGGCCCAGATCATCCTGCACGATGGCGATCTGTCGCCCGATGTGACGTTCGCCGGCAGCGTGGCCGTCGATACCGAGACCATGGGCCTCCACTTGTGGCGCGACCGCCTGTGCCTGGTGCAGTTGTCGGCCGGCGACGGCGTGTGTCACCTGGTGCGGATCCACCCCGGGACCCCGGCGCCGGGGCTGGCCGCCCTGATGGCGGACCCGGACCGCGAAAAGATCTTCCACTACGCCCGCTTTGACGTGGCGGTGATGCTGCGCCGCCTGGGCGTGGTGACGGCGCCCATCTACTGTACGAAAATCGCCTCGCGCCTGTGCCGCACCAACACCGACGCGCACGGCCTGCGCAGCCTGTGCAAGGACCTGCTGGGGATCGAGATCTCGAAGCAGATGCAGTCGTCCGACTGGGGCGCGCCGACGCTCTCGCCCGAACAGATGGACTACGCGGCCAACGACGTGCTGTACCTGCACCGCCTGCGCGAGACCCTCGACACCATGCTGGAGCGCGAAGGCCGCATGGACCTGGCCCGGGCGTGCTTCGGCTTCGTGCCGCACCGCGCCGCCCTGGACGTGGCCGGATGGGCCGATCAGGACATCTTCGACCACTGAACTTTCTTGTGGACCTGAGACGGCGTTTTTTTTAACGGCTTCGGTACCGGGGTGCATGACAGACCTCCACTTACGGCAGGGCGATTCGATTACACCAGCCCTTCTTTGCTCCTTAGGGCAACCTATCTTACGAATACACACTTCGTCATTGCGAGGAGCGAAGCGACGAAGCAATCCAGGGCGGATATTTGCGTTTTTCGCCCTGGATTGCTTCACCCTCGTCTGGCGACGAGGGTTCGCAATGACGGATCATGAAACCGCGTGGGCGAACGCTCCCCGCACAGGCGGAGATGACCTGTGAACACAAGAGGCGGCAAGGGTAGGGCGTTCCGACAACATCCGCCGCTGGCGGCCGGATCGCCCCCTGGATCGGAAAACGACGACCGCAGACCCCAAAAGTTAAGGTGCCTGACCCTGCCGGCCGGGCTGGAGATCACCGTTTCATGACACCCTCGCCGCTCGAAACCACGCCCGACGTCCTCTCCGCCGCCCTGGTGTCGGCGCGGCGGGTTTTGCGCGAGGAACGGGATGCGCTCGACGCGCTGGCCGAATCGCTCGGCCCGGACTTCAACGAGGCCGTCCGCCAGTTGCTCGCCTGCAAGGGGCGCGTGACCGTTACCGGCATGGGCAAGAGCGGCCACGTGGCCCGCAAGATCGCCGCCACCCTGGCCTCGACCGGCACCCTGGCGCAGTTCGTCCACCCGGGCGAGGCCAGCCATGGCGACCTGGGCATGATCGGCCGCGACGACGCGGTGGTGGCGCTGTCAAACTCCGGCGACACGCCCGAGCTGGAGGACATCGTCGCCTACACGCGGCGTTTCGGAATTCTGCTGGTCGCCATGACGCGCCGCGCCGACAGCGCGCTCGCCCAGGCCGCCGACGTGGCGCTGGTGCTACCGCCGCACGGCGAGGCCTGCCCGCTCGGCCTGGCCCCGACCACCTCCACCACCTTGATGATGGCCCTGGGCGACGCCCTGGCGGTCGCCCTGCTGGAGGCGCGCGGCTTCACCGCGCACGATTTCCAGGTGTACCATCCCGGCGGCCGGCTGGGCCGGGCGCTGCTGCGGGTGCGCGACCTGATGCACACGGGCGACGAGGTGCCCCTGGTGGCCGGCGAGACGCCCATGTCGAAGGCGCTGATCGAGATGTCGCGCAAGGGGTTCGGCTGCGCCGGCATCGTCGACGAGGCCGGGCACCTAGTCGGGATCATCACCGACGGCGACCTGCGCCGCCACATGGCGCCGGATCTGGTGCAGCGGAGCGCCGCCGCGATCATGACCCGCGACCCCCGCAGCGTCGCGCCGGACGCGCTGGCGGTGGAGGCCCTGCGGGTCATGAACAGTGGCGATCGCCCCATCACGAGCCTTTTCGTGGTGGAATCGGGCCGGCCTGTGGGCTTTATTCATATGCATGATCTGTTGCGGGCGGGCGTTGACTAGATCAGCATGGCCCCCAGATCACCGATCGGCCCGGTGCGGCAGGCGGCGCGCGTGCGCGGCCCGCGCGGGGGCGCCGACGGACGCGAGATGACGCGGCGATGAAACTGGATCGTTTACACAGACCGTCTTCCCTGGTCGACACGGCTTCGGCCCCCACCTCCCCGGCGGCGCGGCCGGGCGAGGTCCGGGGCCATGGCGCCGGCAAGCCCGAGTCCGTGCACAAGGCCATGAAATACTCGCGGTTTGTGCGGCTCATGAAGCTGCTGCTGCCCAGCGTGGCGCTGGTGCTGGTGGGTCTGGTCCTGGCGTGGCCGCAGATCCGCTCGCAGGCCGAGCGCCTGGCCGTGAGCATGACCGGCCTGGATCCGCGCCAGGCCAGCCCGCGCACCCTGGTCAATCCACGCTTCCATGGCGTGGACACCAAGAACCAGCCCTACACCCTGGTCGCCGCCACGGCGGTGGAGCAGGCCGGGAACCCCGACCAGGTTGCTCTCCAGCAGCCGCAGGGAGACATCGCCCTGGAGACCGGCCAATGGCTGGCGGTGCGCGGCGACGCCGGCTTGTACTCCAAGGTCGAGCGCACGCTGGACCTGGACGGCAACGTGGTCCTCTACCGGGACGACGGTTTCGAGTTCCACACGCGGACGGCGCAGGTGGACTTGACAACGAACAACGCCTGGGGCGCCGACCCGGTGAGCGGCCAGGGGCCGGACGGCGAGATCGTCGCCGGCGGATTCGAGATCGTGGACGGTGGGCGCGTCGTGGTCTTCACGGGGCAGACGCATCTGGTGCTGACCGAGGGCGGAGACATCGCGCCATGATGCATGTCGGGCGCGGCATCGCGGTTGCCCTCTTGCTGGCCCCCCTGTTGGTCCCCCTGTTGGTCACGGCCGGCGCGCCGGCGGCCTGGGGCCAGGGGGCCACCGTTGGGGCGGGCGACGCGCCGATCGAGGTGTTCTCCGACGACGGCATCGAGTGGCGCCGCGACGAAAACATGTACATCGCCCGGGGCAACGCCGTCGCCATCCAGGACGAGGACCGGGTGCGGGGCGACGTCCTGGTGGCGCACTACCGCGAGACCGCCGACGGCGGCACCGAGATCTGGCGCATGGAGGCGCGCGGCAACGCGCGCATCGAGACCCCGGGCCAGACCGTCACGGGCGCCACCGCCGTCTACGAGGTGGACACCGGCATTCTTGTGGTGCGCGGCGGTCCGTTGCGCATGGAAACGGAGAGCGAGACCGTCACCGCCTCCGAGAGCCTGGAATACTGGTCGGGCGAGCGCATGGCGGTGGCGCGCGGTGACGCCCGCGTGGTGCGCGCCAACGGCGATACGGTCGACGCCGACGTGCTGACCGGCTACTTCGCCAACGACGATGCCGATCCGGGGACCGGGGACGCCGATCAAGGCGACGCGCCAGGGGGCCACGGGCTGGAGCGCATGGAAGCCTTCGGCGGCGTGATCATCACCACGGCGCAGGAGGTTGTGCGGGGCGACCGCGCGGTCTATGACGTGGCGGCCGGCGTCGCCACGGTTGACGGCGACGTGACCATTTCGACCGAGACGGATCAGTTCGCCGGCGAACGTGCCGTCATGGACCTGAACACCGGCGTCAGCACGCTCCGGGGCGGCGGCGACGACGACTCCCGCGCCCGGGCGTTGATCGCGCCGCAGCGTCCTGACAACGGGGCCGACGACGACGCTCCGGAGGCGGAGTCCGGCGCCGACTGACCGGTGGGCGGCGTGGGGCGACACGACCGCCCGCAGCCAGGGAGGACCGAGTGCAAGGTCTGATGGAACGCGCCGAGGACTGGGCGGAGCCGGCCCTGGAGCATCCCGGGGCGGTGGCCCAGCACGGGACGCTGCAGGCCGAGAGCCTGGGCAAGCAGTACCGGCGGCGCCCCATCCTTCAGGACGTCTCCCTGCACGTCCGGCGCGGCGAGGTGGTCGGCCTGCTGGGTCCCAACGGCGCCGGCAAGACCACCTGTTTCTATTGCGTGACGGGGCTGGTGATGCCCGATTCGGGGCGCATCCTGCTCGACGGGCAGGACGTGACGCCGCTGCCCATGTACCGGCGCGCCCGCCTGGGCGTCGGCTATCTGCCGCAGGAGGCCTCCATCTTCCGGGGCCTGACGGTCGAGGGCAACCTGCGGGCGGTGCTGGAGGTGACCGAGCGCAACCCCGATGTACGCGACGAGATGGTGGCGAGCCTGCTGGCCGAGTTCTCCATCTCGCATCTGCGCCACACGCCGGCCTTGGCGTTATCCGGCGGCGAGCGGCGCCGGGTCGAGATCGCCCGCGCCCTGGCCACCCGGCCGACCTTCATCCTGCTCGACGAGCCGCTGGCCGGCATCGATCCCATCGCCGTCGGCGACATCCGCGACCTGGTGGCGCACCTGAAGGACCGGGGCCTCGGCGTTCTGATCACCGATCACAATGTGCGCGAAACCCTCGACATCGTGGACCGGGCCTACATTCTTCACGAAGGCCGCGTTATGATGGAGGGGCGCCCGTCGGAGATCGTCGCCCACGAGGGTGTCCGGCGGGTGTATTTGGGAGAACGCTTCAGTCTTTAGGGCCGGGTCCGTGATCGGTACGGGCCGGCCGGTTTGGCCGACGGGCGGTCCCGAGCACCGTTGGCATGACATGAGGGTTGGTGGACATGGTCCTGGCACCGCGGCTTGATCTTCGGCAGGCGCAAAGCCTGGTGATGACACCGCAATTGCAGCAGGCCATCAAGCTGCTGCAGATGTCCAACATCGACCTGTCCACCTATGTCGAGCAGGAGTTGGAACGCAACCCGCTGCTGGAGCGGGACGAACGCGCCGATTTCGTGGCCCCGGCGGCGCGCGCCGAGGATCGCGCCGACGCCGACGCGGCCGTGGTGGTGGACCGCGGCGCCGGTGAGGGCGCCGACGGTCCCTCGCCCCTGGATCAGGACTACAACACCGACCGCGACGAGGCCGGCGCCGGCGACATGGCGGCGGCCGCCGACGGCGCCGGCGGGCTGGACGCGCTGGGGCTCGGCATGGGGGCCTGGGGCGGCGGCGGGGGCGGCGCCCACGACTTCGGCGAGGACACCCGCGACCTGGAGGAAACCCTCAGCCGCCCGGCGTCGCTGCGCGAGCACCTGGACGCGCAGATGGCGGTGGACCTGACCGACCCCGTCGATCGCATGATCGGAACCCACCTGGTGGGCCACCTGGACGCCTGCGGCTATCTGGCCGTGTCGGTCGAGGAGGCGGCGCTGGCGCTGGGCGTGCCCGTGTCCCGGGTCGAGGCCGTGCTGGCCCGGATGCAGGCGCTGGATCCGCCGGGGCTGTTCGCCCGCTCGCTGAAGGAATGCCTGGCCCTGCAACTGGCCGACCGGAATCGTCTCGACCCGGCCATGGTGGCGCTGCTCGACCATCTGGAGCTGCTGGGGCGGCGCGACCTGCCGGCGTTGATGAAGGTCTGCGGCGTCGACGCCGAGGATCTGCGCGACATGATCGCCGAGATCCGCGCGCTCGATCCCAAACCGGCCCTGGCGTTCGAGGGCGAGCCGATTCGCACCGTCGTCCCCGATGTGGTCATGCGCCCCAACCCCGAGGGCGGCTGGCTGGTCGAGTTGAACAGCGACACTCTGCCCCGGGTGCTGGTCAACCGCCGCTATCTGGCCCGCGTGCAGCCGTCGGCCAAGGGCGACAAGGCGGTGCGGGCCTTCCTGGGCGAGCAGATGCAGAACGCCAACTGGCTGGTCAAGGCGCTCGACCAGCGGGCCACGACCATCATCAAGGTGGCCGCCGAGATCATCCGCCAGCAGGACGCCTTTCTGGAACTCGGCCTGCCCGGTCTGCGGCCGCTCATCCTGCGCGACGTGGCCAACGCCATCGGGATGCACGAAAGCACCGTCAGCCGTGTGACCAGCAACAAGTACATCGCCACGCCGCGCGGGCTGTTCGAGTTGAAATACTTTTTCACCCAGGCGATCAACAGCAGCGCCGGCGGCGAGGCCCATTCGGCCGAGGCGGTGCGCGCGCGCATCAAGGCGCTGATCGACGCCGAGCCGCCCAAGGGCGTGCTGTCGGACGACCGCATCGTCGCCATCCTGCGCGCCGAGGGCGTCGACATCGCCCGGCGCACCGTCGCCAAGTACCGCGAAGGGATGCGCATCCCGTCGTCGGTGCAGCGTCGGCGGGAAAAGGCGGCGCTGGCGAGCGGGTGATCTGGTGACCTACTCCGCCGCCGTGGGCTGTGCGGCGGCGCCCGCCTCCAGGCCGCATGACGCCGCCTCCCGCCGCTCGGCCAGGGCGCGGCGGATGATCTGCACCGACGACGTCAGGAACAGCCCGGCCAGCACCGACGCCACCACCAGGTCCGGCCAGTGCGTGCCGGTGTAGGCCACAAGGCCGCCGGCCGCGATCACGCCCAGGTTGCCGATGGCGTCATTGCGACTGCACAACCAGACCGAACGCACGTTGGCGTCGCCCTCGCGGAACCGGATCAGCAGCAGCACAGAGGCCACGTTGGCGGCGAAGGCCAGCACGCCGATGGTACTCATGACCGCCGCGTCGGGCTGCGCCAGCACGAACACCCGGTACAGGCTGGCCCCCAGGATCACGGCGGCCATCACGGCGAGGCTCAAACCCTTCAGCAACGCCGCCGTCGCCCGCGTGCGCAGCGACATCCCGATCACCGCCAGCGACAGGCCATAGGTGACGCTGTCGCCCAGGAAATCGAGCGCGTCGGCCTTCAGGGCCATGGACTGGGCCCAGATGCCGCTCGTCATCTCGACGCCGAACATCGTCGCGTTGATGGCGATCACCGCCAACAGCACCCGCCGATAGGCGCGCGAAACGCCCTCGAACCGTGTTTTTTGGGAACAGTCGCAGCCGGCCATCGGATCTCTCTTTTGCGCTCTTGAAACTCACTCGCGGATCCACACGATGGATCCTCGAGTCACTCGAGCTTCAAGGGAAAAGTGGCCCCATGAACATCGGCACCGTGGCCCGCTTGACGGGCACCAAGGTCGACACGGTGCGCTACTACGAGCGCATCGGCCTGCTGCCGACGCCGGCGCGGACCGGCGGCAACCAGCGCGTCTACGACCGGGAGCACCTGCGCCGGCTCGCGTTCGTGCGCGGCGCGCGGCGGCTGGGCTTCACGCTGGACGAGGTGCGGGAGTTGATCGCGCTGGGCGGCGAGGCCGACCGGCCATGCACCGACATCCACGCGGTGGCCACGCGCCACCTGCTGGCGGTGGACGAGAAGATCGCCCACCTGCACCGGCTGCGCGACGAGTTAGCCCAGTTGATGGAACAGTGCGAGGGCGGAGTGGTGGAACGCTGTGGCGTATTGGAATCCCTACCCCAGGCCACCGTGGCCGAGGCCGGGCCGGATCAGGGGCAGCCGCCGTAGCGCCCCTGCAGCTTCTCGCCGGAGACCACGCGCACCTGTTCGACCGTGGTGTTGGTCTCCCGCGCCAGCCGCTCGTAGGTCGCCAGCCGCTCCTGGTTGATCGTGTTCACCTTTTGGTTGACAGACGGGTCGGAGCTGAGGGCGCGCAAGAGGCCGTCCGGCCGCTCGCACACCGCGTTGCTGGCCCGTAGCTGGTCCAGGCTCTGCGCCGCCGCCGGCGCGGCGGCCAGCGTGCCCGCCACCAGCACCACGCCGGCCCACTCGACAAGAGACCGCGCGCTGTGCCGTGTCATGGTGACCAGGCGGTGCATCATGGGTCGCCTCCCTCTCACGTCCCTCTGTTGGGCACCCCACTCTCGGGCGCGATCGTCCCGATCAGAAGATGTCCGGGTTCTTGCTCAGCACGTCCTCGACGCCCTTTTCCAGGCGCACACGGACGTCCTGTTCGATTTTGACGTTCAGGTTGATGACGATGGGCTTGTCCGGTGCCTCGACCTTTACGCTCGGCTGGCAGGCCGTCACAGCCAATGCAAGTAGAGCGCCCGCCCCCGCCGTCACGACGCCAGATCGGGTGGAGCGGTTGCCGGACCGGCCAAACAATCCGCTCGCGACCCGTCGGAACGCTGCCATTTCGTGCCTCATGCCGTGCTTGACCCGTGCAATGCCTGTCGCGGGGCGCCGTCCGGGGACTGTCGCCCACATGCTGACGCCATTCAAGACGCCGAATGTGGCAGCGCCGGGGCGGGGCATCGACTGTGGCTGCGGCCGATCGTAACGTCCGGTTAAGTGGGCGCCGCTACACTGCCGAGACCTGGGACGTGGGTCCGAAAGGGTTTGCAAGGTCAAGGGGATGTCCGATGAGCCGCGATTTGTTCGATGAGGCCTATTACCTGGAGCAGAACGAGGATGTGGCGGCATCGGGTTGGGATCCCTACGAACACTTCATGACCTACGGATGGAATGAAGGCCGCAAGCCGAACCCCTTTTTTGATCCCGCGTATTACCTGGACAAGAACCAGGACGTTGAAGAGGCCGGCGTCAATCCCCTGACTCACTTCGCCATGTACGGCGTCAACGAGCTGCGCAACCCCAGCCCGTTTTTCAACACGCGCACCTATCTCGTGAACAGCACCGATCTGGCCGGGACCGGCATCAACCCGCTCAAGCATTTCCTTGAGTACGGCTATGCCGAGGGACGGGTGGCGAGCCCGCTGTTCGACGCGGCATACTATCTCGCCACCTACAGCGACGTGGCGGCGGCCGGCGTCAATCCGTACCAGCATTTCATCGAAAACGGGCAGTATGAGCTGCGCAATCCCAGCGCCTCTTTCAGTTCAAGCGGGTATGCCACCGCCAACCCGGAGGCGATCGTCAGCGGCTATTCGCCCTTCGAGCACTACCTGCAGATCGGCGAGGACGCGGGCCTGACGGCACCACCGGCCGAAAACGGCGGCACCGGGCAAGGCGGCACCAGCGGGGACGACAGCCTGCAAGGCACCGCCGAGGCCGATACGCTGAGCGGCGGTGCCGGCAACGACGATCTGATCGGCCAGGAGGGCGACGACTCCCTGGATGGCGGCACGGACAACGACTCCCTCGACGGCGGCGCCGGCAACGACACGCTGGTGGGGGGCGATGGGGACGACGTCCTGCTGGGCGGCGAGGGTGACGACGTGGTGACCGGCGGCGACGGCGCCGACCAGATCGAGGGCGGCGCCGGCAACGACAGCCTCGACGGCGGCGCCGGCGTGGACGAGGTGGACGGCGGCGCCGGAGACGACACGCTGGTCGGTGGCGAGGGCAACGACACCCTGGTCGGCGGCGCCGGCAACGACCGGATGGAGGGCGGCGAAGGCGCCGACTCCCTGATCGGCGCGGACGGCGCGGACACGATGCTCGGCGGCGCCGGCGCCGATGCCCTGGACGGTCAGGGCGGCGACGATTCCCTGTCCGGCAACACCGGCGCCGATTCTCTGACCGGCGGCACTGGCAATGACAGCCTTTACGGCGGCGCGGACAACGACACCCTGGAGGGCGACGCCGGCGACGACGTCCTATCGGGCGCGGAAGGGGCCGACAGCCTGAGCGGCGGCGCGGGCAACGATACCCTGGACGGCGGGTTCGACGACGATGTCATCGCCGGCGGGGCCGGCAACGATTCCCTGAGCGGCGGCCTGGGCAACGATGTGTTCGCCTTCAGCGAATACGGCGACGCAGACACGATCACCGACTTCGGCAACGGAACTGATTTGGTCAGGCTGGACGCGGCAACGTTCGCCAGCCTGACCGGCACCTTCACCAACGACTTCGCCTCTGTCGCCGACCAGACGGCGAGAGACGCGGTCGACACGGCGGGAACCGCGAAATACCTCATCTACCAGGAAGACGAGGGCGAACTGTATTACAACGCGGATGACGCTGTCGCGGACCTGTCCCTGATCGGCACGTTCAACACCGCCCTGACCAGCGACGATTTCGAACTGGTGTGAGCGCGATGGCGGCCGAACCCCAACCACGGCGCGCGCGTCGCCGTGCGGCCCCGCATCCGCGTCCGGCCTTCAGCCGGGCCTCAGGTGCGGGGCGGCCGCGCGTCCTCGATGACATCCAGGTTCACCGCGTGGGCGTTCAGGACCTGCTTGCCGGTGTTCTCGAAGTTCACCGTCACGCGCGGGCCGACCACCGACTGGACCTGCCCCCGGCCCCAGTCCGGCTGAGCCGGCAGGCGGACCCAGGCCCCCGGAGTGACGATATCGCAATCGAGCATCATCGTGTCTGGGGCCATGGTAAGGTCTCCTTTGGTGGTGCGACACCTCCGGCCTGGCGGCGATCCCGCCGAGGGTGGTCCAAGCCGGCGCGAAAAACGTCTCCCTTTTGTCACATAGCGCACACAGCCCGGCAATACCACCCCACAAAAGTCAGGTATACCAAGCCGCTCCCTTATTCCCCCGCCACGCCGCCGCCGGCCCGTTAATCCAAGGGTCTTCGACCACGGTCTTCGAAAGGTCAGAACCATCATGCCCGATCGCGATGCCGTGCTGCTGGCCCAGGCCCTGTGTTCCCGGTTGTGCCACGACCTGGCCGGGCCGCTGGGGGCCATCGGCTCCGGGGCGGAATTGCTGGAGGAGGACGCCGGGGAAACGGACGGAGAGATCATCGACCTGCTCAGCCGCAGCGCGGCCGCCGCATCGGGCCGCTTGCGGGTGTGCCGCGCCCTGCTGGGACAGCCGACGAGTCGCAGCCACGATCCCACCGAGGCTCGCGGCGTCCTTACCGAGCATCTGGCGATGGGAAGCGGTTCGCACGCGCCCGAGCTGTCCTGGCGCGTCAGCGCGAGCGGTCCGGATGAGCGGGTCCGGCCGATGGTTCAGGTGCTGCTGACCCTGACCGTCGTGGCCCTGGAAGCCATGCCCCGGCACGACCGGATCGCCGTGAACGGCACCCTGCCGGGCACCTGCGACATTCAGGTCTCCGGCGCCGCGCCGGTGCGCCAGCCGCCGTTGGAGGCCCTGGCGGCGGGCCTGGACAATCGTGCATTGATTTCTGACCCGCGCAACATCATGGGGTATTATGCCGGATTGCTGGCTCACGACCTGGGCGCGAGGGTCCGGGTTGAGTCGCTACCGGGGACACTCCATGTATCCCTCCACACACCATAGTCTTCCGAGCATGGCGTCGGGCGGGTTCCCCGTGCTGGCGCGTTCAGGTCTTTTTGGCGAAAAGGAATACGTCTGCTGCCCAACGGATATACACACTGGCGCCTGTTTCCCGCTCTGTCTTCATGCTATACAAGCGGGGTCAAGACTTCGCGCATGAATGCGGAGTGGGGGTGTGTCGCCGTGATCCGGGTTGGCAGGCGAGCGCCGGCACAGCAGGGGAGAAGCCACCATGGATGATCTGCTCAGTGAATTCCTGACCGAAACGTCGGAAAGCCTGGCCACGCTGGACGTTGAATTGGTCCATCTGGAGCAGAACCCGAACGATCGCGACATTCTGTCCAACATCTTCCGGCTGGTGCACACCATCAAGGGGACTTGCGGGTTCCTCGGTCTGCCGCGTCTGGAAACCCTGGCCCATTCGGGCGAGAACGTGCTGGGCAAGTTCCGCGACGGTGAACTGGAGGTCACCCCCGAGGCGGTGACGGTGATCCTGCACACCATCGACCGCATCAAGGACATCCTGACGCACCTGGAGCAGACCGAAAGCGAACCCCCGGGCGAGGATCAGGACCTGAAATCGAAGCTCGCCGCGCTGGCCGAGGGCAAGTCCGCCGCCGAGGCGGACCCGGCGCCCGCCGAGGCGCCCGCCGCGCCCGAGCCGGCCGAGGCGGCCTCCACCGGGTCCGGACCGCACCTGGACGCCAACGGGTTCCCGGTCGCCGCCGAACTGCTGGCCGAGGTCGAGGAGGCCATCAGCCAGGGCAAGCGCGCGGCAACCGAGGCGGAACTGGCCGCCGAACTGGCCGCCGAGGCCGAACGCGAACGCGCCGCCGAGGCCGCCAAGGCGAGCATCCCCGCCGACGAGGAGCGCAAGGCCGCCGAGGCGGCCTCGGCCCAAAGTGGAAAGCCGAAGGCCGAGTCGAAAGCCTCCGTCCCGGCGCCCACCGCACAGCCGGACGGTGACGGCGCGCGCAAGGAATCGGTCGCGGCGCAAAGCATCCGCGTCAACGTCGAGTTGCTGGAAAAGCTGATGACCCTGGTCTCGGAGCTGGTGCTGACCCGCAACCAGTTGCTCCAGATGGTCCGTGGCAGCGACGACTCGGAATTCGCGGCCCCCCTGCAACGCCTGTCGCACATCACATCCGACCTTCAGGAAGGGGTGATGAAGACCCGGATGCAGCCGATCGGCAATGCCTGGGCCAAGCTGCCGCGCATCGTGCGCGATCTGGCCCAGGAAATGGGCAAGAAGATCGACCTGCAGATGTACGGCGCCGACACCGAGCTCGACCGCCAGGTGCTGGAGTTGATCAAGGACCCGCTGACCCACATGGTCCGCAACTCCGGCGACCACGGTCTGGAGAACGCCGACGAACGCCTGTCCGTGGGCAAGCCGGAGGTGGGCGTCATCAAGCTGAACGCCTATCACGAGGGCGGTCACATCATCATTGAAATCTCGGATGACGGGCGCGGCCTGAACATCAAGAAGATCAAGGACAAGGCCATCGCCAACGGCCTGGCCAGCGAGGCCGAGGTCGAGGCCATGAGCGATCAGCAGATCGCCCAGTTCATCTTCCGCGCCGGCCTGTCCACCGCCGAGAAGGTCACCAGCGTCTCCGGGCGCGGCGTCGGCATGGACGTGGTGCGCACCAACATCGAGCAGATCGGCGGCACCGTCGAACTGAAGACCTGGCCGGGCAAGGGATCGACCTTCATCATCAAGATCCCGCTGACGCTGGCCATCGTCTCCGGCCTGATCGTCGAAAGCGCCGGCGAACGCTTCGCCATCCCGCAGATCTCGGTGCTCGAACTGGTGCGCGTCACCGAGAAGTCCGACACGCGCATCGAACGCATCAACCGCGCCCCGGTGCTGCGGCTGCGGGATCGCCTGTTGCCGCTGGTGTCCCTCGCCGTGCTGCTGCGCCTGGACGAGGAACGCGACAGCCTGGAGGAAGAGGTCAAGGGCCAGGAGGAGACCTTCATCGTCGTCACCCAGGTCGGCACCTACAGCTTCGGCATCATCGTCGACCGCGTGTTCGACACCGAGGAAATCGTCGTCAAGCCGGTGGCGCCGATCCTGCGTCACATCAGCATGTTCTCCGGCAACACCATCCTCGGCGATGGCAGCGTCATCATGATCCTGGACCCCAACGGCATCGCCGGCGCGACGGGCGAGAGCACCATCGGCAGCGGCGCCGCCGCCGAGTCCGTGGCCGCGCGCGAGGGCCGGGGCGCCGAGGACACCACATCGCTGCTGATCTTCCGCGCCGGCTCGAACGAGCGCAAGGCGGTGCCGCTGGGGCTGGTGGCGCGTCTTGAGGAGATCGAGGTCGAGAAGGTCGAGTACAGCTACGGCAAGCCGCTGGTGCAGTATCGCGGCGAACTGATGCCGCTGATCGGTGTCGACGGCATGATGGGCATGAAGACCGAGGGCCGCCAGCCGGTGCTGGTGTTCTCCGACCGCGAGCGGTCCATGGGCCTGAT
The DNA here is from genome assembly GCF_937138205.1 of uncultured Rhodospira sp. Taxonomy (GTDB): domain Bacteria; phylum Pseudomonadota; class Alphaproteobacteria; order Rhodospirillales; family Rhodospirillaceae; genus Rhodospira. Next base: position 46,701 of record NZ_CAKZOT010000040.1, on the reverse strand, counting down.
GGTCGACGAGATCGTCGACATCGTCGAGGAACATCTCAAGGTCGAACTGAAGGCCGAGCAGATGGGCGTCATCGGCACGGCCGTCCTCAACGGCAAGTCCACCGACATCATCGACACCGGCTATTACCTCACCCAGGCGTTCGGCGACTGGTTCGGCAGCATCGAAAGCAGCACCGGGCGCCGGCCGACGAGTGGGCGTGCCCTGCTGCTGGTGGACGACAGCGCCTTCTTCCGCAACCTGCTGACACCGCTGCTGTCGGCCGCCGGGTTCAACGTCACCGCCGTGGCCAGCGCGCCGGAGGCGCTGGACCTGCGCGAGCGCGGTGCGCGCTTCGATGCCATCATCAGCGACATCGAAATGCCGGAGATGGACGGCTTCGAGTTCGCCGTGGCCGTGCGACAGACGCCCGACTGGGCGGCCACGCCGCTGGTGGCGCTGTCCTCGCACGCCACCGAGAGCGATCTGGAAAAGGGGCGCGAGGCCGGCTTCGACGACTACGTGGCCAAGTTCGACCGCGACGCGCTGCTGGTCTCGCTGCAACAGCTCATCACCGAGCACCAGATGCGCTCGCCCGAGGAGGCGTGACGGGGCGGGCGAGGGATCAATCGACCCTAAAGCCACCGGACCATCACGTAGGCGTCCACGAAACCATGGGTCGGGTGGTCGAAGGCGCCGGGCAGGGTGCCGGCGATGGCGAACCCCAGGCGTTGCCACAGGGCGATGGCGCGGGCGTTGGTGCTGACCACGCAGTTGAACTGCATGGCCAGGAAGCCGCGCGCCTTGGCGTGGACCAGCGAGTGCTCGGCCATGGCGCGGGCGATGCCCCGGCCGGTGGCGTCGGCCCGCGTCATGTAGCCGCAGTTGGCGACGTGCGATCCGCCGCCCTGCTGGTTCGGCCGCATGTAGTAGGTCCCGAGGATGCCGTCGTCGGTCTCGGCGACGAAAGCTTCGTGCGCCGGGCCGCGCCAATAGGCCAGCGCCGCGTCCCGGGTCATGTCGCGGGGCAGGGCATAGGTCTCGCCCGCGCGGATCGTCGGACCGATGATGCGCCAGATCGCCTCGTCGTCCTCTGGTCGGGCGGGTCGGATGATCATGGCTTGTCCTTGGGTGAACGGGGCGGGGCGTCGGCCACCGGCGCCCACAGCACGTCCTCGATCCGCCGCGCGCCGGCGCACAGCATGACCAGCCGGTCGATCCCCAGGGCGATGCCGGCGCAGTCGGGCAGACCGTGCTCCAACGCGGCCAGAAAATCCTCGTCGATGGGGTAGCGTTCGCCGTACAGCCGCTCCTTCAGGTCCATGTCGGCCTCGAAGCGGGCGCGCTGCTCGGCGGCGTCGGTCAGTTCGCCGAACGCGTTGGCCAACTCCAAACCGCACACATAGACCTCGAAGCGTTCGGCAAGGCGTGGATCGGCGGCCTTGGGCCGCGACAGCGCGGCCATGCAGACGGGATAGTCAAAGAGGATACACGGCGTGCCGATCCCCAGGCGGGACTCCACGTACGCCAGGAAGATGCGAAAGAACACATCGTCGAAGCGGTCGCCCTTGCCCACCGTCAGCCCTAGCCGCCGTGCCTCCGCCACCAGGGGTCCTGGGTCGGGGTCCTTGGTTGGCTCTGGCGGCAGGCAGGCCATCAGGTCCACGCCGGCGTACTCGGCCAGGGCCTCGGCCACCGACAGGCGGCGCCACGGCCGCGTCGCGTCCGCCTGGTGGCCGCGCCAGCGTAGCGGCGCACCCCCGACCGCCCACTGGCAGGCGGCGACATAGGCCTCGGTCTCGTCCATCAGGTCGGTGTACGTCGCCCCCGCCCGGTACCACTCCAGCATGGTGAATTCGGGATGGTGCGTCGTCGAACGCTCGCCGTCCCGGTACACCCGCGCCATCTGGAAAATCCGCTCCAGCCCGCCGGCCAGCAGCTTCTTCATGGCGAACTCGGGCGACGTGTGCAGGGACAGCGGCAGCGGCGGGCGCCCGTCGGGCGGCGTCCATCGGGTGGCGAAGGCCTTCAGGTGCGGCTCCAGGCCCGGTGAGATTTGCAGCGCCGGGGTCTCCACCTCCAGATAGCCCTGCCCGGCGAAGAACGCCCGCGTCGCGCCCAGCACGGCGGCGCGCGCGGCCAGGGCCGGGCGCCGCTCGGCCACGGCGTCGGGGTGCCACCAGGGCCGGCCGGGACGCGGGTCAGTCATCGGAAATCCAGTGTTTTCAGTGGGGTGCGTGGTCGCCCCCAACCGGTTGCCTGGATCGGGGCAACCTGCTAGGGTCCGCCCGCATTCAAGGGAATGAACGCATGAAAATCAATGCCAACACCATCCGGCCGGGCATGGTCCTGGACCACCAGGGCCGCACGTGGTCCGTGCTCAAGATCCAGCTCATCCAGCCCGGCAAGGGCGGCGCCTTCATCCAGGTGGAGATGCGCGACATCCAGACCGGTAACAAGACCAACGAACGCTGGCGCACCGCCGACACGGTCGAGCGCCTGGACGTGCGCGAACGCGACTGCCAGTTCCTGTTCAAGGACGAGACCGGCTGCCACTTCATGGACGACGAGACCTTCGACCAGTTCCAGCTGCCGGAAGAGGCCATGGGCGAGCAGGCCCCGTTCCTGCAGGACGGCATGAAGGTTCAGGTCAGCTTCATCGAGGGCACCCCCATCTCGGTGCAACTGCCGCAGCAGGTCACCCTGGAGGTGGTCGAGGCCGACCCGGTGGTGAAGGGCCAGACGGCGGCCGCCTCCTATAAGCCCGGCATCCTGGAGAACGGCGTGCGCGTCATGATCCCGCCGTTCGTCGAGGCCGGCACCCGCATCGTCGTCAACACCGAGGACAGCACCTACGTCGAACGGGCGAAGGACTAGCTGCCGATGGCCTTCCGCTCGGCCAACATCAACGTCATGGTCGGCGCCGCGCAAAAGGCGGCGCGCGGCTTGGTGCGCGACTTCGGCGAGGTCGAGCAGCTTCAGGTCTCGGTCAAGGGGCCGAGCGACTTCGTCTCCACCGCCGATACGAAGGCCGAACGCACCATCAAGGCCGAGCTGAAGAAGGCGCGCCCCGACTACGGGTTCCTGATGGAGGAAAGTGCGCCGGAGGACGGCCGCGATCCACGTCACCGCTGGATCGTCGATCCCCTGGACGGCACCACCAACTTCCTGCACGGCATCCCGCACTTCGCCATCTCCATCGCCCTGGAGCGGGACCGCGAGATCATCGCCGGTGTGGTGCTCAACCCGATCACCGACGAGCTGTACTGGGCCGAAAAGGGCCAGGGCGCGTTCATGAACGACCGCCGGCTGCGTGTGGCGGCGCGGCGCGACGTGGGTATCTCGCTGTTCGCCACCGGCATCCCGTTCCGGGGCAAGCCCGGCCACGCGGCGTTCCTGGAACAGATGGGCCGTGTCATGGCCGTCTCCGCCGGCATCCGCCGCATGGGCGTGGCCTCGCTGGACCTCGCCTTCACCGCCGCCGGGCGTTTTGACGGCTTCTGGGAGAGCGACCTGCAGCCGTGGGACGTCGCCGCCGGGGTGATCCTGGTGCGCGAGGCGGGCGGCTTCGTCACCGAACTCGGTGGAGGCCCCGACCCGGTGCATTCGGGCACCATCCTGGCCGCCAACCAGACCCTGCACGCGGCGCTGAAGGACCTGGTGGCCACGCCGGCGGCGGCGTAATCCAACGAATCCAATTCGACCCACGACGGGCGGCCCCGACCGGCGACGTTGATAGAGCGCGCGCGGTCATGCCATGGTCGGTTCGACGAACAGGATTGGGCCGCCATGCTCCGCAGACTCTACGTCCACAATTACCGCTGCCTTGAAAACTTCGAGCTGAAGCTCGAGGACATGCATTCCGTGCTGCTTATTGGCCGGAACGGCTCTGGCAAGACGACGGTGGGGGCCGCCCTCGAAGTCTTGCAGATGATCGCCAGGGGGTCAAACCGGGTCGGCGGCCTTATCCGCCCGTCAGACCTGTCGATGGGCCGGTCACAGGTGCCCATGCGGTTTGAACTCGAGGTGGACTTGGAGGGCGCCGTCTTTTCCTACACGCTGGCCCTTGAGTTCCCGGAAGGATTTCGGGAGCTGCGCGTTCTTGAAGAATGGCTGACGGTCGACGGGACCGATGTGTTTTCGCGCGAGGCGGCGCGCGTCACCGTGGAGCGGCCGGGGTGGGACTCGTCGTCCAGTTTCGGGATCGACTGGCATCTGGTCGCCCTGCCCATCGTTCAGCTTCCCTCGCGGAACGATGAGGTCCGGCGGTTCTCGGAATGGCTTGCCAATGCCTTGATTTTGCAGCCAATCCCGCAAGGGATGAAGGGCGAGTCAGAGACGGAGACCCTCCAGCCTGATCGGCATGTGGAAAACCTGGGCGAGTGGATTTCCGGCGTGTTGGTCTCGGCTCCGTCCGTTTATGCCCGCATGGAGTCGTACCTGAAGCAAGTGATGCCCGATTTTCTGGCGATCAAGAATCCCACGGTCGGGGCGAGGGGCCGGGATCTGTCCGTTCAGTTTGGTGAAAAGAAAGACTTCGTTGAGCTTCCCTTTGAGCATCTCTCGGACGGCGAAAAATGCTTTCTGGTCTTCGCGCTGGCGATGGCGGCCAATGAAGAATACGGCCCGCTTCTGTGTTTTTGGGACGAGCCTGACAATTTCCTTGCGCCGTCAGAGGTCAGCCCCTCCATCATGATGCTGCGCAAGAGCTTTGAACGGAGCGGCGGCCAGCTTGTCGTGACGTCACATAATCCGGAGGCGATCCGTCGCTTTTCGGACGAAAACACGCTCGTGCTGTATCGAAACAGTCATCAGGAGCCGACACAAGCGCGGTCCGTGGCGGATATCCGGGCGGCGGGCGACGTTCACGGTGACCTTGTGGGGGCGCTGCTGCGAGGCGATGTCGCGTGATGGGCGTGAACAGACACCGGCCCCATATTCACATCCTTCCGGAAGACGACGCCAACCGGCAACTGGCGAACGGCTTCGAACTCAATCTTGATCTTTCGCAGATCCAGGTCCTGCCGGTGGCCGGCGGATGGACGCATGTCCGGGACGAATTCCTGGGTGTTCACGCAAGGGAGATGCGGCGGTTCCCTCACCGGTTCTTCGTTCTCATGATCGACAGCGACAAGGATGAAGGCCGGATCGCCAGCATCAGGGCGAGCATTCCCGAGGATGTCGCGGGGCGGGTGTTCATTCTCGGCGTGCTGTCGGAGCCGGAGGATCTGAAGCGCCAGGGGCTCGGGTCCTTCGAGGCCATCGGCCGGACACTGGCCGAGGACTTCAAGCAGGGCGTGCAGGGACTGTGGGCCCACGACCTAATGAAACACAATACTGCGGAGCTTTCGCTGTTGCGTCGCGTCTATTGCGTCGCCTGAGCCTCTGCGCGGGCACCATCCCGGCCCCGACCCGGACGCCGAAGCTGCCCCTCTCCCCCTCGAAACCCAAGCCTTAACGTGCGATATTGACACAACCGGGGTGCCGCTGGATCCCGGATCGGTGGAACGGGCCGATCGGTGGTCCGTTCGGAAGAGGATGTGTCATGCCCAAGAAACAGGCCGCCCGTAAGGCCGAACACCTGCGGCGCGTCCGCGCCCTGGTCTCCGAGCGGCTCGCCGCCGCCGACGGGACCGACGCCGCCCAGGCCACCCGCTTCGTAGACGCCTTTTTCGCGCACGTGCCGCCGGCCGACATCGTGCGCCACGACCCCGAGACGCTATATGGCATCGCCCTGTCGGCGCTCGCCTTCCTGCGCCACCGCCGTCCGGGCGAGGCACGGGTGCGTGTCTACAATCCGATCTACGAGCAGCACGGCTATCACATCGAGCACACGGTGCTGGAGATCGTCACCGACGACATGCCGTTCCTCGTGGACTCGGTCACCGCGGCCCTGACCACCCTGGGCATGGTCGTGCGGCTGGTGATTCATCCCGTGGTGTGGGTGCGGCGCACCGACCAAGGCGAGCTGACCGACCTGTGCGAGGGTGCGGCGGACGGCACGGCGCGGGACTCCCTGATCCATGTGCACCTGGCCGAGCAGACCGACCCGGCCGTGCTCGAAACGGTCGCCGAGACGGTGCGCTCGACCCTGGCCGAGGTGCGCGCGGCGGTCGAGGACTGGCCAGCCATGCGCGACCTCACCCGTGCCGCCGCCACGGCCCTGCGTGAGGAGACCGTGCCGGTGCCGGGCGACCGGGAAACCGTCGTCGAGGCGGCCCACTTCCTCGACTGGCTCAGCGACAATCATTTTACCTTCCTGGGCAGCCGCGACTACGTGCTTGCCGAGACCGAGACCGGCGTGCGCGCCGACCCGGAGCCGGGGCTGGGCATCCTGCGCGACGCAGAGGTGCGCGTCTTCGGGCAACTGCGCGACCTGGAGGTCCTGCCCGAGGATGTCCAGGCCTATGTGCGCGGGCCGGACCCGCTGCTGTTGACCAAGACCGCCGCGCGGGCGCGCGTCCACCGCGCCGCGCCCATGGACGCCGTGGTGGTCAAGCGCTTCGACGAGGCGCACCGGCTGACCGGCCTGACCCTGCTTGTCGGTCTGTTCACCGCCGACGTCTACACCAACTCGGCGGCCAGTATCCCTGTGGTGCGGCGGACGCTGGCCCGGGTGCTGGCGCGCAGCGGTTTCGATCCGCGCGGCCACGACGGCAAGCGGCTGCAGCATATCCTGGAGACCCTGCCGCGCGACGAGGTGATCCAGAGCGGCGAGGAGACGCTGCTGGACGTGGCGCTCGGCATTCTCGATCTTCAGGAACGGCAGCGCGCCGCCCTCTTCCTGCGCCACGACGACTTTCAGCGCTTCGTTTCGTGCCTGGTGTTCATTCCCCGCGACCGCTACGACACGGCCCTGCGGCTGAGCGTCCAGGAGATCCTGGAAACGCACCTGCAGGGGCGGGTCGAGACGTGGTCCACCCAGGTCGACGACTCGCCGCTGGCGCGCCTGCACGTCATCATCCGTACCACGCCGGGGGTTGTGCCCGGATCCGACACCGAAGAGATCGAGGCGCGCATCACCACCGCCACGCGGTCTTGGGCCGACCATCTGGCCGACGTGCTGGTGGCCGCCAAGGGCGAGGAGGTGGGGGTGCATCTGTTCCGCCGCCACGGCTCTGCCTTCCCGGCCAGCTACCGCGAGCGGCACACGCCCCAGGCCGCCGTCACCGACATCGTGCGCATCGAACAGGCCCTGGAGAGCGGCACGTTCGCGCTGAGCCTGTACCGGCCGCTGGAAAGCCCGGAGCGGGAGGTGCGATTCAAGGTCTACCAGCCCAGCGACGCCGTGCCGCTGTCGGACATGCTGCCGGTGCTGGAAAACATGGGCTTCCGCGTTTTGGGCGAAGTGCCGTTCGAACTGCGGCCCCGCCTGGATCCCACGGCCACCGGCTCGGACTCGTCGGCGCCGGTGTGGATTCACGACTTCGCCATGACCGCCGCCTCCGGCACGGTGGTGGACGTGGACCGGGCGCGCGCGCTCTTCGAGGAGGCCTTTCGCCGCGTCTGGTCCGGCGATCTGGAAAGCGACGGCTTCAACCGGCTGGTCATCGACGCCGGGCTGTCGTGGCGCCAGGTGACGGTGCTGCGCGCCTACGCGCGCTACCTGCGCCAGACGGCGTTCACTTTGAGCCAGAGCTACATCATGCAGGCGTTGGCCGGGCATCCCGCCATCACGGCGCGGCTGGTGGCCCTGTTCGAGGCGCGCTTTGATCCCGACGGCGGCGCCGGCGCGGACACCACCGAGGCCGACCTCGACGCGGCCATCCTGGAGGCGGTGGATCAGGTCACCAACCCCGACGAGGACCGCATCCTGCGGCGCTATCACGACCTCATCAAGGCGACCCTGCGGACCAACGCCTTCCAGACCACCGACGACGGCGCGCCCAAGGCGTGGCTGTCGCTGAAGATCGACAGCCGCGCCCTGGCCGACCTGCCGCTGCCGCGCCCGTGGGTCGAGGTGTTCGTCTATTCGCCGCGCGTCGAGGCCATCCACCTGCGCGGCGGCAAGGTCGCGCGCGGCGGCATCCGCTGGTCCGACCGGCGCGAGGATTTCCGCACCGAGGTGCTGGGCCTGATGAAGGCGCAGATGGTCAAGAACGCGGTGATCGTGCCGGTCGGCTCCAAGGGCGGGTTCGTGGTCAAGCGCCCACCGCCGCCCGGCGCCGGCCGCGAGGCCATCCAGGCCGAGGGCATTGCCTGCTACAGCGCCTTCATGCGCGGGCTGCTCGACCTGACCGACACCCTCAAGGGGACCGAGGTCATCCCGCCGCCACGCGTGCGCCGGCGCGACGGCGACGACCCGTACCTGGTGGTCGCCGCCGACAAGGGCACGGCCACGTTCTCCGACATCGCCAACGGGATTTCCGAGGCGTACGGGTTCTGGCTGCGCGATGCCTTCGCCTCGGGCGGGTCCAACGGCTATGACCACAAGGCCATGGGCATCACCGCGCGGGGCGCCTGGGAGGCGGTCAAGCGCCACTTCCGCGAGATGGGGCACGACACCCAGACGCAGGATGTCACGGTGATCGGTGTCGGCGACATGTCCGGCGATGTGTTCGGCAACGGGATGCTGTTGTCCCGACACATCCGCCTGATCGGTGCCTTCAACCACCTGCACATCTTCGTCGATCCCGACCCCGACCCGGCCGCCTCGTGGGACGAGCGCAAGCGGCTGTTCGACCTGCCGCGTTCGACCTGGGCCGACTATGACCCGGCGGTGCTGTCCGAGGGCGGCCAAGTGTACGACCGTCGCGCCAAGACCGTGCGCCTGACCCCGCGGATCAAGGCCATGCTGGGCCTGCGCCAGGACGTGGTCACGCCCACCGAACTGGTCCGCGCCCTGTTGCGCGGGCAGGCCGATCTCCTGTGGTTCGGCGGCATCGGCACCTACGTCAAGGCCAGCCGGGAAAGCCACGCCGACGTGGGCGACCGGGCCAACGACGCCATCCGCGTCGACGCCGACGACCTGCGCGTCAAGGTGATCGGCGAGGGCGCCAACCTGGGCGTCACCCAGCGCGCGCGAATCGAATACGCGCAGCGTGGCGGGCGTCTCAACACCGACGCCATCGACAATTCGGCCGGCGTCGACTGCTCCGACCACGAGGTCAACATCAAGATCCTGCTCGACGGCATCGTCGAGGCCGGCGATCTGACCGACAAGCAGCGCACCCAGCTTCTGCGCGAGATGACCGACGACGTGGCGGCGCTGGTGCTGCGCGACAACTACCTGCAGACCCAGGCCATCTCGTTGATGGAGCGGGACTCGGCGGCCATGCTCGACGCGCAGCACCGTTTGATGCGCACGCTGGAACGGCTCGGCCGGCTGGACCGCGCGGTCGAGTTCCTGCCCGGCGACGACGAGATCGCCGAGCGCCTCGCCGCCGGGCGCGGCCTGACCCGGCCGGAACTGGCGGTGCTGATCCCCTACGGCAAGCTGTGGGTGTTCGACGAGGTGATGGACTCCGACCTGCCAGAGGATCCGATGCTGACCGAGTCCATGCGCCTGTACTTCCCCTCGGCTGTGCAGACCCGGTTCCGCGACCAGATCGGCGGGCACCGGTTGCGGCGCGAGATCATCGCCACCTACATCGCCAATTCGATGATCAACCGGGTCGGCGCCGCCTTCATCGTCGACATGATGGAAAAGACGGGGATGCGCCCCGTCGACATCGCCCGCGCCTACATGGCGGTGCGCGAGGTGTACGGCCTGCGGGCCATCTGGAGCCAGATCGAGGCGCTGGACGGCCAGGTCGGCGCCGACGTGCAACTGGACCTGCTGCACCTGGTCAACCAGTTGGTCGGGCGTCAGACGCAATGGATGCTGCGCCACGGCACTTGGCCGCTGGATGTCTCGGCCACGGTGACCGAACTGGCCCCGGCGGTGCAGGAACTGTCCGCGAACCTGGACGCGTGGGCCACCGCCGAAACGCTGGAGACGGCCCGCGCCCGCATCGCCGTGTGGCAGGAGGCCGGCGTCCCGGCGCCCCTGGCCGCCGGGGTGGCCTGCCTGCCGGTCATGGGCGCGTCGGGAGACATCGTGCGCATCAGCGCCGCGCACGGGGTGCCGATGGACACGGCGGCGCGTCTGTATTTCGCCGTCGGCACGCGGCTGGGCCTTGGCTGGCTGCGCCGCACGGCGGAGCGCCGCGAGGCCGGCAGCCACTGGACCAAGCTGGCCGTCGCGGCCCTGGAAGAGGAGTTCTACAGCCACCAGCGTCAGATCACCGAGCGGGTGATCGAACACGGCCGCGATCTGGACGATCCCGACGCCGCCATCGCCGCCTGGGTGGAGACCAACCCCATCACCGTCGAGCGCGCCGCCCAGGTGCTGGGCGAGTTGCGCGGGACCTCGGGGGCCGTCGACCTGGCCATGCTGACCGTCGCCGGCCGCCAGTTCCGCGCGCTGGCGGGGGTGTGAGCCGGCCCAACCGGAGAACGGGACCGTCCGGTTGACTTGATCGCCGCGGCGGGTATGGTCAGCGCGGGTTTCGGCCCGCCCGTGGTCGTCTTGTTTTCACCGAAGGACTCCGCACCGCCATGACCCTGGAAGCCCTGGAACGGACCATCGACGAGGCCTGGGAGTCCCGCGATGTCGTCACCGCCACCACCACCGGGCCGGTGCGCGACGCGGTTGATGCGGCGCTGCATGGGCTGGACGCAGGCGTCTATCGCGTAGCCGAGAAGGCCGGCGGCGCCTGGCGGGTCAACCAGTGGCTCAAGAAGGCGGTGCTGCTCAGCTTCCGCCTCAACGACATGACGCCCATTTCCGGCGCGGTCGGCGGGTCGACGTGGTGGGACAAGGTGCCGTCGAAGTTTGACGGCTGGGACGCCGCCCAGTTCAAGGCCGCCGGCTTCCGCGCCGTGCCGCCCTGCGCCGTGCGCCGCTCGGCCTACATCGCGCCCGGCGTGGTGCTGATGCCGTCGTTCGTCAATCTCGGCGCTTACGTGGACTCGGGCACCATGGTCGACACCTGGGCCACGGTCGGGTCCTGCGCCCAGATCGGCAAGAACGTGCACCTGTCGGGCGGCGTGGGCATCGGCGGCGTGCTGGAGCCCCTGCAGGCCAACCCGGTCATCATCGAGGACAACGTGTTCATCGGCGCCCGTTCCGAGGTGGTCGAGGGCGTCATCGTCGAGGAGGGCGCGGTGCTTTCCATGGGCGTGTTCATCGGGGCCTCGACCAAGATCATCGACCGGACCACCGGCGAGGTGTTCCGGGGCCGCGTGCCCGCCTATGCCGTCGTGGTGCCGGGGGCCATGCCGGGCGCGCCGTTGCCGGATGGATCGCCGGGGCCGGCGCTGGCCTGTGCCGTCATCGTCAAGCGCGTGGACGAACAGACGCGCGCCAAGGTCTCGATCAACGAACTGCTGCGTGACTGATCCCGCCACCCCCCTTTCGGAAGGGCCCGCGCCCGTCGTGGACTGGACGGCGGAGGCGCTGACGGACCCCTTGCCGCTGGCCCGCGCCCTGATCCATCGGCGTAGCGTCACGCCGGCAGACGACGGCGCGCTCGACGTGCTGCAAGGGGCGCTGCGGGCGCTGGGCTTCCGCTGCCGGCGGATGCCGTTCTCGCGGCCGGGCACGCCGGACGTGGACAACCTCTATGCCCGCCGGGGCGAGGCCGGGCCGCACCTGTGCTTCGCCGGGCATACCGACGTCGTGCCGGCGGGGCACGGCTGGACCCGCGATCCCTTCGCCGCCGAGGTCGAGGACGGCGTGTTGTACGGGCGTGGCGCCAACGACATGAAGGGCGGGATCGCCGCCTTTGTCGCCGCCTGCGCCCGGCTTCAGGCCGCCGGCGAAACCGGTCCGGAGTCCATCAGCCTGATGATCACCGGCGACGAGGAAGGACCGGCGCTCAACGGCACGGTGCGTATGGTCGAGACCCTGGCCGCCGAGGGCGAGGCCATCGACGACTGCATCGTCGGCGAGCCGGTCAACCCCGACCACATGGGCGAGATGATCAAGGTCGGCCGACGCGGCAGCCTCAACGCCATCCTGACGGTCCACGGGACGCAGGGCCATTCGGCGTATCCCGAACGGGCGGACAACCCGATCCCGCGCCTGTTGGACATGCTGGCCGCCCTGACCGAGCGGTCGCTGGACGAGGGGTCGGCACAGTTCCAGCCGTCGACACTGACGCTGACCAGCATCGATGTGGGCAATCCCGCATCCAATGTGATCCCCGGCCGGGCGCAGGCGCGGTTCAATATCCGCTTCAACGACCGCCACAGCGGGGCGAGCCTGACCCGCCATCTTCAGGATGTGTGCGAGGCGGTACAGGCCGGGCGCCCCGGCCGTTTCGACCTGGAGGTCGAGGTCTCGGGCGAGAGTTTTCTGACGCCCCCCGGCCGGCTGGCGGCGCTGTTGCAGGACGCGGCCGAAGAGGTCACCGGGCGCCGGCCGGCGCTGTCCACCTCGGGCGGCACGTCGGACGCGCGGTTCATCAAGGACATCGCCGCCGTGGCCGAGTTCGGGCTGGTCGGGCGCACCATCCATCAGGCCGACGAACAGGTCGCCCTGGCCGATCTGGAGGCGTTGACGGAGATCTACCGTCGCGTCCTCGTCGGCTACGGTCGCGGGTGAGGACACGCCATGCCGCCCTTGAGCATCGCCGAACTCGCCGCCGCCCTGCATGGCCTGGCCCGGCTGATTCGCCTGGATCGGGAGGGGTTCGAGTACTTCGACGCCAGCCCGCTTGGGCTGCTGAAGTCGTTCTGGGTGGCGGTGGCCCTGCTGCCGCTGTATGGGCTGCACATCATCATGGACCTGACCCTGCTCGACATCGGGCAGGTGGTGCATCCGCTGCGCTACATCTCGGTCGAATTGATCGCCTACGTCATCGACTGGGTGGCGTTTCCGGTGCTGTTGCTGTCGATGGCGCCGATGCTCGGCGTGGCGCCGATGCTGTTCCGGTTCCTGGTGCCGTTCAACTGGATCCAGTTGCCGCTGGGCCTGGTGGTGCTGCCGCTGGGGCTGCTGGCGCGTCTGAACGTTCTGGCGGCGGGTCTGGGCGATTTCATCGGACTGCTGGTGATCGGCGGATCGCTGGTGATCACCACCCTGTTGGCACGGTACGGCCTGCTGGTCGGCTGGGGGCCGGCCATCGGCATCACCGTGCTGGGCTTCACCCTCAGCCTGTTCATCAACGCCATCGCCTTCGTCATGACGACGGGGTGACGCGGGGCCGGCGGAGTCGGCCCGCGACGGCGGGCCGCCCTCCGCCATCGCACGAAATTACGCGGCGGCCTTGAACTGGTCGTAGGCCTTCAGGGCCTCGACCCCGTACACTGTGGCCGGGCCGCCGCCCATGAGCTGGGCCACGCCGATGGTCTCGACCACCTCGCCGCGCGTCGCGCCGGCCTCGATGCACAGCTTGACGTGATGCGCGATGCAGCCGTCGCAGCGCACCGTGATGGCGATGGCCAGCGCGATCAGCTCCTTCATCTTGACGGACAGTTCGCCGTCCTTGCCGGCGGTGGCGCCCATCAGGCCCTTGAAGGCGGCCATGGTCTCGGGTTCGGCCTTGGCCAGGGTGCCCATGCCGGCGGCCAGGTCTTCTCCGACCTGCACGAAATTCGTCATCGTCGGTGTCTCCATTCGCGGGATCTTGGGGTGGGAAAGCGAGGACGGTGCGCCCGGCCGGCCGGGCCGGCGGACCGCGCCATACCTATTCATTTTGTAGGGAAGAAAAAGGGGCCGACGGACCCAGATCGATACCGCATGGGGCTGTTCTCACACCGCCGCCATTGTCCAAGATTTCGCGCCTCGTGATCCCCTTACATGCCATATTCTTTAGGGCGAAGCTGGGCGGGAGTGACATGGGCCAGGACCTCCTCGACGAAATCGAACAGTTGGTGTTCGCCATCCGTGACTTCCACGCGCAAAATGGGCGGGCCATCGCGCGGCGCATCAAGAAGTCATCGAAGGCCCGCGCGCGTCTGGACGAACTGCGGGCGTTCTTCGACCCGATCCCGGAGGACTACGCCGCCCTCTACACCGTGTTCGACGGCGTCCCGCAACCGAATACCATGTCGCAGTGGAAGAGCGCCATCTTCCTCGGCCATCATTGGGACCCCATCGACTGGGTCATCCGTGGCCTCAAGATCATCCGCATTGAGAAGCAGCGCCATGCCTTCGACAGGCTTCTCGCCTTCCGGGGAGACGCGACCCGAGACGCCGTCAGCTTCGATGTGTTTCCCCACTGGAGCGAGAACGGCCAAGCGCCTGTCGTCGCCAACCTTGGGAGCCTCTCCCCGCGCCTGTTCATCGCCTTCGACAGCGTGCTGGCCATGCTGCGCTCAATCGTCGCGGCGCAGGAGGCCGGCGTCATCCGATTCCGTGCCCAGCACGACGAGAACGGGCACGAGGGTGAGACACTCTATGATCCTGGCGCCCTTTGGGACGTGATCGCGCCGCTCAATCCCAGGGCCGACTACTGGACCACGCTTCGGGAAGGGCCTATCGACTGGCAATGCGACCCCATTGAGGACGAGCCAGCGGGTGGGGTCGTTCCCCTCGACCCGGAGGTCCGCCGGCTGATCTGGGGCGATCCCGAGGCGTACTGGGCCAAGGCCGAGGAAGAGATGCGCCGGGCCGGCATGACCGAGGACCAGATCCGCGCCGCTCGCGAACCGCCACCTGAAGGGTCATGACGCCCCCGCTTGAACGTCGCCACCGCCTACAGCATGGAGGGTCGGGCGGTCGTGGCCGCTTCGCTCGTTGGTCGGGGCCTCGTCTCCCAGACTGACCCGACCTTGTCCTGTCACCGCCCGACTCCGCTCGGTCTTCGCACACGAAAACCGCCGCCCCAGGGACCAGGGCGGCGGCTTCGACGGGGGTGCCCGCCGTGGTTGGCGGGCCGTCCCTCTTACTTCAGCGTGCCAAGGTACGCGGCCACGTCCGGGGCCGCGTTCGGCGGCAGGCTGACGACCATGGCGCTGCGGTTGCCGTTGCCGTACTCGTCCTGGAACGCGGTCACGTTGGCGATGTACTCGGCGAGCTTTTCCTCGGTCCAGGACTCGATGCCGTTGTCCGCGAAGTGGATCGCGGCGCTGCCGTTCGGGTTGCGGGCTTCGTAGTCATAGCCCTCGATGGTGCCGGGCGTCTTGCCGACGATCCCCCACAGGTTCGGGCCGACCATGTGCTTGCCGCCCTCGTCGAAGGTATGGCAGGCCTTGCAGACGCGATTGGCCCACTTTTCGCCGTTTTCCACGTCGGCGGCGGAGGCGGCAGTGGCGCCCACGCCCATGGTCAGGGCGATACCGGTGGCCGCGATCAAGGTCCTCAGCATTGGAGAGTCTCCTCTGTGTTCTTCCAAGAAACCAGTTGAATGAGGGTTCAACGAACCGCAAGAGCCCGCGTGGTCGAACCCGCCCGGCGTCCAGCAGTTCCCCGGCGCTGGCGCCGGCTGTCCTCGCCGCGCGGCGGAACAGGACACCGAACTTCATACTGGATCCGACTCCCCGGCTCAATCGGGTTTGCAGTCTCGTGTCAGGCTCGTGTCGGGTCCATGGCGTCGGGCGTTGGCTCACAGGATCAGCGTGGCGCCCCTTTATGGCCGGTTTGTGACCCCGCGCGGGTGGTGTCGGGGCACGCAACGCCCGTGCGCGGCCGGCGGAACGCGGTTGGAACGGCTCGGCGGCCACTTGCAAACCGCGAAAGGAGTGTGCTAAGGAACCCCCGTCTTCGGCGGCACCCCCTCCGAAGGCCAGTTTTCATGTTTAAATTCAGTGCCCTGCCGGATTCGTCGGGCGGCGGCGGCGGTCAGCACGAAACATCGGGACAGCGCGACAGTGGCATCGGAATCGACACGGGTATCCGGCCTCGCCGTTCGTTATGCGACGGCGCTCTATGATCTGGCCGACGAGTCCAGGGCCGTCGACGCGGTGGCCGCCGACCTCAAGGCCCTGCGGGACATGCTGGCGGACAGCGACGACCTGCGCCGCGTCATCGCCAGCCCGCTGGTGTCGCGTGCCGACCAGGAAAAGGCCATCCTGGCCCTGGCCGAGCGCATCGAGGCGGCGCCGGTCACGCGCAACTTCCTGGGACTGGTGGCGCGCAAGGGCCGCCTGTTCGCCCTGCCGGGCATGATCCTCGCCTTCCAGCGCCATCTGGCGCGGCGGCGCGGCGAGATGACGGCCGAGGTCGTCACCGCCCGCCCGCTGAGCAGCCAGCAGAGCGCCAACCTCGCCGCTCGCCTGAAGCAGGTGGTCGGCAACGAGGTGACCATTGAATCGCGGGTCGATCCCGATCTGTTGGGCGGCATGGTCGTCCGCCTGGGGTCGCGCATGGTTGACAGTTCCCTGCGCTCCCGCCTGCAACGCTTGAGTCTCTCCATGAAAGGGGTTGGATGATGGAAATCCGCGCGGCGGAAATCTCCGCGATCCTGAAGGAACAGATCGCCAACTTCGGCGCCGAGGCGGATGCCGCCGAGATCGGTACCGTGCTGTCGGTCGGCGACGGGATCGCCCGCATCCATGGCCTCGACAACATCCAGGCCGGTGAGATGGTCGAGTTCCCCGGGGGCGTCATGGGCATGGCCCTGAACCTGGAGGACGACAACGTCGGCGCCGTGATCTTCGGCAATGACACCGGCATCCGCGAGGGCGACACCGTCAAGCGCACCCAGGCCATCGTCGACGTGCCGGTGGGCGCCGGCCTGCTGGGCCGCGTGGTGGACGCGCTGGGCAACCCCATTGACGGCCTCGGCCCAGTCAAGGACGTCGAGCGCCGCCGCGCCGACGTCAAGGCGCCGGGCATCATCCCGCGCAAGTCGGTGCACGAGCCGGTGCAGACCGGCATCAAGGCCATCGACGCCCTGATCCCCATCGGTCGCGGCCAGCGCGAGCTGATCATCGGCGACCGCCAGACCGGCAAGACCGCCATCATCCTGGACACGATCCTCAACCAGAAGGACGTGAACGCCAAGGCGAAGGATGAGAGCGAGAAGCTCTACTGCATCTACGTGGCCGTGGGCCAGAAGCGCTCGACCGTCGCCCAGGTGGTCAAGACCCTGGCCGACCGGGGCGCGCTCGACTACACCATCGTCGTCGCCGCCACCGCGTCGGAGCCGGCGCCGCTGCAGTATCTGGCGCCCTACACCGGCTGCGCCATGGGCGAATGGTTCCGCGACAACGGCAAGCACTGCGTCATTTTCTATGACGACCTGTCGAAGCAGGCCGTGGCCTATCGCCAGATGTCGCTGTTGCTGCGCCGGCCGCCGGGCCGCGAGGCCTTCCCGGGCGACGTGTTCTTCCTGCACTCGCGCCTGCTGGAGCGGGCGGCGAAGATGAACGACGACCACGGCGGCGGCTCGCTGACCGCGCTGCCGGTCATCGAGACGCAGGCCAACGACGTCTCCGCCTACATTCCGACCAACGTCATCTCCATCACCGACGGCCAGATCTTCCTGGAGACGGACCTGTTCTTCAAGGGCATCCGCCCGGCGGTGAACGTCGGCCTGTCGGTCTCGCGTGTCGGCTCGTCGGCGCAGGTCAAGGCGATGAAGAAGGTCGCCGGCTCCATCAAGCTGGAACTGGCGCAGTACCGCGAGATGGCCTCCTTCGCCCAGTTCGCCTCTGACCTCGACCCGGCGACGCAGAAACTGCTGAACCGTGGCGAACGCCTGACGGAGCTGCTGAAGCAGGGCCAGTACTCGCCGTTCCCGGTCGAGGAGCAGGTGGTGTCCATCTACGCCGGCACCAAGGGCTACCTGGACGCCGTCAAGACGAGCGAGGTGACCCGCTTCGAGCACGACATGCTGAGCGAAATGCGCTCCTCGGCGTCGGACATCCTGGACTCGATCCGCACCGAAAAGGTGCTGTCCGAGGACACCGAGAAAAAGCTGGTCGCGTTCCTGGAGCGCTTCGCCCGGACCTTCGCCTGAGTGTGACCGCTTCCTCCAGGACGAAAGGCACCGCGTTTCATGCCCAGCTTGAAGGACCTCCGCAGCCGGATCTCCTCGGTCAAGTCGACCAAGAAGATCACCTCGGCCATGAAGATGGTCGCCGCCTCGCGCCTGCGGAAGGCGCAGGAGGCGGCCGAATCGAGCCGCCCGTTCGCCGAGCGCATGGACCGGATGCTCGGCACCCTGGCCGGCAGCGTGGCCGGCCTGCCCGGCGCGCCCAAATTGCTGGCCGGGACCGGTTCGACACAACGCCACCTGATCGTCGTCGTCTCCTCGAACCGGGGCCTGTGCGGCGGCTTGAACTCGAACATCGCACGCAACGCGCGCGCCCTGATCCGCGAGTTGCAGGCCGACGGCAAGGACGTGCGGATCCTGTGCGTCGGCCGCAAGGTGCGCGACATCCTCAAGCGCGATCATCACAAGCTGATCGTTGATACGTTCGAGGACTGGGGCCGGCGCACCGTCACCTACGCCGAGGCCGAGCCGGTGGCCCAGCGCGTGCTGGACATGTTCGAGGGCGATGAGTTCGACGTCTGCACGGTGATCTACAACCGATTCCGGTCGGCCATCAGCCAGATCCCGACTCGCCAGCAGCTCATTCCGTTCCCGGTACCCGAAAGCGCCAACGACAACGAGGCGGGCGACGGCGAGGCCAAGGCGATCTACGAGTTCGAACCCTCCGAGGAAGAGATCCTGGCCGATCTGCTGCCGCTCAACGTCAAGACCCAGATCTTCCGGGCCATGACCGAGAACTACGCCTCCGAGCAGGGGGCGCGCATGACGGCCATGGACAACGCCACCCGCAACGCGGGCGAGATGATCGACGACCTGACGCTGCAGTACAACCGCACCCGCCAGGCGATGATCACCAAGGAACTGATCGAAATCATCTCCGGCGCCGAGGCGCTGTAGACGCGGCCATCCAGGCCGCTCGCGCCTCGACCCGGGCACCCAGACGCATACGACCGTAACCGAAACCGCCAAGCAACGGACCAGCCAAGCAGGAGCACATGGACATGGCGACCCCGAGCACGAATACCGTCGGCACGATCACCCAGGTGCTGGGCGCCGTCGTGGACGTCCGGTTCGAGGGCGAGCTGCCGCCCATCCTGTCGTCGCTGGAGGTGGACAACCACGGCCGGCGGCTGGTGCTGGAGGTGGCGCAGCACCTCGGCCAGTCCACCGTGCGGACCATCGGCATGGACAGCACCGACGGCCTGGTGCGCGGCCAGGAGGTGCGGGCCACCGGCGAGCCCATCAGTATGCCGGTCGGGCCGGAAACCCTGGGCCGTATCCTGAACGTGATCGGCGAGCCCATCGACGAGCGCGGCCCGGTGCAGACCAAGATGACCAGCCCGATCCACAAGGCGGCGCCGGAATTCGTGGACCAGTCCACCGAGACGGAAATCCTGGAGACCGGGATCAAGGTGGTGGACCTGCTGGCGCCCTACACCAAGGGCGGCAAGGTCGGCCTGTTCGGCGGCGCCGGCGTGGGCAAGACCGTGCTGATCATGGAGCTGATCAACAACATCGCCAAGGGGCACGGCGGTTACTCGGTGTTCGCCGGCGTGGGTGAGCGGACCCGCGAGGGCAACGACCTCTATCACGAGATGATCGAGTCGGGCGTGATCGACCTGGAGGGCACCAACTCCAAGGCCGCCCTGGTCTACGGCCAGATGAACGAGCCGCCGGGTGCGCGCGCCCGTGTCGGCCTGTCCGGCCTGACCCTGGCCGAGTACTTCCGTGACGAGGAAGGCCAGGACGTGCTGTTCTTCGTCGACAACATCTTCCGCTTCACCCAGGCGGGCTCGGAAGTGTCGGCGCTGCTGGGCCGCATCCCGTCGGCGGTGGGCTATCAGCCGACCCTGGCCACCGACATGGGCAACCTGCAGGAGCGCATCACGTCGACCAAGAAGGGCTCGATCACCTCGGTGCAGGCCATCTACGTGCCCGCCGACGACCTGACCGACCCGGCGCCGGCCACCTCGTTCGCCCACCTGGACGCCACCACGGTGCTCAACCGCTCGATCGCCGAGCTGGGCATCTACCCGGCCGTGGACCCGCTGGACTCGACCTCGCGCGCGCTCGACGCCAACGTCGTCGGCCAGGAGCACTACAGCGTGGCGCGTGAGGTGCAGCGTGTTCTGCAGACCTACAAGTCGCTGCAGGACATCATCGCCATCCTGGGCATGGACGAACTGTCGGAAGAGGACAAGCTGGTCGTCGCCCGCGCCCGCAAGATCCAGCGCTTCCTGTCGCAGCCGTTCTTCGTCGCCGAGGTGTTCACCGGCTCGCCGGGCAAGTACGTCAAGCTGGAAGACACCATCAAGGGCTTCAAGGGCCTGGTCGAGGGTGAGTACGATCACATGCCCGAGCAGGCGTTCTACATGCGCGGCACCATGGACGAGGCCATCGAGGCGGCCAAGAAAATGGCGTCAGAGGCGGCGTAACCGGACGGGGCAAACAGGACCCGTCATCGCGAGGCGCGAAGCGGCGAGGCAATCCAGGGCACCGGGCGTTTTGCTTCGCCCTGGATTGCGTCACTCTCAACGGTGACGGCTCGCAATGACGGAGCATATGGGGCGATGCCTTGCCCCATCCCAGGCGTGGTGAAAAGACCCGGGACGGCGGTGGTCCTGCCATGGACGCAGGCCGGTCTACGGGGCGGAGATCCTCAGGAGTGATGCAGGCGATGGCGGAAACGACGGAATTCGAACTGGTCTCGCCGGACCGGCTGCTGATCTCGGAGCCGGTGGAGATGGTGGTCGTGCCCGGCGTCGAGGGCGACTTCGGCGTGCTGCCCCGCCACGCGCCGATGCTCTCGACCGTGCGGCCGGGGGTGATCGACATCCACGAAGGCGGCAAGGTGAGGACGCGCCTGTTCGTCGCCGGCGGTTTCGCCGAGGTGACCGAGGAGCGCTGCACCGTTCTGGCCGAGGAAGCGTTCGACCTCGAGGGCGTGTCGGGTGAAAAGGCCCGCGAGCGGCTGCAGTCCGCCCGCGACGACCTAGCCGAGGCCGACGACGAGTTCGCCAAGGGCCGCGCCGCCAAGGCCGTGGGCGTGGCCGAGGCCCTGGTGGCCGCCGTCGGGGGCTGATCTCCGGCCTGTTGAACGGGACGCGGCCAGTGTTATCGGCGCCGCCGCGCCGCCGCCTCGACCATGCGGTCAAAATCGTGCAGCAGTTCGACCAGCCGCAACGCCTCCGGCACGATGCTGTGGTAGTCGTACTGGCGTTGCGCCATCACACCGACCTGGCTGCGCGAGGGCAGGGTGTCGGACTCGGCCGCCCGCCGGGCGTTGGGCAGGAAGACGCCCTGCAGCCACGCCTCGAACCCCGTCTCCGGATCAAGCGGCCCCGTGGCCGGTGGGTCGGGCAGCCGCTCCAGCCACAGGCCGGCGCGATTCATCTCCGCCTCGATCTCGTCCAGGCGCGCCAGGATGGCGGCCCGCTGCGCTTCGGTCGCCATCCCCTGACGCGGTCCCCGACCGTCAGAGAATGAACTTCGACAGGTCGGACGACTTGGCCAGCGGGTTGACGCGCTCGCGCACCATCTCGGCGTTGACGACGATGGTCTCGCCGCCGCGGTCCGAGGCGGTGAACGAGATCTCCTCCAACAGCCGTTCCAGCACCGTGTGCAGGCGCCGCGCGCCGATGTTCTCGACCGACGTGTTGATCTCGGCCGCCAGATCGGCGATGGCCAGGATGGCGTCGTCCTCGAACTCCAGCGTCACGCCCTCGGTGCCCATCAGCGCCTTGTACTGCTTGATCAGGCTGGCCTCGGGCTCGGTCAGGATTCGCACGAAGTCGTCGCGCCCCAGGGCCGACAGCTCCACCCGGATCGGCAGGCGGCCCTGCAACTCCGGCAGCAAGTCCGACGGCTTGGCCAGGTGGAACGCGCCGGAGGCCACGAACAGGATGTGATCGGTGCGCACCAATCCGTGCTTGGTGGTCACCGTCGTGCCCTCGATCAGCGGCAGCAGGTCGCGCTGCACGCCTTCGCGCGAGACGTCGGCGCCGCCGCGCGTGTCGCTGCGGGCGGTGATCTTGTCCAGCTCGTCCAGGAAGACGATCCCGTTGTCCTCGACGGCGGCGATGGCCTCCTTCACCACCTGGTCCTCGTCGAGCAGGTTGTCGGCCTCCTCGCGCACCAGAACCTCGTAGCTGGCCTCGACCGTCATGCGCTTGCGGGTGGTGCGGCCGCCGAAGGCCTTGCCGAACAGATCACCCAGGTTGAGCATCCCGGCCTGGGTGCCCTGCATCCCGGGGATGTCCATCATGGGCATGGACATACCGGCATTGTCGCGCACCTCGATGTCGACTTCCTTGTCGGCCAGCCGGCCCTCGCGCAGCATCTTGCGGAAGTTCTGGCGCGTGCTGTCCTTGGCGGTATTGCCCACCAGGGCATCGAGGACCCGGTCCTCGGCGGCAAGCTCCGCCTTGGCGTGGACGCGCTTGCGCATCCGCTCGCGGGTTTCGGTGATGGCCACCTCGACCAGGTCACGCACGATGCTTTCGACGTCGCGGCCGACATAGCCGACCTCAGTGAACTTGGTGGCCTCGACCTTGAGGAACGGGGCCTCGGCCAGGCGGGCAAGGCGGCGGGCGATCTCGGTCTTGCCGACGCCGGTGGGGCCGATCATCAGGATGTTCTTGGGCAGCACCTCCTCGCGCAAGCCCTCGGGCAACTGCTGGCGGCGCCAGCGGTTGCGCAGGGCGATGGCGACGGCGCGCTTGGCCTCCCCCTGGCCGATGATGAAGCGGTCCAGTTCGGAGACGATTTCGCGGGGGCTGAAGGCAGGCATGACGAGGTCCGGAGACGTTGGGCGGGGCGGGTGAAACGCGGCGGAATGATGGCGAGGGTCAGGTCTCGCCGCCCAGGGTTTCCACGATGACGCTGTGGTTGGTGTAGACGCAGATGTCGGCGGCGATGGTCATGGCCTTGCGGGCGATGGCCTCGGCGTCCATGTCGTCGCGGTCGGCCAGGGCGCGGGCGGCGGCCAGGGCATAAGAGCCGCCGGAGCCGATGCCGATCAGGCCGTCCTCGGGCTCCAGCACGTCGCCGTTGCCGGTGAGCACCAACGAGACGTCCTTGTCCACCACCGCCATCATGGCTTCCAGCCGGCGCAGGTAGCGGTCGGTGCGCCAGTCCTTGGCCATCTCGACGCAGGCGCGGGTGAGCTGGCCGGGGTGCTTCTCAAGTTGGCCCTCCAGCCGCTCCAGCAGGGCGAAGGCATCGGCGGTGGCGCCGGCGAAGCCCGCCAGCACCTTGCCGTCCGACAGGGGGCGGACCTTGCGGGCGTTGGATTTCATCACCGTCTGGCCGAACGACACCTGCCCGTCGCCGGCGATCACCACCCGCCCGTTCTTGCGCACCGACAGGATGGTGGTGCCGTGCCACTGGATCGGGTCATGGGCGGGAGCGGGCGTCATCGGCGGAAACCTCCGGGCGGGCGGGAAAGCGTGGGAGAAGGCCCTACATGGGGCGCCGACTCGCAACGGGTCAAGGGTGGAATGCCGACACTCCACCGCGACGACGAAAAGAGGTCGCGTCGTCGCGTGCCAGGGCGCAAGCTAGAAATACGCCGAGAAGCCTGTCTTTGCGAGGAGCGAAGCGACGAAGCAATCCAGAGCGGATGAAACCGCTCGTCCGACCAGCTCGGCACAATCCCCCCAAGACGGTCGCATCGGTCGTGTTCACGGCGCATTGACCGTTTGGCGAGTTCCGCAGTATACTCTCCCGAAACACTATGGAGGGATGAATGCGAAAGACCGCCCATTATCGCCGTGTAGTTTGGTTTTCAAACCAAAGATCAGACCTTTCAGAGGTGATTAAAGACTGTTTCAGTGGCGTCCCGAGGGCGGAGTGCCCGGTTTTTGAATACGGTGATGACTTTGATGTTGTTGTCGCGCGTCGGTCAATGAAGCGGACATCGTGCTTTCTGCATTTGGTCGTCTTCGAAAAGGGAGCCCCTGCGGCGGTAATCCCTGCCGCAACTGGTGTTGAGGCCCTTGATGCCGATGTGACGGACCCGCCAAAAGGCATGGAGTTTATTCAGTCACAGCTTTTCGTTGTTATTCGCGCGAATGATGTTGTATGGACCGGCCATAACACTACGTTAAGGGACGGCACAGTAAATGCGTTGTTGATCAACATGATTGAACATTTTGACCGCGATGACTGCGATTTCAAACTGGAAGCAATACTTGATAGGGATGCGTTCGAAAAGGTCTTTCAGGCTGGCGTCGCTGAAATAGACCTGAACGTAGGAGATTTTCGCCCTGTGTTAGAATCATTGTTGAGTTCGAATGGGGATCCTGGAGTAGGGTTTCTTAAGTCGTTGATTACCAAGCGGCTGAGCCCAAATCAAGTTGCGGCAGCATCAGATGTAGCTGGCCGAATGATGCTAAGGGCGGGTCGGAATTGGGATAAACCACAAGTAAAATCGTTATTGTCGACCATGGCATCTAGCGTTCTACGAAATCATGAGGATGAATTTGTTATCGTCACAAAAAGCGGACTACGGGTGACGAGAAGCAAGATGACGCTGCACAAGGATTACAAAGTTGCAGGGGACAAGAGGATTCTGAACCCCTCGGACTGCGAAGATAAGTTGCGGGACACTCTGGACACCTTTGATCAGACTGGGCTTTTGGAGTGAAAACATGTGGCAATTTGACAAAAAAAGAATCGTGTTCATTTCTTTTGCGCTTGTCATATCCATCTGGTCCGGATACTATCTTGGTGACTCTATTAGAGAATCAGAGGCGCCAGCAGCGTATATTGGGCTGACTTTCTCAGTTCTGGCAGCTTCCCTCTTCGCAGTTGTTTCAATAATCGGCGATCCTGGTATGTTGTTGCCAGGAAACTGGCGCGTTGCCTGGGAGAGCGCGAAGCAAATACAGGGGGACCTTCAGAGATTCAATGCTCTTTTTTTGTTGTATATTGTGATACTGGGTCTTTTGGTGTTTTCAGAGATTGTAGAGGCAAAAGAATGGTCTCATTTGTACTTTGTGCATAATATCTTTGCAGGCATGTCGACGTTTGGATTTATAGTCTCTCTAGCGCTGCCGGGTGAGCTGGCAAGAATTCAGAGAGAGCGACTTGATCAAGAAATTCGATCGCGTCGACAAGGGATAAAGAAAAACGGCTCCAACGACACGCCGTAGCGCGTGCCCTTGCCGGACGGGGGTGTTCTCCGGTCCGGAACCGTTTCGTGATGAGGGACAAGACCGGTTCCGGGCGGGAGGTCTCCTCCCGCCCGGTCGGATCGGTGTTATGCCTTCACCTTCGGGTCCAGCGCGCCGGAGGCATAGCGCTTGGCCATCTCGGCCAGCGGGATCGGCTTGATCTTGTGCGCCTGGCCGGCGGTGCCGAAGGCCTCGTAGCGGTCCTCGCAGATCTTCTGCATGGCTTCCATGGAGGGCTTCAGGTACTTGCGCGGGTCGAACTCGGCCTTCTTCTCGGCCAGCACCTTGCGGATGGCGGCGGTGATGGCCATGCGGCAGTCGGTGTCGATGTTGACCTTGCGCACGCCGTTCTTGATGCCCTCGACGATCTCGGACACCGGCACGCCGTAGGTCTCGGGCATCTCGCCGCCGTACGCGTTGATCATCTCCTGCAGGTCACGCGGCACCGACGAGGAGCCGTGCATCACCAGGTGGGTGTCCGGCAGGCGCTTGTTGATGGCCTTGATGACGTTCATGGCCAGGATGTCGCCGGTCGGCTCGCGCGTGAACTTGTAGGCGCCGTGGCTGGTGCCGATGGCCACGGCCAGCGCGTCCACCTTGGTCTTGGCGACGAAGTCGGCGGCTTCGTCCGGGTCGGTCAGCAGCATGGAGTGGTCCAGCTCGCCCTCGAAGCCGTGGCCGTCCTCCTTGTCGCCCTTGCCGGTCTCCAGCGAGCCCAGGCAGCCCAGTTCGCCCTCGACCGACACACCGATCATGTGCGCGGCCTCGGCCACCTTGCCGGTGACCGCGCAATTGTAGTCGTACGACGCCGGGGTCTTGGCGTCCTCCTCCAGCGAGCCGTCCATCATCACCGAGGAAAAGCCGTTCGCCATGGCCGACAGGCAGGTGGACATGGCGTTGCCGTGGTCCTGGTGCATGACGACCGGGATGTCCGGGTACATCTCGGTGACGGCCTGGATCATGTGCTTGATCATGACGTCGCCGGCGTAGGAGCGGGCGCCACGGCTGGCCTGCAGAATGACCGGCGAATCGGTCTTCTGCGCCGCGTTCATGATCGACAGCACCTGTTCCATGTTGTTAACGTTAAAGGCCGGCACGCCATAGCTGTGTTCGGCGGCGTGATCGAGGACTTGCCGCAGGGAGACCAGGGCCATGGGGGAAGACTCCTTTTCCTGTTCCGAAGGGGCCGGCGCGCCGCGCTGAGGGGTGTGCGGTGGCCGTCTCGTCGGCACCGGCACACGACACTCGCGGCGTTGCGCCGCTTTTTCATTAAGCTTCGGCGCGGATATAGCAACGAACCCCGGGTCGGGTCCAGAGCGGAAACAGCGCCGTGCCGCCGCCATTAACCCTTCACTGACAAACGTGTGAGAAACTGGGGGTCCGATATACCAAGGATCTGACGCCTTAACGTGACGGACGCGGGGTCCCGCGGGGTTGGACACCGGGATGACCAGAAGCCAGCGCACGCCCGAGATCGCCGCCCGGCCGCCCGGACTGGCCGGGGTGCATCTGTTCGCCGATGTACCGGAGGAGGCGCGCGCGCGCATCGCCCGCCAGTGCGGCTGGCGGCGCTACGCGGCCCAGGAACAGATCCTGGACCGCGACTGCGAGAGCCGCGAGGTCTATTTCGTGGCCCAGGGCACGGCGCGGATCATCATCTACACCGTCTCGGGGCGCGAGGTGGCGCTGGCCGACGTCGAGACCGGCAGCTTTTTCGGCGAGTTGGCGGCGTTCGACGGCGCGCCCCGCTCGGCCAGCGTGCTGGCGGTCACCGACTGCTGGATCGCCACCCTGCCAGCCACGGCCTTCCTGACGCTGCTGGCGGATCATCCGCCGCTGGCGCTGATCGTCATGCGGCGCCTGTCGGCCACCATCCGCGCGGCCACCGAACGCATCGTTGATCTGTCGACGCTGGGGGCGAACAACCGGGTCCAGGCCGAGGTGCTGCGCCAGGCCGAGGCCGCCGGGGTGGACGACGCGGGCCGCGCCGTCATCCGGCCGATCCCCATCCACGCCGACATCGCCAGCCGGGTCTCGACCACGCGCGAGACGGTGGCCCGCGTGCTGAACGACCTGGCCCGCAAGGGCATGGTCACGCGTGAGCGCGATGCCCTGGTGGTGCACGACGTGGCGCGCCTGGAGATGCTGGTGCAGGAACTGACGGCGTAGGCGCCGTGTCTTACCGCGCCTTGGCCCGGCCCTTGAGGGTCGCCAGGACCTCGGTGGCCAGGGCGCCGATCTCCCGTGCGGCGGTCGAACTGGGCTGGTATTCGACCACCCCCTTGCCCTCCATCATGCTGGCGGCGTAGGCGACCCGGTTGCCCAGCTTGGTGTGGGCGATGGGCAGCCCCTCCTCCAGCAGCTTCTCCAGCATCACCTCCGGCAGTTTGCCGCGCGGCGGCATCCGGTTCATGACGATCAGGGCGGCGGTCTTTTCCTTGTCCGCCATATCCACGGTGGGCTTGGTGGCCCACAGGTCCATGGGGCTGGGCTGGATCGGCAGCAGCAGGATATCGCCGGCGCGCACGGCGGCCCGGGCCTCGGTCTCGGCGTGTGGCGGCGTATCGACAACGACGATGTCATAGTGGTGGCGCAGGCGGTCCAGCTCCGTCCCCAGCCGCCACCCGGCCACGTCCGACAGATGCAGCGGCGCGCCGTCCGGAACCTGGTCGGCCCGGAAGGCGTGCCAGCTGGCCAGGCTGCGCTGCGGGTCGATGTCGACCAGGGCCACGCTGTTGCCGCGCCGCGCCCAGGTGACGGCCAGTTGCGCGACCAGCGTCGTCTTGCCGGCGCCGCCCTTCTGCTGGGCCACGGTGATAATGCGTGCGGCCATGCGTTCGGTCCCCTCCGCTGTCGCCGATACACGGGGGATCGCCCCCTCGCGCGGCCGATGGTAGAGCCCCCGGCCGCCCCGTGAAAGCCCCTAGGCGGGCGGCGCCGCCCGCCGCCAGGCCAGACCCACCAGGACGACGACCGACAGCCCGAGACCCACCGCCGCGCCGATGGCCAGGGCCGTCCGGCTGAACACCCCTGCGGAAGACACCGCGACATGCGCGCCGACCAGCAGCGGCTCCGGCGCGACGCCGTCCACCCGCCGCAGCACATGGACCACGCCGGCCTCCGGCAGACGCACGTGCCGCACGGGTTCGCCATTCGGCGCGGGGCCGGCTTCGGACAGGGCGGCCAGGGCGGGGTCGTTGAGGTCCGACAGGGCCGGCAGGGCGGCGACCGCCACCTTGTTCGCCACGCCGTCGCCCGTCCCACCGCCGTCGAGCCGGGGATGGGCAAGCACACGCTCGCCGCCATACAGGACATACGGGGTCGGTGCCGCGTCGGCCCCGTCCTCGTCCGCGTGGCGGGACACGGCCGGCGCGATCGGATCCAGGCCGACCATGGCCAGGAGAACCCCCACCGGCGCGCCGTCTCGAACCAGGGTGGCGCGGATGTTGAACACCGCGTGCCCGGCCCGGGACCGCCACACCGGGTGGCCCCACTCCACGGTCGGATCACCCGCCGCCGGGCGCGCCAGCATGTCCGTGACCATGGCGGAGACGGCCGGCCGCTCGCCCCAGTCCTCGCGGACCGGCGCTCCGTCCCGCCCGTACCGCCGCGCCCGGCCGTCCGGCGTGATCAGGGCCAGGCTTTCCAGGGCCGGCGCGCCGGCCATCAGGCCGCGCACGTAGGCATCCACCTCCCGGGCATCGTCCAGCGTCAGGAGGCCGGCCGCGACCGTCGCCTGCGTGGTCTCCGCCACCGCCTGCAGCGCCTCCAGGCGTGCCCGCACCCATCCGTCGAGCCCGTTCGCAAGCACGGCGGCCCGCGCCAGCCTTGGCTCCTGGGGGTGCGCGCCGCCGGCCGGCAGCGTCACCGCGATCAGGGCGGCCGCGAAGGCCAGGGCCAGGCCGCCGAACCCGGCCAGCAGAAGGCCGCGCGGGGAAAAAGGAAACCGACGCGTCATGCGGGAGTCTCACAGAACAGACCGGTCAACCGCAGGGAACCGTCTCCCCCGCCGGATGGCAAGGGGCGATCGGGGGCGAGGATCCTCGTTACACGTCGGCGAAGGTCCATCGGTCGGTGATCGCCATGAACGCCAGGTTGTTCAGGGTCAACAGGAAATAGAAATTAAGGGCGACAAAGACGACAACAAACTTGCGGCACTGCTCATTGTGGACGACCTGATAAATGCTCAGCACCGCGAAGACGATAAACGGCAGGATCAGCACATCGGTCAGAATGGGCGCCGAGCTATGGTCCGGTCCCTTGTCCCGGAACAGGTATCCGTACAGGGCCACCGAAGACCAGATCACCGGCAGAAATGCCAGACGGACGCGGTTGCGCAGGTGGGGGATCTTGACGACGTTGAACAGCAGGTATTGGGGAAACAGGGGCACGAGAATGAAGACAATGGGTATGAGAAAGGCAAATATATTCGGCCACGGAAGAAGACCCAGAAAGACCTGCGTGATGAACCAGTTAAATCCAGTGAACAGGTCGTAACCGGCCAGTTCGGTCCCCATGACACGATCCCTTTATTGACAAGACCCGGTGATTTTCATGAGAGGTGATTTGCATGAGATAGGCGCGTCTGCGTGCGCAGTGCCGTGGCAGGCGCGGCCCCGAGCGCCCGTGTCGCCCGCCGGTGTCCAGACGCCGCGAAGCGGAGTACGGTGTTGCTCGCCCCGAGTCAAGACGGTGGGGTGAGGCGTCAGGGGAATCGGGTGAAGGGGGTTCCATCGCTGAGACGGCCCCTGGGGCCAGAGGCCCGCACAAAACTCGTCAAAGGCTTATTCACTTGGCTCCGGTAGATGCGCGATCTGGTACGATGGGACACCTGTCCAGCGCACCATGTTGGGTTTACCGGAGCCAAGTGAATAAGCCGGACTCGTCATTGCGAGCCGGCGTCTTTGGACGCCGGCGAAGCAATCCAGGGCTTGGTCATGATGTATTCGCCCTGGATTGCCCCAGTTTTGTTTTTTGGGCTACGCTCCTCGCAATGACAAAAACGTGTGACTCAGATTGGTCAACACGGTGGGGCGAGGCGGGGCGCGTCTCGGGATGGGAAGGCTGTTCCCGGCCGACGCATAAAGACCGTTCGGTCGTCGGCCGGCCGGCGTCCGCCGCTCGGACTCCTCACCGTGGAGCAGACCAGTGGGCGACCACGGACCGGGCTGTTTCCGCGCTGATGCGGTCGTAGACGGCTGCCAGGGTCGCGGGGTCCTCATCGACGCCGCCGGACGTGTGCGCCTTCAGGCGCGCGGCGGCGCTGAAACTGAGGAACTCGTGTGACGTCATGCCCAAGGCTCGGCACACAACAGCCAGCGACTCGCTGGAGCGTTCGGCCAGGACGCGGCGGATCAGGGCCTTGCGCACGCCGAGGGAGGCGCTGATCAGCGAGACGACCAAGCGCAGGTCGCCCACGCCCATGGCTGAAATGATCAGGCGTTTCAGGCGATCCGGATCGCCGGGCACGGTCTGAATCGTGGGGTCCACCGGGGCCTCGATCTCGTCCGTGTCCGTAAGGATTGCCGCATCCTCGAGAACGGTTTCCAGGCTCTCGTCAAGGGTCGCGGCGGGGATCGTCCAGTGCGACAGGATGTACTCGCGCAAGGCGTCGGACACCCAGTGGACCAGCTTTTGCGCCAGCTCCGCCGTCATTTCGGGGCGTTTCACCAAGGGCTCGTGGAGGACCTGGTCCGTTCGCGCCCGCTCGACCAGGCACGCCAGCGTGGACTCGCCAAGGGCCGCCGTCTCGTTGCGCAGCAGCCTGACGATCACCTCTGATTCGGCCACGCGGGCAATCGTGTCGGACACGGCCGGCGACAGGTTGGGCCGCGCCGCGATCGTCATCCGATGTTCGATCGCCTTGCGCTGGACCAGTTCGATCAGGTCGGCGTCGCGCAACACCGTGCTGCGCAACAGGATCGGATAGGCGATCTCGATCGGCTCGTTGGCGAGGAACCAGATCAGGTCATAGGGACACCCCTCGATGTCCGCGATCACGCTGACCAGACGGTCGCGGATCGACCGTTCCACCTTGAAGATGATGGTGCGCAGGATGTCGCTCGTCAGCGAGCGTTCGCTGTCCGAGAGCACGCCGGACTGACCGTCCAGCAACTCGATCATAAAGGAGGCCAGCGATTCCCGCGATTCCTGGGACCGCTGGCGCGCCAGGTCCAGCAGGTTTCCGGCGTCCAAGGGCTCGACCACGTCGCGCCAGGAACGCGGACTCCCGGACGGCGGGACCCCCTTGTTGGGCACGCTGTTGTCCCCGTGTTGCGTCATCGCCCGCCCTCGGACTCTGGCTGATTGCGGCGCCTCGTCATCGGCACGTCAAACGATCTCTCAACAAGACGTTTGACGGAAAACGTCGAGCGCGGCAGTGACTGTGGTCACTGCGTCCCCTTGCGCCGGGGCTCCCCCCGAACGGTGGAATGGGGTAAGGATGGGGCCCCGTCCGATGCCGAGCAAAGGTGGCATGGCCATGGCTGATTCACAGGTTTCGCCCACCCCGAACCCGTCGAACCGGCGGGGGCGCCCATGAGCAACGGCCCTTCCGCCGCGCGGATGGCGGCCGGGATCACGGCGTCCGCGCTCGCGGCCTTCGCGCTGCTCGGCCTGACCGACCTGCTCGGCGTGGCCGTGGCCGGGCACGCCTGGGCGTTGGGTGCCGGCGGTCTGCTCGCCATGCTGCCGCTGCCGCTGGGCGGGTGGCTCTCGCCGCCGCCGGCGGTGCTTTGGACGCCGGGCGGGCTGGCCACGCTGGCGGGCTTGGCCGGCGTCGCCGCCGTGGGAGGCTATGCTGCCGCGCGCCTCGGCGCGGCCCGACTCGGGGCGGCGGGCGCCCTGCTCGGCGTGACGCTCCCCTTGATGGTCTGGAACCCGCTCGGACTGGTGATCCTGGGCGGGCAGTCGCTGGTGCTGCTGGTGGACCGGACGCCGCAGGGGTCGGCGGCCATCACCCAGGCGGCCCGTGTCCTTGGCCTGTGCGCGGCGGTCCTGGTGAGCGGGGGCGCGGTGTCGCCGCTGGTGGTGACGCTGCTGGCGGCGGCGCTGGCCCCGTCGGCGCTGGTGGCGTTGAGCGCGCCAGTGCGCGAGCCGGCGGCCGAGCCGGTGGCCAGGGAGGACGCGCCCCCGCCGCCCGCGCCAACGCCAACGCCGGCCGCTGAGTCCGCGCCTGCCCCGCCACCCGCACCCACACCGGACCCAGAGACCGCGCCGGCGCCGAAGCCGGATACCGCCACACCGGGCCTGTTCGGTCCCGATCCCGTCGCCGCCCTGGCCCATCTGACGCCGGCGCCCGCCCTGGTCGAGGCCGCCCGGACTGCCCTCGCCAACGCCCAGCCGGCCGTGCTGGCGCTTGTGCGCATGGACGGGCTGGCCGGCATCGCCGAGCACCTGGGCACCGAGGGCGGCGAGACCCTGTTCGCCGCCGCCACCGAACGGCTGGCCGCCGCGCTGCCGCAGGCGGGGACTCTGTCCTGGGTGGGCGACGAGACCTTTGTCGCCCTGGTGCCCGTGGCCCAGGCGGACGACGTGGCCGACCTGGGACCGCGCCTCGCCGCGCCGTTCGCCGAGGACCTGATCGTCGACGGCCGCCCGATCTCGATGGAGG
The DNA here is from genome assembly GCF_937138205.1 of uncultured Rhodospira sp. Taxonomy (GTDB): domain Bacteria; phylum Pseudomonadota; class Alphaproteobacteria; order Rhodospirillales; family Rhodospirillaceae; genus Rhodospira. Next base: position 14,010 of record NZ_CAKZOT010000040.1, on the reverse strand, counting down.
ACGCGCTCCACGTCGAGGCCCTGATGCTGGACGCGGAGACGCTGGAGGAACTGGCCGGCTGGGTTCGCGCCGGTTAAATGCCCCCGGAGCCCGCCCGGGGTTTGCACCCACGGCCCCGGGTCGCTACGTTTGGAAGACACACGCCGGGACGGGGCGCGACATCGCCATCGGCCGACCGACGCGCCTCGCAGTGCTTTCCCGGGGACCCGCCCCATCCGATCCGACCGAACCCCAAGCGTCACCGGAACAGGGAACCTCACATCATGAAAACGCTAATCGCGGGCGCCGCCGTGGCGCTGGCGTCGTCGCTGGCCATGCTGGCCGCGCCGTCCACCGCCCGGGCCGCCGACTGCGGCGACGTCTCCATCGCCGAGATGAGCTGGAACTCGGCGGCCATGCTGGCCCACATGCAAAAGATCATCCTCAACGAGGGATACGGCTGCGACGCCGAGCTGGTGCCGGGCGACACCGTGCCAACCATCACCTCCATGACCGAGAAGGGCGAGCCCGACCTGGCCCCCGAGATCTGGCCCAACGCCGCCAAGGAGGTGATCGCCAAGGCGGTCGACGAAGGGCGCATCAAGGTCGCCACCCACACCCTGGAGGACGGCGGCCAGGAGGGCTGGTTCGTGCCGTCCTACATGGTCGAGGAGCATCCCGAGCTGGCCACGATCGAGGGCATCAAGGCCAACCCCGACCTGTTCCCGGACGCCGAGGAGCCGGGCAAGGGCCGCTTCTACACCTGTCCGGCCGGCTGGCAGTGCCAGATCGTCAACGAGAACCTGTTCGAGGCCTACGGCCTGGACGAGGCCGGTTATACCATGTTCGATCCGGGCTCCGGCCCCGGCCTGGCCGGCGCCATCGCCAAGGCCTATGAGCGGCGCGAGCCCATCTTCGCCTACTACTTCGAGCCCACGGCCGTGCTCGGCAAGTACGACATGGTTATGATCGGCGGCATGGAGCACGACCCGGAGACCTGGGATTGCGTGACGCAACGGGACTGCGCCGATCCGCGGCCGAACATGTACCCCTCGTCCGACGTGCTGACGGTGGCCACGACCCGATTCGCCGAATCGGCGCCGGAGGCCTATGGCTTCGTTGAAAGCGTGACGGTGCCCAACGACGTCATCAACGCCGTGCTGGCGTGGCAGGAGGACTCCCAGGCCACCGCCGAGGGCGCGGCCGTGCACTTCCTGCAGGAATACCCGGACGTTTGGACCGGGTGGGTGCCGGCGGATGTGGCCGAAAAGGTCAAGGCGGCGTTGTAGCGCGGTCGGATGCGTTCGGCCGTCGCGTCGCGGGGCGATGTGGCGGCCAACGCACCGGGAACCCACGGATGGTGCGCCCGCGCCTGCCGCGCGAACGCACCTGACGGGCTGAATCGCCGGTCCCACCCGGAGCACCCCACCCATGGCCGAGTCCAACTGGCTGATCGAGTTCCCGGCCCTGGATGACGCGACGCTGCGTGCCTTCAACCGCGCGGTGGACGACGCCTATCTGGCCTTCACCCGCACCTACGGCGCGGCCATCGAGGACGCCTTTACCCCGCTGTTGCGCTTCATGGTGTGGTTCGAGCAGGCGATGCTCGGCGCGCCCTGGTGGCTGGTGATCGCCATTGTCGCCGGGCTGGCCTGGACGGCCAGTCGCGGCTGGACGCTGGTGGTGCTGGTGGTGGCGTCCTTCATGGCCATCGGCGTCATGGGCATGTGGGAAGACACCATGCGCACCATGGCCATGATCTCGGTGTGCACCTTGATCGCCATCGTCGTCGGCATCCCCATCGGCATTCTGATGTCGCGTTCCGACCGCCTGAAAAGCGGCGTGGTGCCGGTGCTCGACGTCATGCAGACCATGCCCAGCTTCGTCTACCTGATCCCGGTGGTGATGCTGCTGGGGTTGGGCAAGGTGCCGGGGCTGCTGGCGGTGGTGATCTACGCCATCCCGCCGGTGATCCGCCTGACCGACCTGGGCATTCGCCTGGTCGACAAGGAGGTGCTGGAGGCCACCGATGCCTTCGGCGCCAGCCCGTGGCAACGCCTGTGGGGCGTGCAGGTGCCGCTGGCGCTGCCCAACATCATGGCCGGCATCAACCAGACGATCATGATGGCCCTGGCCATGGTCGTGGTGGCCTCGATGATCGGAGTGAAGGGGTTGGGCCAGCCGGTGCTGCGGGCCGTGACCAACCAGTACTTCGCCATGGGCGTGCTGAACGGCCTCGCCGTGGTGCTGTTGGCCATCATCTTTGATCGGGTCACCCAGTCCTACGGGCGCCGGATGCAGAGGTACCGCCATGAGTCCCGCTGAGGCCGGTGGCGCCAACGGCGCCAACGGCGCCAAGATCGCCATCCGTGACCTGTACAAGATTTTCGGGCGCGCCCCGGCCTCGGTGCTGCCGCTGGTGCGCGACGGCATCGGCAAGACCGAGTTGCTGGAGCAGCACGGCCACGTGCTCGGCCTGGACGCCATCACCATGAACGTGCGCGAGGGCGACGTGCACGTGGTCATGGGCCTGTCGGGCTCCGGCAAGTCCACCCTGATCCGCCACCTGAACCGGCTGATCGAGCCGACGGCCGGTTCCATCGTCGTCGACGGCGATGACGTCCTGGCGCTGGCGCCGCCGGACCTGCGTGCCTTCCGCCGCCATCGGGCGAGCATGGTGTTCCAGCGCTTCGCCCTGCACCCGCATCGCACCGTCCTGGGCAACGTCGGTTACGGCCTGCGCGTGCAGGGACTGACGCGACCGCAGGCCGAGGAGCGCGCCCGCGTGTGGATCGACCGCGTCGGGCTCGGCGGCTTCGAGGACCGCTATCCCGCCGCCCTGTCCGGAGGGATGCAGCAACGCGTCGGCCTGGCCCGCGCGCTGGCCACTGACTGCGACATTCTGCTGATGGATGAGGCGTTTTCGGCGCTCGATCCGCTGATCCGCACCGACATGCAGGACGTGCTGTTGCGCATCCAGGGGGAGTTGAAGAAGACCATCGTCTTCATCACCCACGACCTGGACGAGGCCCTGCGCATCGGCGACCGCATCGCCATCCTGCGCGACGGCGCCGTGATCCAGGAAGGCACGACGCCCGAGATCGTCATGCACCCCGCCGACGCCTACATCGCCGACTTCGTCAAGGACATCAACCGGGCGCGGGTGTTGCGGGTGAAAGCGGTGATGTCCGCCGAGACGAACGGCGCGTGCGGCCCGGTTGTCCCGGCCCAGGCAACCCTTGAGGAGGCCTTGACGTTCTTCCACAGCGACCCCTCGGGTCGCCGCCCGGTGCATGTGGAAGAGCGCGGTGTCATGGGATCGGTCGGCTTGCCGGAGATCCTGCGGGCCGTCGAGCGCCCCAATGTGGGTCCTTCGGATGCGCGGGCGTCGGCCATGACCTGACCCCCGGAGCCCGCATGGACACCTTCCTGCTGTTTGATTATACGCACTGGCTTGTGATTCACCTCGTCGGCGTCGTCCTGTTCGTTGGCAACGTGACCGTCACGGCGGTCTGGAAGGTCTTCGCCGACCGCACCCACCATCCCGCGACCATCGCCTTCGCGCAGAGACTGGTCACCTATACCGACTGGGTCTTCACCTTCGGCGGCGTGGTCCTTGTGCTGGTCAGCGGCATCGCCTTGATGATCCTGGGCGGATGGTGGACCGCCGGGGCGGCGTGGCTGTGGTGGGGCATCGGGCTGTTCGTGGTCGCCGGCCTGATGTGGCTGGTCGTGCTGATCCCGATCCAGATCCGGCAGGCGCGCATGGCCCTGCGGTTCGAACAGGACGGCGAGGTGCCGCCGGCTTACCGCCGGCTGGCCCTGCGGTGGCTGTGGGTCGGCATCGTCGCCACGGGGCTTGCGGCGGTGAACCTGTACCTGATGATCGCGAAGCCGTGAGCAAGGTCGCCGCGCGGCAGGTGGTCGCGTTGGCGGCCGGGCGATCGCGGTGCGCGTTCATCGGCCTGCGAATCTACCCGACATCACACCAGCGCATGACACCCATGCACGGGCATCATGCCTGGCGGCTATGAAAAGAATGCCACATTGGAATTTCACTTATTCGCATCGCGGCGCCAGATTGGAGGTGTGGGCGGTGGCGATCAGCCTTCGCCACCCCCAGGCCGGGCCGGACGCAGCGACCGAGCCCCGGCCGGCAGACCGGACCACCGGGATCGCGCCATCGAACGATCCTCACTCTCTGACCGACCAGGAGACTCAGACCATGAAAGTGATCGAAACCTCGACCCTCGTCGCCGGTGCCATGACCGCCGCCCTCGCCCTGGCCGCGCCGACCACGGCGTCCGCCGCCGACATGGAAAAGTGTTACGGCGTCGTCAAAGCGGGCCACAACGATTGCCAGACCGCCAACTCGTCCTGCGCCGGCACGTCCAAGGTGGACGGCCAGGGTGACGCCTTCATCGCCCTGCCCGAGGGCACCTGCGAAAAGCTGGTGGGCGGCAGCCTGGAGCCGAAGAGCTCCTGACCCAGCGGTCTCCACCTCGCGTCCCACGCCCGTGGACGGGGTGTTGGCGGGACGGACCGGTCACGGCCGGTGCGGCCCGTCACGCCCGCCCCGGGGTCCTCACGGCCGGAGTCCGTTATGTCTCTGTCCCAGGGTCTCACGCGCGCCCCGCGACCCCATGCCATTCCGGGCGCCATTCCGGGCGCCATTCCGGACGCCATTCCGTCGGCCTCGGTCGGCGTCGGGCTCAAGCCGGAGCACGTCGACGCCCTGCTGGCCGATCCCGGGTCCGTGAGTTGGGTCGAAATCCACGCCGAGAACTACATGCACCCGGGCGGGCCGCAGCACCGCGCGCTGGAGACGGTGCGGCGCGACTTTCCGCTGTCGGTGCATGGCGTCGGCCTGTCGCTGGGCGGCGCGCATGACCTGGACGGCGGGCACCTATCGAAACTGGCCGCCGTCGTCGACCGCTATCAGCCGGCCCTGGTGAGCGAGCACCTGGCCTGGTGCGGCACCGTCGGCACCTATCTCAACGACCTTCTGGCGGTGCCCTATACCGACGAGTCGTTGGACCTGCTGGTCCGCCACATCGACCAGACGCAGGAGGCGCTCGGTCGCCGCATCCTGGTCGAGAACCCGTCGCGCTATTTCGCCTTCACCATCAGCGACATGGAGGAAACGGCGTTCCTCACCGAGATGGTCCGGCGCACCGGCTGCGGCCTGCTGCTGGACGTCAACAACATCGTCGTCAGCGCCGGCAACCTCGGGTTCGACCCGCTGGACTATCTGAAGGGCCTGCCGCTGGATGCGGTCGGCGAGATCCACCTCGCCGGGCACGCGGTGCGCCACGTCGACGGCGTCGAGATCCGCATCGACGACCACGGCAGCGCCGTCAGCGAGACCGTGCTGGCCCTGTACGAATTGACGCTGCGCCTGGCGGGGCCGCGCCCGACCCTGATCGAGCGCGACAGCAACATCCCGCCCTGGCCGGAACTGGCCGCCGAGGCCGCCCGCGTCGCCTCCATCCTGACCCCGGAACGGGAGCCCGCGTGATGCCCGGAGTCGCCGCCATCCAGGAGATGATCGGCCGGGCCGTGCTGTCGGGTGACGAGCCGGCGCTGGCGGCGCTGATCGACGGTCGGGGCCTGAGCCCGATGCAGCGCATCGCCATCCACCGCAACAACACCCTGATCACCCTGACGGAGGCTTTGGGAGCCAATTTCCCGGTGGTCAAGGCGCTGGTCGGCGAGGCCTTCTTCGCCCAGACCGCGCGCGCCTTCATCCGCCGGGCGCCGCCGGACTCGCCGGTGCTGTCACACTACGGCGAGCGGTTCGCGGACTTCCTGGCCGGGTTCGAGCCGGCCGCCAAGCTGCCGTATCTGGCCGACGTGGCGCGGCTGGAGTGGGCGCGGCTGGGCGCCCTGTATGCCGCCGACGCCCGGCCGGCCGCGCACGACACGCTGGCCGCCGTGCCGCCGTCGGTGCTGCCGATGGTCCGCTGTGCGGTGCATCCGTCGTTCCGGTTCGTGGTCTCGGCCTGGCCGGTGGATCGCATTTGGGACATGCACCAGCCCGGCTGGGACGAGACCGAGACCGTTTCGCTGGACGAAGGCGGCGCCACCATCCTGATCTGCCGGCCCCATGACAGGGTGCGGATGGCGCGGGCCGACGAGGGCACCCTGTCGCTGCTGTTCGCGCTCGACATGGGGCAAACGCTGGAAACCGCCGCCCAGGCGGCCACGCGCGGCAGTCCCGGATTCGACCTGACCGGCGCCCTGGCCTGTGTGCTGTCGCTGGGGCTGCTGACCGAGATCGCCGTGCCGCAGTCGGCCCGCGACAACCACGCCCTAAGCACGCCCCTCAGCCATTCGGAGACCTCCGCATGACACCCGCCCCGTCCGCCACGGAATCCACCGCCCCCCACAGCGCCCGCGCCGGCGGCCAGTGCGGCCCGCTGACGCGCACCTGGCTGGCGATCACCGGCGCCGGCGCCGCCGTGCCGCTGTGGGTCATCGGCCTGTTCGCCCGCCTGGGCATCGCCGGCGTGTTCTGGCGCTCCGGCCAGACCAAGGTGTCCGGCTGGGAGATCACCAACAGCACGTACTTCCTGTTCCAGGATGAATACGCCGTGCCGGTGCTGCCGCCGGAGCTGGCCGCGCAGATCGCCACCGCCGCCGAGCACCTGTTCCCCATTCTGCTGATCCTGGGCCTGTTCACGCGGCTGTCGGCGCTGGGCCTGTTGGGCATGACGGCCGTCATCCAGGTTTTCGTCTACCCCGGCAACTGGCCGGAACACACCCTGTGGGCGACGGCGCTGCTGCTGCTGTTGCTGCGCGGACCGGGCCCGGTGTCGCTGGACGCCCTGTTCGGTCGCCTCTGGTGCCGGCGCGGGTGAGGCCGGCCCGTGTTGCGGTTCCGTGAATTCCCCCGCTGGGGTTGGGGTGCTGTTCTGGAGTCCGCGCGGGGAGTGCCCTAAGGTGGAGGTCTCTTTCCCGGCACGCGCCGCGCGCAGCGTGGTCGCGCCCGGTTCCCTCCGACCGCCAAGAGGACACCCCTGCCATGGCCAACATCACCTTCGTGGCCCAGATGATGGACGCCGCCGACGGCCCCGACGCCAGCTACGAGTTCGAGGCCGACGAAAACATCTTTGACCGCCCGCGCATGGAGTTGATCGCCAAGTTCATGGAACACGTCGATCACGTCGAACTGCCGAAGGAAGACGTGGGTTATGAGATCTACTCGGCGTTCAAGAACAAGGACCTGAAAGTGGTCACCGCCATGGGCGCCTTGCGGCTGGCGCACGGCGAGATCCCGTTCATGCTCATGATCTCGCCGAAAACGACAGCATAGAGAGACCGCGCCCGCTGTCCGCCGGGCGCGGTGTCCCGACGCGCCCGTGTCGGCGTTCTGGTCAGGCGAAGGTGTCACGCGATCTGGGCGTCGGAGTTGCCGTCGCCAGACTCGCCCTCCCCGGACGGGGAACTCCGCCGCGATCCACGGCGCGTGCGGCGCGCCGGCCGCGCCGTCCCCTCCTCTTCGGAGCCACTGCCGCCGTCGCCGTTCTGGTCGGCTCCGGCAGAGTCCCCGGTGTCGGCGTCCGTGTCCCGGGCCTCGCGGGTGGTCCGGCCTCCGCCGCGCGATGTCCGGCGCGGCGCGCGGCGGCGCGGGCCGGAGTCCCGCTCGCCCTCGTCCGTCCCGGACTCATCGTCGCCGGTCTCGGTGGAAGCGGTCGCGTCTGCGGCCTGCTCGTCCGCGCGCGCCTCGTCGGACCGGTCGGCGCCGTTGCCGGGGCGGCTCCGCCCGTTGCCGCGCCGGCCACTGTTTCCGTTGCCGTTGCCGGCCCCCTCGGGCGCGCCGCTGTCGGCCGCCGCCGTGTCGGTGTCGTCGTCCGGGCCGCCGCCAACGGCCTGCCCCGGCGCGCGGTGATGGGGCGAGGCGCCGGGCCGGCTTGTGTCGATCTGCCCGGTCAACGCCATGTAGACCCGATAGTAGTGGTCGGCGTGCTGAAGATAATTCTCGGACAGCACGCGGTCGCCCTGCGAACTCGTGTCGCGGGCCAGGGCCGTGTACTTCTCGACCAGTTGCATGGCATTGCCCCGCAACCGGACGCTCGGTCCATTGCTGTCAAAGGTCTGGTTGCGGTTCGGTGTGCGCTTGCCGCCACTGCCGCCGCCGACGCGGCCACGGGGGCGTCCCCGGGTATTCGAGCCTTGTTTCATGAGTCCGTCTGGTTGCCTGATGAATCGGTCCACATCGCGCCAAATCGGCGTTGGATCATGGTCAGCCGGCCCGCGACCCGACGCGTCGGGTCGGTGCGAGGCGGATCCGCCGGCTTCAGTCCGCCAAGGAAACAACGATCGTCCCATCTCGGGACGGTTTCACGCATTCGGGCCGAACCGGTCCGCACACCACACGCCACCGGCGGTGTGTCCGTTCCGGGGGGGCGGCGGCGGTGACCGCCGCGGTCCCTGAAGGCGTCTGCTGACACCCGGCCTTCAGAGCGAAAATATCTCGCACGAGAGAGCCACTGTCCCGACGCTGCCGCGATCCGTTTTGGGATGTCACGCGGCATCGCGGCGTGTGCGCCACCAGCTCGCCGGCCGGAACCCGCCAGTGCGGGCGCAATCATCCCTGGCCCGCCGCACGCCCGGGCCTCGTCTTCCGACGGGCAACTTCGTCCGAACAGGCGCGTCGTCGAGACCGTAGGGCGCCCGTCGCGTCTTTCCAAGAACTTTTTCACCCGTCCGCGTGTTTTTTCCGGGTCAACCCTGTGCGATCACACAGCGGGGCACGCCGGCCAGGTCGGTGACGCACGCGGGCGCCCCGAAGTCGGCCGCCCGCATGAGCGCGGCCACGGTCTCGGCCTGGCCGGCCCCCACCTCAACCGCCAGCCAGCCGCCGGCCGCGAGGCGCCGGGCCGCCAGCGGGATCACCAGCCGATAGGCGTCCAGCCCGTCGGGTCCGCCGTCGAGGGCCACGGCCGGGTCGTGTCCCCGCACCTCGGGATCCAGGGTGCTCAGGTCCGCCGTCCGGATGTAGGGCGGATTGGACACGATGACGTCGAGGGGACCGGCCGGGTCCGGCAGGCCGTCTCGCCAATCCGCCGCGACGAAGCGCGCCCGGTCGTCCAGGCCGTGCGCGTTGGCGTTGGCGCGGGCGGTGGCGACGGCGCCGGGCGCGATGTCGACGCCGGTCCCGTGCGCGTTCGGCAGTTCCGCCAGCAGCGCCAGAAGGATCGCTCCGGTCCCGGTCCCCAGGTCCAACAGCCGCAGCGGCGCCTGTCGGTCCGCCACCCGGTCGAGCACCGCCGAAACCACCGTTTCCGTATCCGGGCGCGGCTCCAGCGTGTCTGGACCCAGCACCAGGTCCAGGGTCCAGAACCCGCGCCGGCCGAGGATGCGCGCCACCGGCTCGCGCGCCGCCCGACGCTCAACCAAAGTCTCGAAGCGGGCCGCCGCCTCGGCCGGCACCGGCTCGTCGGCGCGGACGGTAAGCGCCCCTGGCGATGCCACACCGAGCGCGTGCGCGGCGAGCAAACGCGCATCCAGGCGCGGATCGGGCACGCCCGCCGCGCGCAGGCGCTCGGTCGCGGTGGCCAGAAGGGCGGCGGTTGTCAGAGCCATCGGTGAGGCGTCCCGGTCAACGGGCATGGTGTGAGGACCCTATCCTGCCGGCTCTTGAGCCCAGATGCCAAGGCTCCTACCACAGTCGCATTTCGCTGCCAGCGTTGGCGAGAGCCGGCCGGCCGGCGAAAGACCCCACCCCAGCCCTCCCCGTAAAAGGCTATCCGATCCACACGTCTTGGTTTGTAATCGTCATTGCGAGGAGCGCAGCGAGGAAGCAATCCAGAGCGGATATTTGAACCCTACGCTCTGGATTGCTTCACCCTCGCCTTGCGACGAGGGTTCGCAATAGGGTTCGCAATGGTGCGCCAGGCATGGGCCGTAGCGCCGTGACTGGCGCTGTCCGGTCCGCTGTGGTGGCGGTTCGGGCGACTTGGGGGTGGAAGTCCTCTGCGGACCCTGGTGACGGGAACCGCTAGCCGAACAGCAAGGGCGTCGTCGCGAGGCGGGGTCTGAAGGAAGCTGTAAGCAAAGTCCTGGCCCGACGGACAGGAACCGCATACGAGGCGTCAAGACCCTGGGCGAGGGGGCCATTCGACCCGAAGCCCGATGTCACCCGGAGGGTCTGGGCGTAGATGCGGCGGGTATATGGGATGAAGGTCGCGCGTCTTACCCTGGGAGGCCTGTCGCCTTGCCCTTGGTTTCAAGGGCACCCGGCGCCGAGAGGTGTCGGCATTGTAGACGGGTGGGGGGCGGCAGGAGTCAGCAGAGGCCATAGGATCCGCGAGACCGGGCGGTGAAGGGCCGAACATGTCGAAGGAGGCAGGACCGAGTTTCCGATCACCCTGAGCAGATGCCTCGCACGAGGGCCTGAAGCCGGAGGTAGCGGGCAGTACCCGCAAGGCTAGGCTGGGCGCTTAAAGGGTGTCGGGCGAGGAGGACCGCAAAGCTGAACACGACATGAACCGCCGTGTACGGAACCGTACGCAGGGTGGTGTGGGAGGAGGGGAACCGCGAGGTCCCCTCCGACCTGATACGGGGTTCGTGCTGGCTTCTGGCCCCGGGGTCCGTCTCAGCGATGGAACCCCCTTCACACGATTGCCTTGGGAACCCCGCGCGCGGTGTTTGCCAAGGCGCGCAGGATGCGATAGTCGGAACGAGCCGTCCTGGATCCATCATCCCGCATCCGACCGCGCCACCCTGAAAGCGCCACCATGACGCCCGACCTGTTCCGCCAGCGCCGCAAGACCGACCTGCGCGCCCTGCCGCCGGGCATCGCCCCGTGGATCGCCCCGTCGGGCGAGACGCCGGAGGACCTGGAGCCGGAGGTGGTCGAACTGGTCCCCCGCCTGATCGACCCGGCGCGCACGCCGGCGCCGTTGTATGCCAGCGCCGATCCCGCCCGCGCCGCGCAGAGCCACGCCGTCACCCGGCTGGTGCTGGAGAGCCTGCACCGCGATGGCCTGATCGACACGGTGCCGCCAGGCCCGCTGGCCATGGACATCCGCAACGCCGAGGACTACCGGTTCCAGGATCTCTACCCGCGCCCAACGCGCTGGAAGACACGGCGGATTCTGGACTTTCACCCAGGGTGCGGCCGCCAGCTCAACATCTGGTGCCAGGAGGTGCCGGGGCTGGTCTATACCGCCCTGGAGTCGGACGAGGCGGCCTATGTCGCCCAGGCGGAGTATTTTCGGCGGGCCAACGTTCTGCCCGTGAGCGACTATGTGGTGGATCCGCGTGACTTCGCTTTGCGCGAGCAGGCCGGCATCTATCACCTGCCGACGTGGCGGTTCGACCTGCTGCCCCCCGGGTTCTTCGACATGATCATCTGCGTCGATGTGCTGCCGCACCTGACGCAGCGGCTGCTGCGGCACATGCTGCCGCTGTTCCACCGCTGCCTGGCCACGGGCGGGGGGCTGTACCTTCGCGACGACAGCGACGCGGCGTTCGACCACGAGCTGGACCGCGCGCTGGTCCAGCTTGGCTTCGTGTTGGAGTTCCGCCCCTATCTGTTCCCGGGCGAGGACATCCACGGCCTGCCGCGCCTGTGGCGCAAGGTGGATCCGCGCCGGCCGGCGGCGGGGCGCCCGGTGGGGGACTGATCCGGACGGACACACGGACGGCGGGCGGACATGACCAGTTATGCGCTATACGCATAGCTGACGCTTGGCCTCACCCCGTGAATTCCGTCGTCAGCGGCCGGCGCGAGGCGGTAGGCTTGGCGTCCGCCCGGCCGGTTCGCCGCGCGTGTCCTCCCGCGAGGAGTCTTTGTGTGTCCCCGTCCGTCACCACCCGCTGGCGGGCGTTGTCCGGCAACGCCCGGGGCGTTCTGTTCATGCTGCTGAGCGCGATGGTCTTTTCGGCCATGGGCGGCCTGATCAAGTTTGTCGGCGGAGAGCTGCATTCGTTCCAGGTGGTGTTCTTCCGCTGCCTGTTCGGCCTGCTGGCGCTGCTGCCGTTCATGCGGCGCGGCGGCCTGGGCGTGTTGCGCACCGCCCGCCCGGGGCTTCATGCGGTACGGGTGACCATCGGCATCCTGGCCATGTTCTGCCTGTTTCACGCCATCACCCACATGCAGTTGGCGGCGGCCATCTCCATCACCTACGCGCGGCCGTTGTTCATGATCGTGCTTGCGGTGCTGGTCCTGGGCGAGGTGGTGCGCTGGCGGCGCGGGCTGGCCACGGCCGTGGGGTTCGTCGGCGTGCTGATCGTCATGCGCCCCGATCCGTCGGCGCTGGATGTGAATGCCCTCGCCGCCCTGGCCTCGGCGGCGCTGATCGCCGGCGCCCTGACCATGGTCAAGATCCTGTCGGAGACGGAGCAGCCCCTGACCATCCTGATGTGGTTCGCCATCGGCGCGGTGCTGGCCTCGGCGGTGCCGGCGGCGCTGGTGTGGCGCTGGCCGGAGCCCCTGACCTGGGTGCTGCTGGCGGCCATCGGCGCCGCCGCCAGCGGCGGGCAGTACCTGGCCGTGCGCGCCTACCGCGAGGGCGAGGCGTCGCTGGTCACGCCGTTCGACTACTCGCAAATCCTGTGGGCGACGCTGATCGGCGTGATCGCGTTCGCCGAGGTGCCCGACGTCTGGACCCTGGTGGGCGCGGCGGTGATCATCGCCTCGGCGCTGTACATCGTCTACCGCGAGACGCAGCTGGGCCGGCGGGTTCCAGCGCATGGCGGGGATGCGCCGGCGCCGGACCCGTCGGAACGCCGGTAGGCGTTTCGCCTCAGTCCTCCGGATCGCCGGACCGCCAGCGGCTGACCAGTCCGGCGTCGATGTCGAACAGGTCCAGCACCCGGCCGACCCCGTGATCCACCACGTCATCCAGTGACTGTGGTTTGCTGTAGAACGCGGGCATGGGCGGAGCGATGACCGCGCCCATCTCGGTGACCGCCGCCATGGCCCGGATGTGGCCCAGGTGCAGCGGCGTCTCCCGCACCATCAACACCAGGCGGCGCCGTTCCTTCAGCGTCACGTCGGCGGCGCGGCTGAGCAGGGTATCGCCCGAGCCGGCGGCGATGGCCCCCAGCGAGCGCGCCGAGCACGGCGCCACCACCATGCCCCGGGTGCGCACACTGCCGGAGGAGGGCGGCGCCGTCATGTCGTCGACGCGGTGCCACGCGGTGGCCAGCGCGCGCACGTCGGCGACCTTCAGCGCGGTTTCATAGGCCAGCGTGATCTCGGCCGTGCGGGTCATGATGAGGTGGGTCGGAATCCCGAGTCGGCGGGTCACCTCCAGGAGGCGCACACCGTACGCGATTCCGGACGCGCCGCTGATGCCGACGACCAGGGGCAAGGATAGACTCATTCGAAAAAACTCCTGACAATACGGATCCGGAACGCGGGATCAAGGGAAAAGAGGACAAATTCACGGAAGCGTCGCGGAAACCCTTTATCTACGCCCGAGGCTCGGGTAGACTCGACCCGTTTCTCACCTGATCAAGGAGGGTCATGCCATGGGTCGTGATGCAAGGTTGGATGCGCTGCATAGCCGGCATTCCGAACTGGAGGTGCTGTTGGAAAGTGAAACCGCGCGCCCAATGCCGGACTCCAGTCTGATCGCGACGCTGAAACGCCAGAAACTGGCGATCAAGGACGAAATGAGCCGCATGTCCCGGCCAGCCTGACCTGCCTGCGGCATTCGTGCCCCGGCAGCCGTCGGCGACCGGCAAGCTTGGTGACCAAGTTGATCGAAAGGACCTGATTTCGAAGGCCAGCCTTCTGCCCGGATCGTGGCAGCGCTCCTTGGATCCGGGCGTCCAAGGGTTCAATAGGAAGGGTTCAATAGTAAGAAGGACGTTGATCAACGCCGAATCGGGGCGGCCTGCGGGTCGCCCCGAACTGTGTCCGGGACCGGCCCTCGCCAAGCCGGCTATCCGATTCATACAGATCCAAAGCCGCTGTTTTCCGCCTGCCCCCCCTCCCGACCTCCCCCATAAATGGGGGAGGAGGGACGGATGATGGACATGGATGGCGCCCTGGCGGAGAGCATTGTTTTTCTT
>NZ_CAKZOT010000039.1 GCF_937138205.1 uncultured Rhodospira sp. | reverse complement strand
CCGAATTCGTCATAGTTTTGATCCAGATCAATGGCCGGCCGGACCGGTGGCGGGATAGTCTTGGCGTTCGAACGGGCCGGTTTCGGGGGCCACACAATCGGATGTCGGTTCCGAGGCGAGGTTTGGTCGGCAAACCTCTCGGAACGAGCGATGCCGCGCTTCCCGGGGCCGCCATGAACCCTTCGCCCGCGCCTGCCCGGCGCGCGACGGGTTGACTGTGGCGCCCGGCTCCGCCGGGACCAGGTGAGCGGGAGGTGGCTTTGACTCAGGCAACCACGGCGCACGGGGCGCGCGCGGACGGCCCGGCCTATGTGGAAGGGCCGATCCGGCTGTTCGTGCTGGCGTCTGTCTTCTGGGGCATCATCGGCTTCGCGGCGGGCGATTTCATCGCCTGGCAGCTGGCCATCCCGGCCCTGAACCTCGATCTGGAGTGGACCTCGTTCGGCCGCCTGCGGCCGTTGCACACGTCGGCGGTGATCTTCGCCTTCGGCGGCAACGTGCTGTTCGCGACCTCGCTGTACGTGGTGCAGAAGACCAGCCGCGCCCGCATGTACGGCGGCGATGTGCTCGGCTACATCCTGTTTTGGGGATTCCAGCTCTTCATCGTCATGGCGGCGATCGGTTACGTGACCGGCATCACGCAGAGCCGCGAGTACGCCGAGCCCGAGTGGTACGCCGACCTGTTCCTGACCGTGGTCTGGGTGCTTTACCTCGCGGCGTTTGCCGGCACCCTCCTGAAACGGCGCGAGCCGCATATCTACGTCGCTAACTGGTTCTATCTGGCCTTCATCATCACCGTCGCGCTGCTGCACCTGGGCAACAACATGGCGGTGCCGGTGGCCCTGATGGGCGGTGACACGTGGTGGAAGTCCTACAGCCTGTTCTCGGGCGTGCAGGACGCCATGACGCAGTGGTGGTACGGGCATAACGCCGTCGGCTTCTTCCTGACGGCCGGCTTCCTGGCCATCATGTACTATTTCGTGCCCAAGCAGGCCAACCGGCCGGTCTATTCCTACCGGCTGTCGATCGTGCACTTCTGGGCGCTGATCTTCCTCTACATCTGGGCCGGACCGCACCACCTGCACTTCACGGCCCTGCCCGACTGGGCGCAGACCCTGGGCATGGTGTTCTCGGTGATGCTGTGGATGCCGTCGTGGGGCGGCATGATCAACGGCCTGATGACGCTGTCCGGCGCCTGGGACAAGCTGCGCACCGACCCCGTCCTGCGCTTCCTGGTGGTGTCGGTCGGCTTTTACGGCATGTCGACGTTCGAAGGCCCGATGATGTCGGTGAAGGCGGTGAACTCGCTGTCGCACTACACCGACTGGACCATCGGCCACGTCCATTCCGGCGCGCTCGGCTGGGTCGCCTTCATCTCCTTCGGCGCCCTGTACTTCCTGGTGCCGGTGCTGTGGAAGCGCCGCTCGCTATACTCTCTGAGACTGGTCTCGCTGCACTTCTGGATCGCCACCCTGGGCATCGTGCTCTACATCACCGCCATGTGGGTCTCCGGCATCATGCAGGGCCTGATGTGGCGCGCCTACGATGAGCTGGGCTTCCTGCAGTATTCGTTCATCGAGTCGGTGGAGGCGATGAAGCCCTACTACATCATCCGCGCCATCGGCGGCCTGCTGTTCATCGCCGGCGCGGTGATCATGGCCTACAACATGTACCGCACCATCCGGGGCGACGTGGCGGAGGGCGCGCCGGACAGCGTGCCGGCCGGCGCCACCGTCGGCGCCCAGCGATAAGGGGGGCCGGACCGTGAGCCTCATCAAGCAGCACAAATACCTGGAGACCAACGTCTTTCTGCTGGTCCTGGGCATTTTCATCACGGTGGCCGTCGGCGGACTGGTGGAGATCGTGCCCCTGTTCTCCATCAAGTCCACGATCGAGAATGTCCGCGGTATCCGCCCCTATACGCCGCTGGAGCTGGCCGGGCGCGATATCTACGTCCGCGAGGGCTGTTACAACTGCCACAGCCAGATGGTGCGGCCCTTCCGCGACGAGATCGAGCGGTACGGGCACTACTCCCTCGCTGCCGAGAGCAAGTTCGACCACCCGTTCCAATGGGGATCGAAGCGCACCGGTCCGGACCTGGCGCGGGTGGGCGGCAAGTATTCGAACGAGTGGCACGTCCGTCACATGATCGATCCGCGCTCGGTGGTGCCGGAATCCATCATGCCGGGCTATCCGTATCTGGCGAAGCGGCCGCTCGACTACGACACCATCGACGCCCACATGAAGACGCTGGATCTGGTCGGGCGCGGCGAGATGTACGGCCCCATCGACGGGGCCATCGAGAACGCGATCGCCGACCTGGAAGCCCAGGCCACGCCGGACGCCGACACGTCGGCGCTGGTGGCGCGCTATTCCGACTTCGCCTACGGCGCCGACCGGGACGAGGACGAAACCACGACCATGGCCCTGGGCGATCTGGACGGCAATCCGGAGATGATCACCGAGATGGACGCCCTGGTGGCCTACCTGCAGGTCCTGGGCACCATGGTCGACTTCACCGCCGTCGACGACGCGCGCAAGGCCGAGTGGATCCGCTGACGGGCCGCCGCCAGCCAAACGGAGGCGCACCATGGAGGCCCTGAAGGACCTCTCGGATTTCCTGCGGCAGTTCTGGGGCCTGTGGCTGATGCTGCTGTTCCTGGGCATCGTCTGGTGGGCGTTCAAGCCCTCCAACAAGGACCGGTTCAAGGACGATGCCATGATCCCGTTCCGGGACGACGAAGGGGTCGAGGAGAAAAAAGACGATGGCCGATCATCCTGAACGCGACGAGATCACCGGCCGCTATACCACCGGACACGAGTGGGACGGCATCAAGGAACTGAACACGCCGCTGCCGAAGTGGTGGGTGTGGGTGTTCTACGCCACCATCATCTGGTCGGTGATCTATTCGGTGATCTATCCATCGTGGCCGGCCATGGCCGGGTATTTCAACGGCGTCATCGGCTGGAACGCCCGCTCCGCCCTGCAGGACGACCTGGCCGAGGCGCGCGAGGCGCGGTCGAGCTGGCTGACCGAGATCGCCGCCCGGGATGTGCCGGCCATCCTGGAGGACGACACCCTGCGCACCTACGCCATGCGCGGCGGCGAGGTGCTGTTCAAGGAGAACTGCGCCCCCTGCCACCAGACCGGCGGCGCCGGCGCCCATGGCTACCCCACCCTGGCCGACGACGAGTGGCTGTGGGGTGGCACGCCAGAAGACATCCTGACCACCATCCGCCATGGCATTCGGGACCAGGACAACCCCAACACGCGCGTCAACTTCATGCCGGAATTCGGGGACGACTGGTTCACGGATGAAGAGATCGAAGCGGTCGCCAGCTATGTCTACGCCTTGTCGAACGGCGAAACGCTGGACGGGCCGGGCCAGGTTTTGTTTTCGCAACAGTGCGTCAGTTGCCACGGCCCGGACGGGGGTGGCGTTTCGCTGCTGGGGGGCCCACCCCTGAACAACCGGATCTTCCTTTATGGCGGCTCCCAGGAGGAGATCGCCGCGCAGGTCCGCCAGCCGACGCACGGCGTCATGCCGCCGTGGGAGAACCGCCTGTCGGACGAGGAAATCAAGCAGCTCGCCGTGTATGTGCATTCGCTGGGTGGGGGGCAGTAGAGCGTTGCCGCCTGTGTTCGCGCGAACCGACGGGGCGGCGCAAGACCCAACCCCAACCCTCCCCGTAAACGGCTATCCGATTCACACATTTTTTCTTCAGATCGTCATTGCGAGGAGCGCAGCCCAAATTAAAGAAATGGGGCAATCCAGAGCAGATACTTGCGTTTTACGCTCTGGATTGCTTCACCCTCGTCTTGCGACGAGGGTTCGCAATGACGAGTCACATCGTCGCGCGAGCAAAGGGCTCCCGCTTCGGCGGAAAGAAGTGTGAATACGATAGCCCGTAAACGGGGAGGGAGTTCGATCCGCACCCGTTTCACGGGACATTCTCCGGCCTATCGGAGGGCGCGAACCAGACTCCTCCCCCATTTATGGGGGAGGTGGGGAGGGGGTTCAGGCGGAAGGCGCCGCCTTCGCGGGTGAGGGACTCGGATAGCCCGTGGGGCGGAAGGACACCCCCACCGCACAAGATTGTGTCATACCAAGCGACGGAAATCGTGACACGTTTCACGGACCGTCGGCACACGACCTTGGGAGATCCCTCGCGTCCTAACGGACGCTTCGG
>NZ_CAKZOT010000038.1 GCF_937138205.1 uncultured Rhodospira sp. | reverse complement strand
GCAACAGAGCTTAATCTCCCAATCCGACTGTCTCAAAGTCGTTGACACGTTCCGGCCAGCGTCCTCGTCACGTTCGGACTGATGGCCCGCTTCGGCGTGGCCCTCACGCCTCCGACGCAGCTGCTCATACCCCTGCTGCTCGTCGTCAGCTTGTGCATCTTCGTCCATTTCATCGCGGGCCTGTTCCGGGCCCGTCACGACACGGGGAGCAAGCCGACCGCCCTGGACGTGGCCATGACCCGGAGCCACGCGCCCATCGTCTTTTCCGCCCTGACGACGGCGGCGGGCCTCATCGGGTTCACCACGTCGACCCTGGCGCCCATTTCCTTCCTCGGGGTGTTCGGCGCCGTGGGAACGATGATCGCCTACCTCCTGGGCATGGGAGTGTCCGTCCTGGTGTTCCGGGGCCTGTCCGACCGCTTCTTCGAGCGCCGATACAAGGGCTTCCCGGCCGTGGTGAAAACCATGACGGCCCTGTCCCTGGCCGCCGCCCGGCGCCCAAGGCGCGTGTTGGCGGCGGTCGCGGGCATCGGATTGGTCTCCGGCATTGGACTGGTTACCCTCGAATACTCCCACAATTCCCTGCTGTGGCTGCCGGACACCAACAAGGTCCGCCTGGATACCGAACGGATCAACGAGACGTTCAAGGCGACGGTGAACCTGGAGGTGATCGTCCGCCCAAAGGCCGGACTGGATTTCCGGAACGAAGACCTGATGCGCCGCCTGGATGACGCCGCGATCCGCGTCCACGGGCTGACAGATGTGCCCATCGGCCGCCACACCAGCATCATCGACTTCTTGAAGGTGACCAATCAGGCGCTGAACGAGGGGGATCCCAGACACCACGTCGTCCCGACGCAACAGGAAATCTGGGATGAACTGCTGCTGCTGGAAAGCCAGGGCAACGACGACATGCTGCGCTACGCGACCCTGTCCTACGACGCGGGCCGCCTCACCTTCCTGACCCCATGGTTGGAGGCAAAGCGCTACACCGATTTCATCCATACGGTGCAAGACACCATCGACGGCGCCATTGGCGACCTGGCGGAGGTCCGCACCACGGGTCTGGTCGCCCTGCTCGCCGTGACCTCAACAGCCGTGCTCGCCAGCATGACCAGCAGCTATGCGGTGGTCCTCGCCCTGGTGACCCTGCTCATGTGCATCGTCCTGCGCAACCTGCGCCTGGGAATGTTGAGCATGATCCCCAATGTCGTGCCCTTCGTCGTGTTGCTGAGCATCATGGGCCTCCTCGGGATCCCGCTGGACACCTTCACCATCCTGATCGGCGGAATCATTACCGGCCTGATCGTGGATGACACAACGCACTACTTTTTCCAGTACAAGCGGAACCTGCGCGATACGGGCGCGGTGGAGCCGGCGATCCGGGCCACCATCGCCGAGATTGGCGTGCCCATCTTCACCACGACCGCCGTGGTCATGGCCGGGTTCGCCGTCTTTCATGTGTCGTCCCTCAACAACCTGCAAACCTTCGGTCTGTTGATGATGATCGGCGCCCCCATGGCTCTGATCGCGGACCTGATCGTCGCCCCGGCCCTGCTTGTGCTCTTCGCCAGGGGCTCCGCCGCTCCGGTCCCTGGCAGAGTGTCGTGCGCCGAAGCGGCTGGCGAGGTCAGCAAAGGTGCTCTCACGCCCGCGCTGGAGGCCAGCCATGCGTCTTAAGATCTGCGGCGCCACGAACCCCGCGGAGATGCGCGCCCTGGCCACTCTCCCGGTTGACTTCGTGGGTCTCTGGCACGGGATCCCCGGCGGCGCGGCGGACCTGTCCGTCCCACGCCTGCGGGACCTCGCGGCGATGGCAAGGAACGCGGGAGGGCCGGCGCCCGTCCTCGTGACGTTTCTCGGCGATGCCGCCGCCCTGGCGCGGGTCGTGGCGGAAACGGGCATCGGATGGGTCCAGCTTCACGGCTTCCAGTCGCCGGCCATGGTCAGGGCCTTGCGCGAGGCAGCCCCTGACGGAACACGGATCGTCAAGGTCCTCCATGTCGACGGTAGAACCTGTCTCGAACGCCCGTTGATCGGGGCCTACGAAGCCGCCGGGGTCGACCTGTTTCTGCTCGATCCGTTAACAGCCGACGGGCGCGTGGGCAGCACCGGCCAGCCTCTCGACCCCGCCGTCGTGTTGGATTTGGTGAGTTCGCTAGCGCAGCCCTTCCTGCTGGCGGGTGGGTTGTCGGCCGACAATCGGGGCATGTTTGACGCGGTCGTGTCGCACCCGCTGTTTTTCGGAATCGACGTGGACAGCGGCGCGCGGGGTGCCGATGGAGCCATCGCCCCGGACCGGGTCGCGGCCATCGCCCGCGCCTGGGAGGTCCCGGCTTCGCCGAACGAGACACGAGGCGTTTTCATCGAGACCCTGTTGTCCTCGTCCAGCCGGGTCATCGCCGAGATCAAGGCGCGCACCTCCGATGGCACGGACCTGCTTCGGGGACGGTCCGTCCAGGACCTCGTTCTCGCCTACCAGAGCGCCGGCGCGGCCTGTCTGTCCGTGGTCACGGGCGCCTGGTTCGGCGGCACGGAAGACTTGCTCGATGAGGCGGTCCGCGACGCCCGGGTGCCGGTCCTGAAGAAGGACTTCATCACCCGCGCGGACCAGATCCGGTCGGCCGCCGACCGGGGCGCCGCCGCCGTGTTGCTGACCGCCAAGCTGTTGCCTGGGCGCGCCCTACCCAAGCTGGTGGAGGCGGCCCTTGAAGCCGGCGTCACGCCATTCGTCGAGGTGTCCACCGAGGCGGAGATCGAACGGCTCACTCTGGGGCCGAATGGCATCATCGCGGTCAACAACAAGGATATCGAACAGCGGGAACGCGGGGCGGCGACCCTGGAGCGCAGTCTTGCGTTGCTGTCCCTCCTCCGGCGAACGGGCACCTGCTGCCCCGTCAGCGCGAGCGGCCTGGACACGCCGGACGATGCCGCGCGGATGCTCGAGGCGGGATACGAAGGCCTGCTCGTGGGCACGGGGCTGCTCCGGGCCGCGTCCGTCGTCGACTGGTTCGCAGGCCTCGCCACAAGACGCTCGCCTCACCGGGTCGGCCTTCCCCGCGCCTTGGAGGGGGTCGCATGACCGAGCGTCCCGCCCTCTCGATCCGCGCCGCCCTGGCGGCCGTTCGCGCCCGCGCACCCGGCCAGTGCCATCGCCATGAGGCCTTGGCGCCGACCGACGTGGCCGCCCACTTCGCCGACTGTTACGCTGGCGTCCCGGCCACCGGGCGGGCCTGTTCAGAGGACGTCGCACTGTATGACACCGGGACCGGCGCCCGTCTGCCCGTTCTTCTCGGGCTCTACGGAGACGAGGCGCGGGTCCGGGACTACCTACCGGGCCTGCCCGCGACCCTTGCGCCACAAGCAACCCTCCGGTGGCTTGAGGCGGCACCGAACCCGATCATCGTCAACAATCCGCCCTGTCGCCAGGTCACCGAAGCCGCCGTGGACCTGCGCCGCCTGCCGGTCCTGACCACCACGCCGCGCGACGCCGGACCCTATGTGACCATGGGCCTGGTACTGGCCCGCGATCCCGAGACGGGCGAGGATTCCCTGTCCATCCACCGGATGCTGGTCATTGGTCCGGACCGTCTGACACTTTGGATGGTACCGGGCCGACGCCTGCGTGCCCTGTACGAGGCCGCCGTGGCCCGGGGCGAACGCCTTGCCGTCACCGTCAACATCGGGCCGCCACCGGCGGCGGCCGTCGCCTCCGCCGTGGGGACGGCACACCTCCCGCACGGCCGCAGCAAGCTAGGCGTGGCCGGGGCGCTGGCGATGCAACCGATCCCGCTGGCCCAGGCCGCCGACCACCCCTGCCCGGCCCTGGCGACGGCCGAGATCGTGTTGGAGGGCTTTCTGGACGGCACACAGGCCGACGAGGGGCCTCACCCGCTGGGCAACGCCATGCCCGAATTCCTCGGCTACGACGGACCGGCCAAACCCGACCTCCCGGTCCTGACCGTGACACGCATGACCATGCGCGCCGGGGCGATTTACCAAGCCGTGATCGGACCTGGGCGAGAGCAATCCTCGATCCTGGGCATCGCCGGGGCCCTCTCCGTCGCCCTGTCCCTGGCTGGGGACGACCCCGCCCTGGCCGCGATGGTCCGGGACATCCGTTTTCCGTCGGCCGGGGGTGGGATGCTGCTGCTTGTTCTAAGCATCCGCAAGGCAAGGCCCGAGGATGACGTCCGGTTTGCGGCTCTCGCGCACCATGTGTTCGCCCGCCACGGTTTCGTGAAGCTGATCCTCTTCGTCGACGACGACATCAACCTGGACAACGCTGAAGATCTGCTCTGGGCCGTGACGACCCGGGCCAACCTGCGCACCGATTGCGTCGGCCTGACCGGTTATCCCGATCTGCCCATGGATCCGTCCCAGCGCGAGACGTGGCTGGCGGCACGGCCCGGCGACGGCCAGGGCGCCGGGCGAAGCTACATAGACGCCACGACGCCCTACGACCTGAGGGCCTCCACGGTCCGCAGTTTCGCCACGACGGTGGAGGCATGATCCGGTGACCACGCATCGCAACACGCCTATTCGCGTCCTGGCCGGGGCAGCCCGGCGTTTCGCGTGCGACCGGCCGGAGCACCTGCTCAATTGCGGCACCCACACCCCTTTGTCCCAGGGGATCGACGCCGTGGCGGAGTTGCTCAAGGAGACCGCCGGGGCGGCCTGGCCGGGTGAGGAGGCGCTTGTCGGGGTCGTGGGCACCTCGCGCTTCGGCGATCTCAGCACCCTCGCCCGCGTGACCCGCGGGTTCCAGAGCCAAGGGGCCTATGGAATCGATCCCATTCTGTTTTCCAAGGCCAACCAGTTCTTCCCCCTTTTCGTCACCGGCAAGCGATTCCGGTTTCTGGGGCCGGCATCAACTCTGTTCACCTCGGCCAGCGGGACCGCCGAGGCGATCTACTTCGCCCACCTCCTGTTGCGCACCGATCAAGCCACGCACGTGGTGATCTTTGACTACGAGGAGACCACGGACGCCATCGCCGACGACACCGTTGCCGGTGAGGTCCACGCCCTGCTGGTGGGGTTTGATACCGCCAGCCCGGATCGCGCCGGTCCGATCCTCGCGGGCTGCCGGCTCGGCTCGCACCTGGGACGCAACGGGGCGCGGGTGGACGCCGTGCGCCGTTTCCTGGAGGCGGAAGCCCGGACAACCGAGCGGTGCCTGCTCCTTTGCGACGACCAGGACGGGGCCCAGATTTCAGCCATGGGCGGTGACTGGCCCACCGTGCCATGGCCGGGCGGTTTGGTTCCGGGTGTTCTTGATCTCCTTACCGGGACGGCCCCGGCGACTGGCGCCGAAGACGCCGTCCGTCTCATCATCGTGCCCCCAGGCGAAGGAAATCTGCTGGCCCTGGATCGCGTTCCGTTTCCGTCCAGACCGGAGGCGACGCGATGAGGGAGCCCATCGCCATCACCGGTGTTGGGGTCGAGGCACCATTCGGCCGAACCCTGGACGATCTGGCGGCCGTGTTCGACGGGCGCCAGGCCCATGCACCGAGGCCAGTGACGGACCGTTTGCCGGTCGCGGATTGCCGCTCCACGATCGCCTATCCTCACTGGTCCGACCGATCGACCGACGCCCTCTTTGAGGCGGCGACCGATACTCTTCGGGCGGCCATCGAGGATGCCACCCTGGCCCGGGGCGAATGCCGGATCGGGCTCGCCATCGGCAGCATCAACGGCATGGACTTCGACGCCATCGGCCAGCCCGAGGCCGGCGTCGGGGTCAATGCGCTTGGGCGTCACTGCCATGGACGCCTGGGACTGACCGGCCCCCTGGTCCATGTGATGTCCGCCTGCACCAGCAGTGCCGCCGCCCTCTATTGGGGAAAGGCCGTTCTAGAGAACGGCGACGCGGACGTCATGCTCGTCGGCGGGGCGGATCGCATCCGGGCGACGGACTTCGCCGGTTTCAACATCCTGCGCGCCATGGATCCCAACGGCAGTCGTCCGTTTCACGCGGACCGCCGGGGCATCACCATGGGCGAGGGCGCGTGCTTTCTGGTCTTGGAGCGCCTTTCCCGGGCCCTGACACGCGGCGCCGGGATCCTGGCCATCTTTTCCGGTGGTGGCATGAGTTGCGACGCTCACCATGCCACGGCGCCCCGCTCCGATGGTCTGGCCGCCGCCATCTGTCAAGCGCTGCGCGCGGCCGGCCTGGCTCCCTCGGACATCCAATACGTCAACTGCCACGGCACGGGCACGCCGATGAACGACGGCGAGGAACTGAAGGCTCTGGGCCGAGCCTTCGGTCCGCATATGGACGCCCTCGATGTTGGCTCCACCAAAGGCTTCATCGGTCATTGGCTGGGAACCGCCGCAGCCATCGAGGCGGCGGTCCTCCTGCTTGTCCTGCGGGATCAACGGACGCCGGGGATGCCCTGGTTAAACGGAGAGGACAACCTTCCCGCGCCCCTCGCCGCCCGATCCCGCCGAAGGGACGGGAGACCGCTTTCACCCATTGATCATGTCATGTCGAATTCCCTCGCGTTCGGCGGCAACAACGTCAGCCTGATTTTCTCGCGCTACTCCAGAGTGGCTTAGCATGAAAAGGAACCGCCAGGATGAACACGGACAAGATTAGGGAAAGAGTCATGGAAGCCATAGAGCAGGCAGTAGGAGAGCCGATCCCTGTTTTGGATCTTTCTATGGATCTGGATGACCTGGGAATAGACTCCTTGACGGTTCTGCGCCTGCAAAACCTTCTTGAGAGTTCTTTTGGAGTGAAGTTGCCTGACAACTTTGTCGACTTGGTGAAAACGGGCGAAGATATCATTCCTGTCGTCGAAAAGACGTTGGGGGGCGTGGACGCATGAGGACGATGCTCTGCACCGCCCAAGACGGGCAGTCTGCCGTGACCGCCTCATCCCTTGTTGGCGGCCTCCTCGCTCAGGTGGCGCGCCAGCCGGAGGCTCCGGCCCTGGTCTGGCGGGAGGAAACAGTGACGTACGGCGCCCTCCACACCATGGCTCGGGCGGCCGCGTCACGGCTCCGGGCCCTCGGCCTGGTGAGCGATGCCCCGGTTGGACTGGTGGCGCACAAGTCCCCCCGCGCGATTGCCACGATCCTGGGGTGCCTGATGGTGGGGCAGCGGTTCGTCCTGCCCTCCACCCAACTCGCCCATGCAAGCCTGACGGCCCTCCTTGAAGGGGCGGGCTGTTCCCGGGTGTTGACGCCGGACCAAGCGACGGCGGCCGCCATGCCCGAGCTGGGAGCCGTCGCCGTGTTCGAGGACCACGCTCCCAGCGACATGGACGACGCGGATGCGGAAGTGCCCGCGGACTACTGGTTCCCTGCCGCACTCGGCGGTGCCGCCGAGGCCGATTGCTTCTTGCTAACGACCTCGGGCTCGACGGGTCTGCCCAAGGTGGTGCCGCTGTCGGTGGGGGCGGTCGACGCCTTCACCGATTGGGCCCTGGACCACTTCGACATCGGCCCCGAGACCACAGCCCTGAACCTCGCGCCCCTGAACTTCGATCTCTGCCTGCTCGACATCTGGGCCGTGCTGAAAGGAGGCGGGCGCGTCGTTCTGGTGGAGCAGGACCTCGCGACCAACGCCGCCTACCTGCTGCGGATGTTGGACGCGATACCCATCAACATAATTCAGTCAGTCCCCATGTTCTACAACCTTATCGTGCACGACACGCACGATACGCCCCGGTCCTTCCCGGCCGTGAAGCACGCGATTTTCACCGGGGACAGCATCTCTCGGTCCACCCTGGCGGCCCTTCCGAGCCTCTTTCCCGCGGCCCGGCTTCACAACATCTACGGCTGCACGGAAACCAACGACAGCTTCCTTTACGAGATGGATCCAGCGCGCGTGGACGAGCCGGGGCCGGTTCCCATCGGTCACCCCCTGCCTGGGGTCCATGCTCTGGTCCTGGACGAGACCGGCGCCCCGGTCGAGGGAACGGGGATGGGCGAACTCGTGGTCTCGACGCCGTTCCAGAGCCGGGGCTACCTCGACCCCGCGCGGAACGCGGGCAAGTTCTTCGATCGAAACGATGGCGGGGTGACGCGTGCCTTTTTTCACACCGGCGATCTGGTTTGCCGCCACCCGGACGGAACCCTGACCCTGGAGGGACGCAAGGATTTCCGGGTCAAGGTACGCGGCGTCCTGGTCAATCCGCAGGAAGTGGAGCGGATTATCCTGGGTCACGACCAGGTCTTGGAAGCCGCCGTTCTCGCCATTCCGGACGATACCGCGGGCCATCTGCTGCACGCGTTTGTGCACCGCAAGATCGGGGCCAAACTCAACAGCCTGACCTTGCGTCAGCACTGCGCGGCCCAATTGCCGCGCATGGCCATCCCCTCGCGGATCGACTTTGTCATCGCGGCCCTTCCCAAAACATCGACGGGGAAGCTGGACCGCCGTCAGTTGCTGAGATCCTGCCTAGAAGGAGAGAGTCATGACCTATCACGCGTCCATCAAACAGTTCCTGCTTGACGAGTTCGCGCGCGACATGCGGCCCGAGGAGATCGAAGACGACTTCGACCTGATCGGCAACAACGTGATCGACAGCCTCGGTCTTCTGAAAATCGTGGCTTGGCTGGAAAACCGCTACGGCATCTCCATTGACGTCATGGATACGGTTCCGGAGAACTTCAATTCCGTCACGGCGATCAACGCGTATCTGGAACGCGTCATCCCGACGAAAGTGGCCTAGCCGTGAGCGATCTCGTCGGCACCCTTTTGGTCGGGGATCAGGCGGTTTCCGTCGAGGCTTGGCGGGACTTCTGGGACCGTCTGCACGCCCGGTCGGTTTCCGGTCCGGAAGCCGCGGCCGTTCTGGCCAGCCTGTCGACCCGGCTTCCCGGGGCCGAGGGCTTGGCGTCCTTCGTCGGTTCGCTCGCCGAACGACGGCATGGCACGGCGACCGATGCCCCAAGTCCGGGACTGGCTCACCGAGCGGTCAATATTGTGGGGACCGGGGGCGGACCGGCCACGTTCAACATTTCGACGGCGGCCGCGTTCGTGGCCGCCGCCATAGGGGTCCGGGTCCTCAAGACCGGGTCGCGGGCGTATTCCAGCCGCTGCGGGTCTCTCGATCTGCTGGGCCGCCTCGGTGTGCCCCTTACCTCCTCGGCCGATGAGACGGAGCACATGCTGGGGCGCTTCGGCCTCGCCTTCGCGGGGCCGTACGTCTACCCGCCGGAATTGGTCCTGCTGGCCCGATGCGTCTTTCCCATGGACATGAAGCGACTGGGCCGCTGCCTGAACAGGCTGGGTCCCTTCCTGGCCCACGTGCCAGTCTCGGTCCAGCTCACGGGCCTGTCCGAGTCACCGCTGCTGGCCCCGTTCCGCACCCTGGCCGAAACACTCAACGACCGCCGTTATTGGTTCTGCTTCAATGAGTTGGGGGCGGACGAACTGCTCAGCGTCGGTCCCAATGACCTGGTTCGGTGCGGCACCGGCGACCCTGAGCGCATCGAGCCCGCCACCCTGGGGTTCGCCCCGGGGACTCTGGAGGACCTCCGGCCGGCGCCAGACGACGAGGCCATCGTGCCCCACTTCCTCGACATCCTGTCCGGAGACGGCCCGCCCGTGGCGGTGGACACCGTCTGCCTGAATGCCGCCGCCCTGGCTCTCGCTGGAGGGGTCGCGGCAACGTGGGATGAGGGCGTGGTCAAAGCCCGTGAGGCCGTCGGATCCGGCAGGTCCCGCCGTTTGGTCGAGTCCATCCGAACCGCCGAGAAGACCCGCTTGGCGGGGTGACTCCACATGGCGGGCCAGGAGATTGCCCACGAAGGAAACGGTTTCATGGAAGACGTGGTCTACATCATCGGGGGAGGCATCTCCGGTTTGGGCGCCGCCCATTTCGCGCGCGCGCATGGTCTCAAGCCGGTGGTCCTGGAGGCGTCCGACAGTGTTGGAGGCCGGGCCGGCGCCATCTGCAACGGCGAGCAATGGTACGAGACTGGAGGCAAGAACTTCGCCTCCGACTGGACGCTGTTCAACGGCATCCTGCGCACCTTCCACCCTCCATCCTTCGATCGGCAGCACCCGAGCTTCCACATTGTCATCAACGGGCGCCTGCACGGTTTCGACAAACGGGCGGCCCTGACCAATGGCCTGACCATGATGCGGGGGATCGGCCTGGGTGGAGTGCTGCGCTTCAACGCGCTGCTCAGGCGCGCCGCCCGGGAACGGGGAGACCTCGCCTATTTCGGCGACGCCATCCGCGCCTACGAGGAGCGCCACGACGATCAGCCGGTTACGGCCTACGTTCCCCGAGCCTTGGCCCAGGGACCGTTGCGGATGTTCACCGTGATCATGGGCGCCGCGGAACCGGACGAGTTTTCCTTCGCCACCCTGATGCTGCTGCTCGCGTCCTTCGGCAAGGGAAGCCACCATTCCTTGCCGCAAACCACCCGCGTTCTGTTCGACTATCTGGCCCGGGATGTGGACACGCGCACCGGCCATCGGGTGACCAACGTCGTCGTGGAGAACGGCCGGGTCCGCGCCGTCGAGGGCCGGGCCGGCGAAAAGCCCTTCCGTTACCAAACCGGCAAGGTCATCACGGCGACCCCGTTGCACCGGCTTCCCCACATCCTGGAGCTGAGCAGTGAGGCCGGCTATGCGGCGCAGTCCATCCCCTACCATCCGCTCGCCCTGATCAACGCCGACTACGACGCCGACGTGTTCACCCCGACCATGAACTCCATCATGTTCGACGTCGGCAGCCCCCTCGGCCACTGCTCGGCCAACCGCATGTACAAGCGCCATTCGGTGCGCTTCACCCTGTCCGGCCGCCACGCCCGGCCGCTTCTGGTCCTGGATGACGAGCGCCTGGTGTCCGTCGC
This sequence comes from uncultured Rhodospira sp., assembly GCF_937138205.1. Classification (GTDB taxonomy): domain Bacteria; phylum Pseudomonadota; class Alphaproteobacteria; order Rhodospirillales; family Rhodospirillaceae; genus Rhodospira. The sequence goes on along the minus strand of NZ_CAKZOT010000038.1, from coordinate 2,658 downwards.
GGAGAATGCCTTCCGCCGGGTTCATCCCATCCCCGGCAAACGCCGGTTCACCCATGTGACCCGGCACCTGGGCGGGATCTGTGCTTATGGCTTCCACTATTCCCTCGCGCGGCGGCGCCTGCTTGCGGAACTGGATCGGGTGGGAGGGCTGGCTTTCGCCGGCGACTACCTGTTCGGCCACAACATGGAAGGCTGCCTTCAGTCCGCCATGGCCGCCGTTCGGCATCTGACCGGAGAGACGGAGTGCTACCAGCGCCTGCACGAGTATCCGCAGGACACCGACTCCTCTGATGCCCCGCCCCCGACGCAGGGCTTAGCCCCCCCCTGCCCCGACGGAACGAAGCCTACCGGCGACCTCAAGGCAGCTATGTCATGAGCGCGTTCTTCGCACATTGCGGGGCCGGACACATCGGCCTGGCCCTGTTCCTGAACGCCGGGGACCCGCCGTTCGGCCTGTTTGAGCCCCTCGCCATGGCGCTGGACGACGCTGGCGTGGAGTGCCTGGAACTGGCGGTGCCCTTCCCGAACTCCATCACCGATGGCCCCGTGGTCCAGCGGTCCGCCCGCCGGGCACTGGACAATGGGGCCGACTTGAACGCTGTGCTCGCACACCTGGCCCGGCTCAGGCCGCGCTTGCGGCACATGAAGGTCGCCCTTCTTGCCGACTGGAGTCACACGGTCCGGCCTGTGTCTCTCGCTTCCTTCCTTGAGCAGGTGTCCGGAAGTGGCGCCGACGGCGTTCTCGTCCACGGCCTGCCGCCGCGTCAGGTCCCCGACCTGCACGAGGAAGCTGGGCGCCTGTCCCTGCCGGTGGTGACGTCCTGTTACGCAGCGTCCACTCCGGAGACAATGGCCAACGCAGCCCGTCAGGCGACAGCCTATCTCTACCTGGTGTCGCATTACGGGCGCACGGGGCAGTCTCCCCCCGGGGGCTTCGCCGGCCTTGCCCCGGTGATTGCCACGTTGCGTCTCCACTGTCGGTCGCCCATCGCCGTCGGCTTCGGGGTGAAGGCCCGGGAGCATGTCACGGCGCTCCGCGACGCTGGCGCCGACGCGGCCATTGTCGGCAGCACCCTGGTCGCCCGAATAGAAGACGCCGTCACATCAGGCGCCGACCCTGTTGCCGCGGCTCTGGCCCTGGTGGACGAGTTGCGCCCCGCCAGCAAACGTCCTGTTCCGCAACGGGAGGCCTGCACATGAACGCGGGTCACTCACGGGTTCCCGAAGGGACCAGGACCGGCGCCCGGCCACCGTTCGAGATCCGCCCCGGCAGCGGACGCGGCCGGTGGTGTTTGCGGTCCGAGTCCGAGCATCCCTTCTACTTCGATCACCCGTTGGGGCACCTGCCGGGGCTGCTGCTCCTGGACATGGCCCTCACCGCCATCGAACGGACAGTGCGGCCCGATGGCGGTGCCCTGTGGTGTCACCGTTTCGATGTGGCGTTCCGGGCCATGGCCGCCATTCGCCGGAGCATCGAGGCGGAGGTCAGCACCGATGGCCCGCACGGGTGGCATCACTGCCGCCTGACCCAAGACGGGCGGCTCGTCGCCGAAGCCGTCGGCGCGATGTCGGACATCGGCCCCTTGGCTTGTCCAACAAACCAGAGTGACCCGGCGCCCGCGTTCAGGCCCGTCGCGGCCGCCCGCGTGCGCAAGGCGCGAGCGGAAAATGTCTTCCTCGGCGAGCCGGATCCAACGCAAAGGTGGCGTATCGCCACCGCCGCTGAAGCCGCAAGGGCCAGCCTCGCCCCGGAACGGGACGGCGTCTACCGCCCCACCTACCTCGCCGAATGCTTCCTCCAGCTTTGCCGCACCGCCCGAGAGGTCGAGAGCGCAGCGGAGGAGGGAATTCCCGCGTCCCGGGAAATCCTTGTTCAACTGGGCGGTGTTCTGCCCCGCCCCCTCCCCGCGAGGGCGGAACTGGCCGTCGCCTTCGAGGCCCGTGACATCGACTTGTTTTTTCCGAGGGATGGCCGCGCCTTGCGGCGGGTTTCTACCGTTTATATCGGAAAAGAGGACGTCGGTTGCTTGTACTGTGACGCCATCCAACTCTAAAGGCTTGTATTGGGAAGGAGAGAGAAGATGATCGTGCGAACAATCGATGAAGCAAAGACCGTTGAGTGGGGTGCTGGTTTAAGCCGTCGCTTCCTCCTGGAAGCGGACAACATGGGCTATTCACTGACGGACACGATCGTATCCGCCGGCACCCGCTCCCTGCTCGAATACAAACGCCACCTTGAGGCCTGCTACTGCATCGAAGGCCGTGGCGCGGTCGAAACGCTGGACGGCACGGTCCACGTTATCGAGCCCGGCACCATGTACGCCCTCGACGAGCATGACGCCCACTACCTGATCGCCGATCCGGACACCGATCTGCGCCTGGTCTGCGTGTTCTCACCGGCCTTGAAGGGCGACGAGCGGCACACCCTAAACGGCGGACAATCCTCCCATTACTGATCGTCCCCTGGCCAATCCGTGGCGGCATGGCGGTGCCGTCCAGGCCAGGGTGGGACTGCCAAGAAGCGTGTTTTCGTCCTTCGGCGCTCGGGAGGCCCTGCCATCCCCTCGCCCGGGACAGTCGCGAACGTCGCCATCGGTGAGGCACCCCTCTGTGCCAACGATCATGAGACAGCTGCCCCCCACACGTTTAGACTTGAGG
>NZ_CAKZOT010000037.1 GCF_937138205.1 uncultured Rhodospira sp. | reverse complement strand
TGTCCCGAGACGTCATGCTGATCGAGATCACCCCCGAGGGGTACGACCTGGACCTGGACCTCCGCTATGCCACGGCGGACAACATCACCGGGCGGCCCATCTACGCCCGGGCCGCGTGCTATCTGCACATGGACGCCGCCGCGTTGCTGGGGCGGGCGGTCGCCCTGGCGCGGCCGCTCGGCCTGCGGCTGCGGGTATTCGACGGCTTCCGCCCGGCCGAGGCGCAATGGACACTGTGGGAGGCCTGTCCGGATCCGGACTTCATCGCCGACCCCCGGCGCGGCTCGCCGCATTCCATGGGCGCGGCCGTGGACCTGACCCTGGTGGACACCGCCAGCGGCGCGCCGCTGGAGATGGGCACGGGCTTCGACGCCATGGTCCCCGAGTCCCATCACGGGGTGCTGGAAGTCCCGGCCGAGGCGCAACGCAATCGCCTGTTGCTGCTGGGCCTGATGACAGCGGCGGGGTGGGACTTCTATCGGAACGAGTGGTGGCACTATCAACTGTTCAAGCCGCGCGGCCGCTATCCGGTGCTGAGCGACGCCGCCGCCGGCACCCACATGATGCCGGGCGGGACGAATGGAGTCGGCGCTTGAATGTCTCCGCTTCGGCCGGTTGCGTTGCCAATCGGCGCGAAAAATCCTACACCATCCGTGGAGATTTCGGGCAGTCAACATCAGTGTGACCAGACAACACCACCCGGGGGGGGCAAGACGAAGAATGATCCAGATCACATACGCCAGCACCGCCACCACCCCCATGTCCACCGCCGATCTCAGGGACATCCTGACGGTTAGCCGGCGCTACAATGCCGCCCACGGCATCACCGGGATGCTCCTGTATCACGAAGGCACCTTCCTTCAGGTGCTGGAAGGCGAGGAGCCGGAGGTCGAAGCCCTGGTCGACCGCCTCAGCACCGACAGCCGACACACGGACGTCACCATCCTCGAACGCAAAACGGTCACGGAACGCGAGTACCCTGACTGGAGCATGGGGTTCAAGAAGCTCTCCAGCCAGGACCTGAGCAACATCGCCGACCTAGAGGGCTTTGACGAAAGCAAGCTCAGCGCGGTCTACCTGGCCAGCCACAACAACGTTCTGAAATCGCTGATGCGCCATTTCCGCGCCGAGCGAAGGCAGGCCATCAGCGAGGAAGAGCTTCCGACGGAAGAACTGTCCCTGGACGAGCCGGACCGCCTGATCAATATCCTGCACCGGGTCATCCGCTTCAGCGTTCGCATCCTGGCCGTCCTGATGGTGTTTTCCATCCTGTGGGGCATCGTCGACGTCGCCAATGTCCTCTACCAGGAGATCCTGGCGCCCGTCGCGACGGATTTCGAGATCCGGGACATCATCGTCACCTTCGGTGCCTTCCTGACGGTGCTGATCGCCATCGAGATCTTCGTGAACATCACGCTGTATCTGCGGGATGACGTGCTACATATCCGGTTGGTGGTCTCCACCGCCCTGATGGCCATCGCCCGAAAGGTTATCATCCTCGATCTGGACAAGATCGAGCCCAGCTACATGTTCGCCATTGCCGCCATCGTCATCGCCCTGGGGATCACCTATTGGCTGGTCGGCGAACGGACCATCGGCCAGAAACCACGGCGCACCCGAAGCGCCTGATCCATTGCGGGAGGCATGATGCCGGAGCGTGAGCCGTGACCCATCCCCTGGGCGGACCGACCCTGGCCCTGGACACCTCGGGCCGGGCCTGTGGCGTGTGCGTGTGGCGAGACGGCGCGGTGCTGGCGCGCGCCGACCAGGCCATGGAGCACGGCCAAGCCGAGGCGTTGGCCCCGATCGTGCGGGCGGTTCTGGCCGACGCCGGGCTGACGGCAACCGAGATGACGGCCATCGCCGTCACCGTCGGCCCGGGCAGCTTCACCGGGCTGCGCGTCGGTCTGTCGTTCGCGCGCGGGCTGGCGCTGGCCGCCGGATGCCCCGTGCTCGGCGTGACAAGCACGGCGGTCCTGGCCCGCATGGCCGCGGCGGCACCGCCGCGGGACACGCCGATCGCCGTCGCCCTGGACGCCCGCCGCGCCGAGGTGTTCCTGCAAGTGTTCGACGCCGACCTGCGAGCAATGGGGGAGCCTGTTTCGCTGCCACCGGCCGACGCCCGCGACAGCCTGCCGAAAGAGCCGACGCGCCTCACAGGCGACGGCGCGGCCCTGCTGCCGGCCTTGGCGCCGCACGCGATCACCATCGTGCCGGACGCCGAGCGTCCGCCCGACCCGGCGATTCTGGCGGCCATGGCGGCCAAGGACCCGGGCTCCGCCCTGCCGGCACGGCCCCTGTACGTCCGTCCGCCGGACGCGACCCGCCCGCCGCCCGACAGTCGGTCCCGGCCGTGACCCCGCGACCGCTGGAGATTGTGCCGGTGGCGCCGGCCCATGTGCCCGTCCTGGCCGAACTGCACCGCGTGTGTTTTATCGACCAGCCCTGGCACCGCCCGTGGGACGAGGCCGAGATGGCCGACGTGCTTACACTGCCCGGCCTGCGCGGCTGGGTGGCCCTGGCCGGGCCAGAGGGCGAGCCCGTCGGGATGCTGCTGGTCCAGATCGCCGGTGACACTGCCGACATCGTGACCCTGGCGGTCCGCCCGGCACCGTGGCGGCGTCAGGGCATCGGGCGCGCCCTGCTGGGCCACGCCGAGCGCGACATACGATCCCTGGGCGCGACCCGCCTTGTCCTGGAGGTGGCGGATGGCAACGCCGCCGGCACTTGCTTCTACCGGTCGTGCGGCTACCAACTCCTGAACCGGCGGCGCCTTTATTACACGCACGGAACCGACCTGCCCCGCGATGCCCTGGTCATGGCCCGGGATCTGAGCGAGGCGCCCGCCGAACCGCGCGGCCAGTAACACCCCGATCGCCCCCCAGCCTGCAGGCGCGTTGTGGACAAAACACAGACCGGGCGGTTTGCCTAGGTCATCTTCCGCAAGATGAGCCTATGAACACCCTCGGGACCCTCGCCCTCTTCCCTCTCCAGGGAAATGACGGCATGGCCATGCTCGATCAAGGAGCGGGGCACGTTCTTCAGGGGCTCCGGGCCTTTAAGACGAACCAAGGCGGTCTCCCCCACCCTCATGCGCTCGACAAGAAGCTTCGTCTTGACAAACGTAAAGGGGCAGATATCTGCCGTTATGTCGATTGCATGGTCGCTCATGGTCATCCTGGTTTCCGTTGGGCCGCCGAAACTGGATTTTGGGCACGACAGAACACTTGCCGGGTTTATCTAAAACCCCTATAACACCCTTAATGGGATTCCGATGCAGGCTCCGGGACCGTCAAGGTTTGCGCCTGTCGCGGTCCGGCCCCTGGGCCATCAGGCCCGTCAAAGCCATTTCGCGCCTCGGTCACATACAGAAAGGTCGATTGATGTCCTCGTCCGCCAACGAGCAAGAACTTCTCCGCCTGACGGCTCAAATCGTCTCGGCTCACGTCGGCAACAACTCCGTCGCGGTGGCTGATCTCACCACCCTGATCCAGGACGTGCACCGCAGCCTGGCCACGGTGGGACAGACGGAGGCACCGCAGGAACGGCCGCAACCCGCCGTTCCCATCAAGAAATCCGTGAACCCCGACTATATCGTGTGCCTGGAGGACGGCAAGAAGCTGAAGATGCTCAAACGCCACCTCAAGACCGCGTACGGCATGACACCGGAAGAATACCGGGAGCGTTGGGGGCTTGGTCCCGACTACCCGATGGTCGCGCCGAACTATGCCCAGCACCGCAGCGCGCTGGCCAAGAAGATCGGCCTGGGCACCCGCGACCGGCGCCAGGCCGACGAAGGCTAACGCCCATTGCCGAGCCCGTGGGGCGTGCGCCGGCGTTGTCCGCTGGCGCCGTCCGCCGCCCTTCAGTCCGGACGCACCCATTGCCTCCGGCAGCTTCGTCATGGCCCGCGCGCGGCGCCGTTCGGACGACGCGTGCCATACCTTTTCTTTTTCCCCGTCGATCCCTAATATGGGGCGAATCGTCAAACCAGGGACCGAAGCGGCGCCAGTCCATGATTTCCCGTATCGAGCAACGCTGCGTCGACAAAGGCATGAAGATGACCGGGCAGCGTCGCGTGATCGCCCGCGTGCTGTCCGAAGCGGAGGACCACCCGGACGTCGAGGAAGTGTATCGGCGCGCAACGGCCCTCGATCCACGCATCAGCATCGCCACCGTCTACCGCACCGTCCGGCTGTTCGAGGAAAACGACATCCTCGAACGGCACGATTTCCGGGACGGCCGCGCCCGCTATGAGGAAGTGTCCGAGCACCATCACGATCACCTGATCGACCTGAAAACCGGCCGCGTGATCGAGTTCCAGAACGACGAGATCGAACAACTGCAGGAGCGGATCGCCCGCGATCTTGGATACGAGTTGCGGGGGCACCGCCTGGAGCTTTACGGTTTGGCCATCAAGGACGACACTGGCGATGGCGCATCCTAGGGGCACCGGGACGCCCAGGACCGGCGCCGCCGGTCATCGACAGCGGACAGCGAGGGACATGCCGTTGCGCCCAGACGCGCGTCCGAGCGTGATCGGCCGGTCCTGGCACGCTCTTGCAACGAGGGATCATGGTCCGGCATCATTCGCCGATCGGCCTGCACGGCCCCGCCTGATCACGGCCCGCCGGCGTCCCGGCGCGGCCGGCGGGCCGGTGCCGAACGGCCGGGGTATCGGAACCATGGATCCGGGCAAGGAATAAGATGGGGTCTCTCGGGGATTTGCGCGCGGGCGATCTGGATGTCGTCCTGGCGGATACGGAAGACGAGATTCGCGCCGCCCAGGCCTTGCGATTCCGGATTTTCTACGGTGAGCGGGGGGCCCAGCCGAGCCTGGAAACAGCGGCGTGCGGACGCGATTTCGACGCGTTCGACGAGATCGCCGATCACCTGCTGGTCATCGACCATTCCCAGGGCACCGGCGGCGACCGCGTCGTCGGCACCTACCGGCTGATGCGGCGCGAGCACGCCAAGCGCGCCGGGTGCTTCTACACGGCCTCGGAATACGACATCTCGGCTATTCTGGCGCAGCCTTACGAGGTCATGGAGCTGGGCCGGTCCTGTGTCGACGCCCGCTACCGCAACCGCCACACCATGCAACAGCTGTGGCGCGGCATCGCCGCCTACATGTTCCGGCACGACGTCGGCCTGATGTTCGGCTGCGCCAGCCTTCACGGCACCGACGTCGAGGCGTTGGCCCCCGCGCTGAGCTACCTGCACCACTGCCATCTGGCGCCCGAGGACATCCGTCCGGTGGTGCTACCCCAGTACTATCAGCCCATGAACCTGATGGACGCCGATAGCCTCAATGCGCGGCGCGTGGTGGCGGGCCTGCCGCCGCTCATCAAGGGATACCTGCGCCTGGGGGGCTTTGTCGGCGATGGCGCCTACGTCGACCGCCAGTTCAACACCACCGACGTCTGCGTCATCGTCAAGACCGACCTGGTGACCGAGAAGTACCTTCGGCACTACGACCGCACCGCCCGATCCGTCCCGTCCTCCGCGTTGTGATCCGGCGGAAGGGAAATCCGGCATGATGTCGCCCGCCCGCGCCGCGTTGCGCCTGACCCTGTTCCTGTTGTGGACCGTGGCCGTGGCCCTGCCCTATGCCGCGCTGATGGGCGCGCGCCTGCCCCATCGGTGGCTGGCCCGCGTCTACTGGCGGAGCGTCACGCGCATTATCGGTCTTCGGGTACGCCTTGTGCGCGGCCGCTTCACCAGGGCGCGGCCCTTGCTGATTTTGTCCAATCACACGTCCTATCTGGACATTGTCGTATTGGGCGCCCTGGCCGACGCCGGATTCGTCGCCAAATCCGAGGTGGGGACGTGGCCGGGCTTCGGCCTGCTCGCCCGCCTGGGCCGGACGGTGTTCGTCGAGCGCAAGCGCGCCAGCACCGGCAAGGGACGCGACGACATCGCCCGGCGGCTGACGGAAGGAGAGCCCCTGGTGCTGTTTCCCGAGGGGACCAGCAATGACGGCAACCGCGTGCTGCCGTTCAAGAGCGCGCTGCTGGCGGTGGCCGAGCCGCGCCGCCGGGTGGCGGCCGCGCCCGATGCGGTGGCGGCCGGTCCGCCCTTGTGCATCCAGCCGGTGTCGCTGGCCTACACGCGGCTGGACGGCCTGCCGATCGGTTACGGATGGAGACCGTTCTATGCCTGGTACGGCGACATGGACCTGGCGCCGCACCTGTGGACGGTTCTCGGCCTGGGCACCGTGACCGCCGAGGTCATCGTGCACGATCCCGTGGACCCGGCCGCGTACCCATCGCGCAAGGCCCTGGCGCAGAAGTGTCACGCCCTGGTGGCGAGCGGCGTGTCCGAATTGCTGTCCGGGCGCGGCCCCGCCACCGACCGACACCGGGAGGACACACCCCATGACGACGCCGGAGACCCGTGAGCACATCTTCACCGTCGAGACGGTGCCCCTGAAATATGGGCGCGGCGCCCTGCGCGAGCTTGGCCACGACATCAAGGCCCTTAACGCGCGCCGGATCGCGCTGTTCACCGACCGCCACCTCGCCACCACCGAGCACGTGGCCATCGCCCGCGAGGCCCTCGCCCGCGCCGGGCTGGACGTGGTGGTCTACGACGCCGTGCGGGTCGAGCCGACCGACACCTCTTTCCGCGAGGCCGCCGCGTTCGCCGTGGACGGCCGGTTCGACGGGTTCGTGTCGATCGGGGGTGGTTCGGTCATGGACACCTGCAAGGCCGCCAACCTGTACGCCACGTACCCGAACGACTTCCTGGCCTACGTCAACGCCCCCATGGGCCAGGGCAAGCCGGTGCCGGGACCGCTGAAGCCGCATCTGGCCTGCCCCACCACCTGCGGCACCGGCAGCGAGATGACGGCCACGGCGATCTTCGACTTTGTGTCGGAAAACGTGAAGACGGGCATCGCCCATCGCGCCCTGAAGCCGACGCGCGCCGTGGTGGACCCGTCCACCATCGACACGCTGCCGACCGGCGTGGTGTGCTCGACTGGGCTCGATGTGCTGACCCACGCCATCGAGAGCTGGACCGCGCGCGACTTCCGCACCCGCGACACTCCCGCCGAGCCCGGCCTGCGCCCGCCCTACCAGGGCTCGAATCCCTGGTCCGATATCGGGTCCATGAAGGCCATCGAGCTGGGCGGGCGCTATCTGGAACGGGCCTACGCCGACCGGGCCGATACCGAGGCGCGCGACGGCCTGATGTTCGCCTCGACCCTGGCCGGCATGGCCTTCGGCAACGCCGGCGTGCACATCCCGCACGCCATGAGCTATGCCGTCGCCGGGCTGAACCATCGCTACGTCGCCACCGGCTACGAGGACGAAACGCCCATGGTGCCGCACGGCTTGTCGGTGGTGGTGAACGCCCCCGCCGCGTTCCGCTTCACCGCCCCGGCCTGCCCGGAGCGGCATTTGCAGGCCGCGCACGCCCTGGGCGCGGACACCCGCAACCTGACGCCGGACCATGGCGGCGAGGCGCTGGCGGCGCGGCTGGCGGACATCATGCGCAACACCGGCTGCCCCAACGGCATCGGCGCCCTGGGCTACACCGAGGCCGACATCCCGGCGCTGGTCGAGGGCGCGGCCAAGCAGAAACGGCTGCTGGTCCAGGCCCCGCGCGACCCCGACGAAACCAACCTTGCCGACATCTTCCGGGACGCGTTGCGGTATTGGTGAGGGGCGGGGCTTGATGGCGTTTCACGCCGCCTCCCACGTGCGCAAGGGCAGCCGGTTGACCAGCAAACGATCAAGGTCCGCACGGCTGCGGGCGTGCTGGACATCAATGCCCACCACGGCGCCATCCGCGTCGAAATCGAGCACAACGCCGTCCGAGACTTCCTCCGAGTCGACGGACGGCCGCTCCGCCAAGTGTATGTACAGGGAATCCGTCTCCGGGTCGTAGTTCAGCTTCATGGCCGGAACCTCCTGTCAGGGAAGGCGTTATGGATCGTCTGTCCGTCTGGCAACGTTTGGACACGGAAAACGGATACGCGTCCGAAACGACTGCGCGCTGCGGTCATCCATCATGGCGCAGCCCCTGACCTCGGATCCACCGGCCCCTTTGGCAGCCCGAGCAACCCCTCCAGCAGCGCCGCATAGGAGAACAACGCCGCCTCGGCGCGCGGCGGAGCCATCAGTTGCAGGCCCACCGGCAGCCCGGCCGCCGTCCAACCACACGGAATCGAGATCACCGGACACCCAGTCAGGGTCAGCGTGTAGGTGATGCCGAACCAGTCCATGTAGGTCTCGAAGCGGTGGCCGCCCACCGACTCGACAGAGCGCTGCCCGACCGGAAACGGCGGCACCACCGTCGTCGGGCAGGCCAGCAAGTCGTGGGTCTCGAAGAACGCCGCGACACGCGCCGCCAAGGCCGCGCGACCGCGTTTCGCCTCCGACAGATCGCTCTGAGTCTGGGCCAGCCCTTCGTCGATGTTCCACACGACCTCGGGCTTCATGAAGTCCGGATGCGCCTCGCGGAGCGGCGCCAGCGCGGTCACGAACGCATCGGCCCGCAGGACGTGGAACACCTCCCGCGCGCCCGCAAAGTCCGGGCAGGCCGCATCCACGATAGAGCCGGCGTCCTCGAACCGGGCCACCGCCCGGGCGCAGATGTCGACGATCTCCGGCTCCACCGGCCACAGGCCCAGGTCCGGGCTCCAGCCGACGCGGCGCGGCGCCTGGGGGCGCTCGGCGGCGGCCAGGAACGGCGTGTCCGGCGCCTCCAGGGCCAGCGGATCGGCGGCGGCGGCCCCCGCCAGGGCGTCCAGAAACAGCGCGCAGTCGGCCACGTCGCGGGCCATCGGGCCTTCGACCGCCAGCGGGTCCCACGGGTCCTTGACCGGCCCGCGCGCCACCCGGCCGGGACTTGGCCGCAGTCCCACGACCCCGCAGAAGGCCGCCGGGATGCGCAGCGAGCCGCCCATGTCCGACCCCGTGGCCAACCAGGTCATGCCCGTCGCCAGCGCCGCCGCCGTGCCGCCCGATGACCCGCCGCTCGTCAACCGCGCGTCGTGAGGATTGCGGGTGGTACCGAAGACGGCGTTGAACGTCACACCCCCGGCCGCCCATTCCGGCGTGTTGGTCTTGCCCAGGACCACCGCGCCGCGCCGTTCCAGCGTCTCGACCAACAGGTTTGAGCGGTCCGGCACATGCTCGGCGAACAGCGGCGAGCCATAGGTGGTGCGCACCCCCGCCACGTCCGTCATGTCCTTGATCAGGATGGGCAGCCCGGCCAGCCAGCCCGGCCCGGCCACGTCCAACCCCTCCGGAGTCTCCATGATCCAACGGGCCGCGTCCCGGGCCCGGCGCGCGCACAGCGTCGGCACCGCGTTCACGGCCCCGTCGACGGCGGCATGACGCGCCAGGGCGGCGTCGATCAGATCGAGAGGAGACACCTCACCGCGCGTGAGCAGGGCCAGCACCTGACGGGCCGACAGGCGAATGAGGTCGTGGGACATGGGAGCCTCCGCGGGGGCAGACGAACACGGGGACCCGCATCGTGCCGCACCCCTAGGCGCGTGTCAGCATCGGCTCCCAACGGATCACGGTACGACGGCGAGGCGGCATCACGGCGGTTGGTTGACGCCTTGCCATTCTGCAGGGAAAGCGGCAAGATCAAAGACAGCGAGGGGGCCGTTCTGCCCTCGACGCGGGTGCTTTCGGACCGGCCGTCGCCCTCGTGAGAAGGAACACTTGGATGATGCGATCCATCGGCGGCATCGTCGGCCTGGGCGCAATTGCGTTAGCGGTCTCCCTGACCGGTGGAAAAACCCAGACCACGCGCCCGGTTCCTAATACTGCGTCGGTATTCACGGATCTTGGTGGCCCCTCGTGCAAGGAATACATTGATCAGACCGATCCAAACAGCACGCCGTACACTGCGTGTCCTGGTGCGTTCGAATTTAGTCTAATTATCCGGCACGTCGGGTCCGGTCGGCAGTCAATCGACATTGTCACGCCGACGCAACAAGTATATCCCCTTGACTATCACGACTACGTGACGCGCCAGATGTCGCATTTGGGCGATGAGGCCGAATGGCGGATCGCTGATCGTGACGGACAAAAATGGCCTGTCGCGGTCATCGTGCCGGTGCACGTCCACGAAAATATGGACGAACCGGAGCGAGTTTCCCGGTCCTATTTCGTTTTGGCCAAGATATCGCCAAGCGATATTTGCGTGACGCAGAAAATTCCTGCGGGGTCGATGTCGCGGGCAAGAATGCTTGAAACGGCGGATTCGGCTCCAGAACAGGACTGTTTGGACCCTTTGCCTGCCAAGACTGTTGATGGCGACCGTCCCCGTTGAGCCGGCCACAGAGTCGATGGGGTGCGCCCACCAGTCTATCGTCCGACCACGCCGACCCGATGACAATCTCGACGATTGGTCCGAGCAAGCCAGAGAAGGAGAAGGCCCATGCCGACGCCCACTGAATTCTGGAGGCAGTTGCAGGCTCTCGGGGTCCAGCACGGTATCGATAATCCTGCCACGCGGATGTGCCAAATAAGGCCCGTGCCGACGCCCGTAGAATTCTTGAGGCAGTATCAGGCTCTCAGGGTCCAGCACGGTATCGATAATCCTGCCAAGCAGATGTGCCAAACCGTGACCTACCGGGTTGCGCTTAGGAAATACTTCATGATGAACTGGAATGAGGGGACAGATCAAAGGGATGACTATAATCTCGTGACGCGCGGCTCAAGAACAAACCAATGGTTCCAACACAACAAAGAGCGCATCCGAAACGCGGCTATGGGTAAGGGCGCGCCGCAAGATTACGAGCTTGCGCTGGAGTGGGCCGTGCGTTCAAAAAAGGTCAACAGCGTCACTCAGCCTGTTCTTCAGAACTACTGCGATCAACATCTCGGTATCGATTGCTCCGGCCTCGTCACCAACTATCTGATTGCCTGCAACAAATTCGCGTACTCCGCAGCAAAGGTTCGCAACACAAGCGCTGCCTCATACTACAATCCCGCCAAGGCCATCAATGATCCGGCCGACGTGCGGCAAGGTGATCTTCTGGTCTGGATGAAGGGAAATTCGGTTTTGCGTGGTCCTGGACACGTCGCCATCGTGGAATCCTATGTTGCGCAAACCAAGCCCGAAGGAAACATGCGTGTCGTCGAAGCCACCGGGGCCTCCGGCGCCAATCCGAAAGTGCTGGATTCGATGTACTCCGTCGAACAGATTATTGATCGGGGGAGTAACGTCCCCGTCATGATCCTGATTGTTAAGCGCCATGGAGATTCAGGACATCGAGTGTGCGTGATCCGCGTTTAGGGCGCTTTCTTTGACCCTTGCCGGCTCAGTTCAGGAGTCGCAAGGACCGCCACGGGAGCGTCGTCCTGGCGGCGGTGGCTCGCGTTGGGTACGCGGGTGAGGCTGCGCGCGTTCAGCTGGCCAGCGATGTGCTCGCCCTGCGCCGCCGGGGTGAACGTGTTGCGTTCGTCCCAGGCCAAGTCGACCTAGCAGGCCGTGGCGCCATGGCGCGACATCAGGTCCTCAATGCAGCGGCTGTCGGACTGGGTGATCTGCCAGTAGGAGGCCGTCTGACCGGTCTCAACGCACCACAGCGCCATTCTGGTCGGATTCTCCGGCGCGGTCACCGCACGGGACCGCCGGTCACCCCCCGGTCGCCCCCTCGGCGATGGCGCGCAGGGCGTCGGGCTGGCGGATGCTGACCTGGCTGGCGCTGGGCAGGTCGAGCAGGCCCTCGCGCTTGAACCGGGTCATGGCGCGGCTGACGGTTTCCACCGTCAGGCCGATGTGATCGGCGATGTCGGCGCGCCCCATGGGCAGCGTCAAGGGCGAGCCCGGCTCGCCCCGCCGCCGCGCACGGTCCGACAGGCCGAGCAGGAACGTCGCCACCCGTTCCCGCGCCGTCTTGCGCCCCAGCAGAAGCACATGGTCGTGGAACTGCGCCAGCTTGGCGGTCATGCGCCGGACGATGCGGTCCTGGACCTCCGGCGCGGTGTTCGCCAAATCGTTCAGCCGCTGCATGGGCAGCCGGCATACCCCGACCGGGGTGATCGCCTCCGCCGTGTAGGCGTAGCTGCCGCCGAGGCAGAAGCCGAACATGTCGCCCCGGAAAAAGAACGCGGTGATCTGCCGGCGGCCGTCCGGCATCAGCTTGTAGACCTTCACCGCGCCGGAGACGATGCTGTAGACGGCAACGCCCGGGTCGCCCTCGCGGAACAGGGTGTCGTGCGCCTCGAACGGCACGGTGCACTGGACGCGCCACAGGTTGGAGACGGTGCGCGGCGCGAACCCGTCGCAGAAGGCCAGCGGTCCCAGGTCGCAATGGCCGCAGGGGCCACGTCCGGGGGCACGTACGCCAGGGCGCGCGGCCGGGCAGGTGTCGGTGTCCGCCGGTGTCCCCGTGTGCAGGGCCGTGACGGAGGAACGGGCCATGATCGGTTCTCCTGCACCCGGCCACGCGGATCGTTCCGGATGCGTTCCATGCTCTTGATCCAGATCAAGGCATATCACAATCCGCTGATATGCGGTAGACCTCTTTCGAACGCCCTCCAATGAACACGGGCCACACTCACCCCTGCCGCGTTGGCGGGTCGGGCCGATCGGTCTCGTCGTCGTCCTCATCGAACAGGATACGATGCGCGGCGCCGTCCAGGTCATCGAACTGGCCGCTGCGCAGCGCCCACAGGAACGCCACCAAGCCGGCCAGACCCAGCAACAGCGCCATGGGAATGAGGAACAGCAGCGCGTTCATGTCTTCTCTCCCCGGCTGCGCATCAAACGCATGGCGTTGACGGTGACGACCAGGGACGACGTGCTCATGGCCACGGCGGCGATCAGGGGTGTCACCAGTCCGGCCAGGGCCAGGGGCACGGTCACCGCGTTGTACAGAAGCGCCAGCGCCAGGTTCTGCCGCACCAGACGGTCGGCGCGGTGGGCCACGTCGAGCGCCGTCACCACGGGCGCCAGCCTCTCGCCCCGGAACACCACGTCGGCGGCGGTCTGGCTGATGTCGATGGCGCTGGCCGGCGAGGCGGAAACGTGCGCCGCCGCCAGCGCCGGCGCGTCGTTGAGGCCGTCGCCCACCATCAGTACCCGGCGCCCCTGGTCCCGTAGCGCCTGCAGGCGGGCCAGCTTGTCGGCCGGCGTACAGCCACCCCGCCAGGACTCGATGCCGGCGTCCGCCGCCACCCGGGCGACCGCCTCCGGCCGATCGCCGGACAGCATCTCCACCGTCAGGCCCCGCGCGCGCAACGCCGCCACCACCTCGGCCGCGTCGGGGCGCAGCGGATCGGTGAAGCGGAAACACGCCGGAGCCTCGCTCCCGTCTCGCAGCCACAACGCTGGGCCGGTAGCCCCGCCGTCCCCCGCCCCCAGATCGTCGACCCCACTGAACGCCGCCGAGCCCAGCCGCACCGGACCGTTGGGACCGTCCCACGACAAGCCTTCGCCCGGATGCTCGCGGACGCCCGTCACGGCCGGCGCGTCCGGACACGCGGCGGCGACGGCGCGGGCCAGGGGATGGCGGCTGCTGGCGGCCAGGCCGGCGGCCAGCCGCAGGTCGTCCGGCGTCCAGCCCTGCCCCGGGCCGGTCACCAGCGCCGGGCGGCCGACGGTCAGGGTTCCGGTCTTGTCCAGGACCACGGTGTCGGCCTCGGTCAGCCGTTCCAGCGCCGTCGCGGCCTTCAGGAACGCCCCGGCGCGCAGCAACCGGCCGCTGGCGATCACCTGCACCACAGGCACCGCCAGCGCCAACGCGCACGGGCAGGTGATGATCAGCACCGCCGCCGCGATCAACACCGCCTCCTGCCAGGGCAGCCCGCCGGCCAGCCACCAGCCCAGGAACGCCGCCAGGGCCAGCAGATGCACCACCGGCGCGTACAGCCGCGCCACCCGGTCGGCCAGCGCGACGGTGCGGGCGCGGCCCTGCTCGGCCACCTCCATCATGCGCACGATCTCGGCCAGCAGGGTGCGCTCGCCAACCGCGTCCACGCGCACCTGCACCGGCGCCGACAGGTTCAGCGTGCCGGCGAAGACACGGTCGCCCGGCCCGGCGCGGGCGGGCACCGTCTCGCCGGTGATCAGGCTGACATCCAGGTCGCTCACGCCCTCGGCCACCACACCGTCGACGCCCACCCGCTCGCCCACGGCCACCAGCACCGTCGCGCCCACCGGCACCTCGTGCGGCCGCGCGGACCGGGCATGGCCATCGGGATCGATCACCGTGACGGCCGCGCCCCCCAGCGCCAGAAGACGCTCGGCCGCCGAGCGCGCGCGGCCGCGCGCCCGGCTGTCCAGGAAGCGACCGATCAGCAGGAAGAACAGCAGCATGACCGCCGCGTCGAAATAGGCGTGTGGCCCGCCGCGCGCCGTCTCCCACACGCTCATGCCGGCGGCCAGCAGCACGGCCAGGGTGATCGGCACGTCCATGTTGGCGCGGCCGGCCCGCAGCGCGGTGACGGCCGAGCGCGCGAACGGACGAATGCCGTAGGCGATCGCCGGCAGGGCGATCAACGCCGACAGCCAGTGCATGAAGTCGCGGGTGGCCGGTCCCATATCGCCGCCGAACCAGACGGCGACGGAGAACAGCATGACGTTGCCGGCGGCGAAGCCGGTGACGGCCATGGCGCGCAACAGCGTGCGTTCGGTGCGGTCGGTGTCGCGCTCCACCGTCTCCGGATCGTAGGGCACCAGCCGGTAGCCCACCGTCAGCACGGGGTCGAGAATGCGCCGCGCCCCCAGGTCGGGGGCGTCGGTCCCGGCTTCGCCCGTCTCCGGCACCCAACGCAGGGTCAGCCGCCGCGTCGTCATGTTCACGCGGGCATGGGTTACCCCCGGCTGGCGCGCCAGCAGGCGCTCGATCAGCCACACGCAGGCCGCGCAATGCAGCCCCTCGACCAGCAGAGACAGGCTGGCCTCGCCGCTGTCGGTGGTGGTGACATGCACCGCGTAGTCCGGGATCGCGCCGGGTTCGGTCTCCGGCTTCAGAGAGCGGACCTCGGGGTCCAGGCAGCGCCGCTCGTAATAGCGGTCGAGCCCCAGGCCGTTCACCAGTTCATACGCCGCGGCACAGCCCGGGCAACAAAACCCCGCGTGACCGGCCGCCGCCGCACCGGGTCCGACGGGGTCGCCGCAATGGCGGCAGGTCTCCGTCCCGGCCTGGGCGGCGGTGTCCATCACGGGTGTCACTCCGCCATGAGCCGGCGTCGCACTGTGAACACATCGTCATTCCGCCGCGCCGTCAGCAGAATGTCCCACTGCCCCGGTTTGGGCAGGGAGACGCGGGCCTCGTAGGCGCCAGGCCCGACGGGCGGGAGAGTCACCGTCTGATCGAAGCCCTGCTCGGTCGGCCGCCGGATGGTCGCCGTCAGGGCCGCGCCATCCAGCGGGTTTCCGGCGGCGTCGCGACCGCTGGCGCGCACCGTGGCGATGCGGCGCGTTGGATCGGTCTGGGGCACATCGACGGCCACAAGGTCCATGTCCCACGACCAGCCGAGGGCGGCCTGGGCCTGGGCGTCGGCCACGCGGTCGTTGTAGGCCAGCCCCTTGACGTAGGCTTGCTGGGTGGACAGGCCGGAGAACGTCGTCAGGGCGAAATAGAGCAGCGTCCCGTTGGCGATCAGCACCACCGCGAAGCCGGCCACGAAGGCGTACGGAATCCACCACCCGCGCGGGCGCGCCCGGCTCTTGGCGGATGTCTTGGCGAAGGGTCTGGCGAGGTTGCCGCTCATCGGACGACCGGCTCCATACTACAATCAGCGGGCCCCACACCGGCCCGCTGTCCACGCTCCGCTCCGCCGCCGCGCATTGGCGCGCCGGACGTTAGCTGTCCAGCGCCTTCACCCGCGCGGACAGGCGCGCGATCTTGCGAGCGGCCGTGTTGCGGTGCAGGACACCCTTGGTCACGCCGCGATGAATTTCCGGCTGCGCCACGCGAAAGGCGGCGCGGGCCTGTTCGGCGTCGCCGGTGGCCAGGGCCGTTTCCACCTTCTTGATGAAGGTGCGGATGCGGCTGATACGGGAATGGTTGATGGCGAAACGGCGGTCGTTGCGGCGGATTCGCGTTTTCGCCGACTTATGATTGGCCATGGATGCTCGCTTTCCCTGTGCTCGTGAGAGGGTGGTGTCGAAGAGGTCGGGACTCCGAAGACCGGTCACGGCGCATCGCGACGGCCGTCGCACCCGCCGGGCAAAAAGGTGCCCTGGGCTCTTCGTCCCTCGTTCGGAAAGCGCGTTTTATAGGCCGGCACGGTCTGTGCGTCAACCACACATGTTCCATGCAAGTGCCTACCTCATGATGGCGGACAGGCCTGCCTGCCAAACGCACGACCAGACGATGATCGGCTTGCGCTCCACCACGGCCGGGGCCTTGCTCATGGCTCGATCCTGTCGAACTCTGGAGCCTCCGGCGAATCCGGGGCGGTTCATTCCCCTTTCGACGAAGGTCTTTATCCGGCGACCTGGGCCAGGGCCAACACCCCCAGACTCCCGTGTTGAAGCAGAAAAGGGGGCCCGAAGGCCCCCTTTCCCGTTTCATCGCCCCATCTTGAGGAGGCGTTGCCCCCGGCACAGTCGTGTGGGGGATACGATGCGTGTTGTGTTACGCGTTCTGGGCCGCGCCATCACGCTTCAGCCAGCGGGTGCCGACGAGGCCGCCCAGCGCCGTCAGCATGAACCACGCGGCGGCCGGCAGCGGCGTGGCGCCAACCTTGATGTCGTCGATACCCCACCCATCGGTACTGGATGCCGCCTCGAAGGTGAATTCCGTCACGGCCGCGTCCAGGACGATGCTGATGAAGAACAGAGACGCATTGCTGGCGGAGCCACCGGCGCCGGGGAACTCGATGATCGTTTCGGTGCTCCCCGCGCCCTCATTGAAGGTGAGCGACCCGTTGACGTCGTTCACGTCCGTCATCCAGAAGGAGATCGAGTCGAACGACGTCAGGCTGGTAAGGGTCCAGGTGACCTCTTTGGAATCGTAACTATCAAGCCACCGCCCATTGTTGGAGATACCGTTGGTGACATCATAGCGACCGTGGCTCGCGGCATTGTAGCCGTCCTGCGGCCCGGTTTGGTCAAAGATACCGATCTTTTTGTCGTGCTGCCCGGCCACCGTCGACGTAAACGTTCCGACGCCGGGGCCCGAGGTCGCAATCGTTTCGGACACCCCAAGGGTCTCGTCCTCGAAGTCCTCCTCGTACTTGAGAATTTTGCCCGTCCAGAACGTCGTCTCGTGGCCACGGTAGGTGGCGTATTCACCCGTGGTCCCGTGGTACATGTCGACAACCGCCGCCTGCGCCGGGGCCGAAGCCAACACGCCGCCCAGCGCGGCCGCGCCCGCGAACAAAGCCGCCTTCTTCATCAGTGTCATGGTGGTCTCCTGTCTCGTTTGGTCGTTCGGGACGCCCCGTCAAGCGGGCGGTCCGCCGTGTGGTCATCCATCGACCGCAGAGTCACCCCCCCCAGCCGATGACAAAAAAAACTTCCGCGCGTTCACGGTGCTGCTTTCACGGTCCTCAGGCATCGGCGTATCGCCTGCAGATGCGCGCTGACCCAATACAGCCAGGACCCGTTCCAAGGATTCGGTTCCGACCCATCGTGTCGGACAATCCGGTGGACGTCGGTCCCTCAAAGCCACGCCCTCGGCCAACGCAGCCGCACTGCACGCCACCTTCTGTTTGCGCCCCAAGCGGTCCTGCTGCTCACAGTTTTTCGAAAAGTTGAGAAGAATTCTATCCATCTGATGGTTACCCCACCATTTGGTGGAGCAAAGGCGGGCGGCGTTTGGAAGTTCGCTGGGCATCCCTCCACCATTTGGTGGAGGAAAGGCGGGCGGCGTTTGGAAAATCGCTGGGCATCCCTCCACCATTTAGTGGAGGAAAACCGAGACATCCGCCGATGCCCCCTATATCTGATGGTGTCGAACCGGTTTAACGCCTTTTTCGTGTATGCGAAGGATTCTTCGTTTTTCGTAATTCTGACCGTCGGCCTCGGTCAATGCACACGGCATAAACAATATGCGCCGCGTCCGGGCGATACCGGCTCACATCATCTGGCCTGACGATCCAAGGCGCGCGACCGATTCGCGCCACAGCGGGATCGCGGCCCGAGTCTGGTACGGCACGATTGGGTTGCGCGACCCGTTACGGCTGGCCGTCCGGCGCGTCGAGCAGCAACAGGCCCTCCAGCCCGTGAATCGTGGCGCCGTCGGCTGCCTCCCGGCCGTCGTGCCACACCACAAGCTGATCCACCGCCAGCCGCGCCCGCCAGCCGGCCCCGTCCCCGGCGTCCACCTGCATGGCCTCGGGCCGCAGATCGACATAGCCCACGTCCGGCTCCCCGGATCCGGCGCGGGTCTCGAAGGCGGTGGTCACCACCGGCGTCAAGTCCAACCGGAGCAACGGTCCCGCCGCCCCGCTTGCCGGGTCCGGGTGCACGGTGACGGACGGACCATCGAACACCAGCGAAACAGGGCCGACCTGGATCGGATGGCCATCATCCAACCCCGCGCCATACTTTGTGAGGCGGACCACCGTGTCGAACCCGGTCACCGCGACGGCGTTCCTGGGCGGTTCGACGTTCACGGCAAACCGCTCCTGGCGGTCCAGGGCGACCGTCCGCCGGTCGATGTCCAGGTAGGCGATCCGCTCCGGTGCGGTCATATGGTCGTCGGGGAACAGGGCCGCCAGCCGGAAGTTGCTGCCCCGGTCCTCGAAGAAATGGAGCAGGGCGGCCATGCGGGCCTGATCGTCGTCGGGCACCGTCTCGTCGGCGGGCACGGCCTGCCCCGCCTCGTTGATCATGCCGTGCTCCTGCAACAGGCCGTTCAAGGCGCGGTACTGGCTGCCCATGGACAGCGCCTGCGCGCCCCAGTGGCCGTTGCCCGAGAACAGCAGCAACACCCCCAACAGGCCGACCGGCGTCGCCGGACCGGCGGCCGCCCCGCGCACCATCCACACCAACAGCAGCAACCCCAGCCACAGCACGACGACCGTCAGGATCGCGCGCGGCTCGGTCATGCCGTACTCGAACAGGCGCACCGACACCGCCCAGATCAGCGCCGACAGCGGCAGCGGGATACTCCAGGGGAAGATCCGGCGGTAGACCAGGGCCAGGGTATTGCCCGCCCGCGCCAACGGCAGGGCGGCGGTGTGGGTGGCGACGCCGAACGCCAGATAGGCCGCGTTCAGGCCGGCCACGCTGACCAGGTCGGTGGCCATGCCGAACATAAGCTGCACGAGATAGACGTACAGGATCGCGAGATACAGAAGGGCCAGCGGGATCAGCGCCCAGCCGACGGTGACGGCGATCCACCGGGGCGGTGTTTCCGGGATGGGCGGGCGGTCGCGCACGTCTTCGGGCAGGGCGCGCTCGGCCCCGGCGAGGAAGGCCATCGGCCACACCAGCCCGTAGGCCAGGATCCACACCTCGACGATCACCTCGTCGGGCATGTCGATCCCCAGCAGTTCGTCGAGCGCGAACAGCGCCACCGTCACGCCCGCCCCCAGGAGACTCGCCAGCAGCCACGTGGTTCCGGCGCTCAGCATCACCCGCAGCCCGCCATACCAGCCGACCAACGCGGCGGTTTCCGGTGGCGCCTCGCGCGGCGGGCGGAAGGCGAAGTAGAGCGTCAGGGCAATGGCCGCCCCCTGCCAGAACAGATAGGGGTACAGGCGCGCCAGAAAGGCGTCGGGCATCCCGTACAGCGAAAAGGCGCCGACGCCGACGATGACGGCGGTGGCGAAAAGGCGCTGTTGGCGGGGCCACCAGCCGGTGCGGCGCAGGCCCCATTCCGTGGCCAGGGCACCGAAAAACCCGACACCGGCGATCATCAGCCCGATGTCGACCAGGTACCGCAGGGTGACGGCCTCGCCGAACACCGCCACGTCGGGCACACCGACGTTCTCAAGCGTCATCGCCACAAGGCCAAGGACCATGCAGATCATGGCCACGGGATGGGTCCAGGCAACGTGGAACCAACTCCACGGCTGTTGGACGAGGGCGGAGACCAGGGCGGACAGGGGAACGGAGCGGGACATGGCGGGCTTCCATCGTCGGGCGGCGGAGACAGTGCGACTAGACCGGATGTCCCCGAACATGATGGCTGTACTATGTCCGCGCCATGCGCGCGGTCAACCGGAGCGCGGCCGCAGGACGTGATGGTGGTCGGCGGCATAGAGCCGGCTGTCGGAGAACGCCGCCTCCGGATCCAGCACCCGCCCCACCAGGATCAGCGCCGTGCGGGTGATGCCGGCGGCCTTTACCGTGTCCCGAATGGTGGTCAGCGTGCCGGTCAGCACCTGTTCGTCCGGCCAGGACGCGCGATGGACCACGGCCACGGGGCAGTCCGCCCCATAGTGCGGCGTCAGGTCGCGGACCACGCTGGCCAGGTTGGTGATCGACAGGTGGATGGCCAGGGTCGCGCCGCCGCGCCCCAGCGTTTCCAGATCCTCGCCGGCCGGCATGGCCGAACTGCGGGTCGCGGTGCGGGTCAGGATCACCGTTTGCGACACGCCGGGCAGGGTCAGCTCGCGGCCCAGGGTGGCGGCGGCGGCGGCGAAGGCCGGCACACCGGGCACGATCTCCCAGGGGATGCCCAGGGCGTCCAGCCGCCGGATCTGCTCGCCAATGGCACCGTACAGGCCGGGGTCTCCCGAATGCACCCGGGCCACATCATGGCCGGCGTCGTGGGCGGCCCGTATCTCCGCCATGATCTGGTCGAGGTGCAGGGGCGCGGTGTCGACGATGCGGGCGTCGGGCGCCGCCTCGTCCAGCACCGCGCGCGGCACCAGAGACCCGGCGTACAGAACCACCGGGCAACGCCGGATCAGCGCCTGCCCGCGCACGGTGATCAGGTCGGGCGCGCCGGGGCCGGCACCGATGAAGTGGACGGTCACGTGTCCTGCTCCGGGTCCGGCTGGAGAGCGGCGGCGCCCGGCAGGCGTTTGCGAGCGTACCCGCGCGGTGTGTAGACGCGGGATCCGTACCGGCGGGTCTCGCTGGAGCCGACCAACACCGTGGTCAGCATGTCCACGTCGGCGACGTCGAGGTCCGCCAGCGTCGTGACCGCCACGTCCTCGCCCGTGCGCCCCAGATTGCGGGCGAGGACGACGGGCGTCTCAGCCGGTCGGTGTTGTAGAAGGATCTCCCGCGCGCGCGGCAGCAGGTCACGGCGCCGGCGCGAGACCGGGTTGTACAGCGCCACGGCGAAATCGCCCTCGGCGGCGGCGGCCAGGCGGCGTTCGATCACCTCGGCCGGCGTCAGCAGGTCCGACAGCGAGATGGCGCAGAAGTCATGCCCCAGCGGCGCCCCCACCCGCGCGGCGGCGGCCTGCATGGCCGATACGCCGGGGCAGACCGTGATGGCGATCCGGTTCCAGTCGGTGCGGTCCTCCCGCTCCATGGTCTCGAACACCAACGTCGCCAGCGCGTAAATGCCCGGATCGCCCGAGCACACCAGGGCCACGCGCCGCCCTTTTGCCGCCAGGTTCAGGGCCAGGGCCGTGCGCTCGCTCTCGGCGCCGAGTTCCGACGTGTGGCGGGCCTTGCCGACCTGCGCCTCGCCGAGCAGGTCGAGATACAGCCGGTAGCCCACCAGATCGGTGGCGGCGGCGATGGCCGCGCTGGCCTCGGGCGTGCGCCAGGCGTCGGCCCCCGGGCCGATGCCGACGATGGACAGGGTGCCGCGCGGGCGGCCCACCAGATCGGGCGTAATGCCGGCCGGCGCGCGCGCCACGGCACAGGTGGCGTGCAGGCTCTTGCGCTTGGGAACCTCCAAAGTGCCGGCCGGCCCGACGGCGGCCAGCGCCGCGCCCTCCGAAACGCCGTGGCAGCCCACCTCGCGGAACACCGTCTCGGACGGGTTGGCCAGCCGGGGGGCCTCGCGTTCCAGCGTCGCGGCGTCGAAGAACCGCACCGGAACCCCCAGCGTCGCGCCCAGGGCCAGCACGGCCGGCTCGTCGGTCTTGTCGTCGATGGAGACCACGCAGGCCACCGAGTCCACCGACAGGCCGCCGTGCGCCAGCGCCTCGCGCGCCAGGTTCTCAAGCTCGCCGGGCGGGCAGCCGCGCGCGCAGCCGACGCCGAGGGCCAGGGTCGGCGGGCGCAGGATCAGGGGCGCCGCCTTCTGCGCGGGGTCGTCGGGGCGGTCGGCCGGGGCGGGGTCCAGGCGGTCGGAGACGCACACGACCGGAATGTCGGCACCGGCGTCGTCTTCGGTCGCCACCCGGACAAACGGCGCGGCGCCGCCCGTCAGCCAGGCAAGCAAGCCATCGTCGACGTCGCTGGAAAGGCCGACCGGCTCGCCGTCGATCAGCGCCGCCATGGCCGGGCGCGCCGCCTGCGGGTTCTCGATCCGCCAGCCGTCGGGCACGGCATCCAGGGCAACACCGGCCGCCACGTCGCCGGCAGTGGTCAGGCAGACCGGCATGTCGGACGACGCGGCGAGGCGCTGCGCCAGGGCGTTGGCGCCCACGTGCCCGCCCAGCAGCGGGATCACGCACGAGCCGTCGGCCGCCAGCGCCAGCACCGGCGGCTCGGCACGCTTGTCCAACAGCAAGGGCGCCAGCGCGCGGATGATGATGCCGCTGGCGCACAGGGCGAGGATCGGCCGCCCCATCCGGAACAGCGCCCGCAGGTGTTCGACGGTGCCGGTGAACACGGCGTCCGCCCCCTCGACCCGGCCCATCAGGCCGTGCACCTCGGCGCCGGGCAGGATGGGGGCGATGCGCCGCGCCGTTGCCAGGCCGGTCTGGTTGAGGACCACGAACACCGGCGTGCTTCTGGCCGTCATGGCAGTGCGTTCCAATCGTCTGTCATTGGCGTTCCATCAGCGTATCGATTTCGCGGCCGGGTGCATACCAAAGGTCATCGAGTGCGACCGTTCAAGCCCATGGGGCGCCGACCGGCGCGCCACTCTGCCCCCCCTCCCCCGGAAGCTTGAATGCGTGGGGTGGCGCTGCAGGGGCGGCCGACGGGCTCGGCCCGACGCCCGTTTCAGTTATGGTGGTGATGGTGATGATGGTGCCCATGGCCATGGCCATGGTCGTGATGATGACCATGATCGGCGTCCGTGCCGGCGCCACGCACATGGTGGTGGTGCCCCGCCTGGACGGCGCCGACATCGCCCTCGAAGCCGATCACCTGTTCCCGGTACTTGCAGAGCTGACAGTTCATGGCCGTGGTGCCGGCCAGGATATCGTTGACGCGGTCGACGAAGCTTTCGATCACGAACGGATGGTCGTTCAGGTAGGGCGCCTTGAGGATCTCGATCTCGGGATGGGCGGCGGCGGCCTCGTCCGCCCAGTCGTAGATGCGCCGCACCAGAACGCCGGTGAACAGGAAGTAGGGGAAGACGATGATGCGCCGGTAGCCCAGTTTGGCGGCGTGCGCCAGCCCGGCATCAACCAATGGCGCGGTGACGCCGGAATACGAAACCTCGGTCCAGCCGACACCCAGGCCCTCCCACAACATGCGAGCCACCTTGCTGATGTTGGAATTGGCGTCGGAGTCATTGGTGCCGCGCCCCACCACCATCAACAAAGTGTCCTTGCGGTCGACCTGGGTGGGGGCGGCGGCCTCGGCCTCCTCGATGCGGGCGCGGGCGGCCTTCAGAAGCTTCGGATCGATGCCCAGGTCGCGGCCGAACTCGACCCGCAGGTCGGGGTTCTCGGCGGCGAAGCTGTTGATCTCCCACGGCAGGTCGTTCTTGACGTGACCGGCGGCGAACAACATGCCCGGCACCGCCAGGATGCGGGTGACCCCGGCGGCCTTCAGCTTTTCCAGGCCGGTGCGGATGATCGGGCGGGCGAACTCCAGGAATCCGCTTTCCACCGGGACGTCAGGGAACTTCTCGCGCAGGTGCACGGCGAGCCGATTGAACTCCTCGACCGCCGCGTCGTCGCGGCTGCCGTGGCCGCAGATCATGACGCCGATGCGATCGGGGTCGGCGCCGGGCGCGGTGGTGGGAACGGAAGAGACGGATGCCTGGGTCATGGTCGCCTGGTCCTTGCCTTCGAGCGATGGGGCGAGCGATGGGGCCGCCTGGTCCGATGCCTCCGGGCGGCTGGGGGAAGGGGCGGACTATAGGGACCAAGGGGCGGTGGGGGAAGGGACAACCGCGCTCGGCACAGGGCAATCGGGTGAACGGGCGCCCATCGTCGAGACGGCCCCCCGGGTAGAGGCCCGCACAAAACCCGTCATTGCGAGCCCCGCCTTTTTCGCCTCGCGAAACTGGCGGGGCGAAGCAATCCAGGGCATGTTCATGATGTATTCGCCCTGGATTGCTTCGTCACTTCGTTCCTCGCAATGACGGAGTGCGAGTTCCGGCCGCTCACGAAGAAATCGCTTGTATGTTGCCGCTATGCCGCCGCCCGCTCCGGGAACAGGCCGGCGAGGCCCTCGGCGCTGGCGGCGCAGACACCGCGTTCGGTGATCAGGCCGGTCACCAGCCGTGACGGGGTCACGTCAAAGGCCGGGTTGGCGGCCGGGCTGCCCTCTGGCGTAACCGTGATCCAGGCGGTCTCACCCGACTCCAGCCGGCCCCACAGGCACTGCACCTCATCGGGGCCGCGATCCTCGATGGGGATTTCGGCCACGCCGTCCCGGACCGTCCAGTCGATGGTCGGGCTGGGCAGGGCGACATAGAACGGCACGCCGTTGTCCTTGGCCGCCAGCGCCTTCAGGTAGGTGCCGATCTTGTTGCAGACATCGCCGGTGGACGTCGTGCGGTCGGTGCCAACGATGCACACGTCGACCATGCCGTGCTGCATGAAGTGGCCGCCGGCGTTGTCGACGATCACCGTGTGCGGCACGCCGTGCTGGTTCAGTTCCCACGCCGTCAGGCTGGCGCCCTGGTTGCGCGGCCGCGTCTCGTCCACCCACACATGGACCGGAATCCCGGCGTCGTGCGCCTTGTAGATAGGCGCCAGCGCCGTGCCCCAGTCCACCGTCGCCAGCCAGCCGGCGTTGCAGTGGGTCAGCACGTTGAACCGCTCCGGTTTGCCTTTTCGCTGCCACAGGGTGCGGAAGACGGCGAGGCCGTGGTCACCGATGGACTCGTTCAGGGCCACGTCCTCGTCGCAGATCTCCACCGCGCGGGCGCGAGCGGCGGCGGCGCGCTGTTCGGGGGGCAACGGGGTCAGGCGCGCGCGCAGGTCGTCCAGCGCCCAGCGCAGGTTGACCGCCGTCGGCCGGGTGGCGAACAGGCGGTCGTAGGCGGTGGTCAGCCCAACGTCGGACGGATCGCCGCGCATGGCCAGCGCCATGCCGTGCGCCGCCGTGGCGCCGATCAGGGGCGCGCCGCGCACCAGCATGTCCTTGATCGCCCGACAGGCGTCGCCGAGCGTGGTCAGCTGGGTGACCTCATAATGGTGCGGCAGGCGCGTCTGGTCGATGATCTCCACCGTGTGGCCGTCCTCGGCCAGCCAGATGGTGCGGGTGGGCGTGCCGTTGACCTTCATGGTGGCGTCTCCTCCGAGAAGCGTTGGACAAGGTCTGCCATACCGGCAAGAAAGACCTGAAAGCTTGGCGATCGGTTGTGGTTCGGGGCAACGGACATGTGGTCCCCGACTTTGCGGGCAACATCGGTCTTCGGCATGTGGCTGTCCTGGAAGTAGCCCGCCCTCTTGAACACCCTGTGCAGTGCCTCGGCGGTCCCACCCTTCACGTCGTCCGGAAACCGGATTGATTTCGCACGCGTGACACCCTTCTTGAGGCGCGGGTAGGCGGCGAGCAAGGCGGCTTCATCGCCCAGAAACCAAGCCTCCAGTTCCTCCACCGCGATGCGGTTCAGAACGATGTAATCGCCATCGGGACCACGACTCGATCTGGTGGTCAAGCCCGCGTCGCGTGCCATGTCTTCCAACCGGCGCTTCAGGACCAGACAGTCCTGCCGATCACGATCGATGAGCACGACGACGCGCAAGCGCTCATGGTCCAGACGCTTGCGATAGCCGCGCAGGCGATTTGGAAGCTGCTTCAGCAGGTCCGGTTTCCCCTGGAACGTGATGCATTGATGATGGATGTCCGGCGGCAGCAGCCGTGGAAGGACGTGCTCAAGGGTCGCCTTGGCGGACGGTTCCTCTAATAGAACGTGTATCTGCCGCTGCATCAGACGGGGCCCCCAGCCGGGTCTCCCATGCCGAAATAGCCTTCCATCCACAGGGCGCCCAGTTGGCCGCCAGCCTCCATCATCTCCGGGATGCCCCGGATGTGATCAGTTCGTGTTGCCTTGGCGTAGCCATCCCTGTCCCGCCAAAGCACCCAGGCCTGTTTCGGGTTCAGGGCATTCACGAACTGCGGCGAATGGGTGGTCACCATCAATTGGCTGTGCGCGCTGGCCGTCTGGCACTCCTCGGCCAATTCGTGGAGCAGCATCGGATGCAGGAAATTCTCCGGTTCCTCGATCCCGATCAGCGGGAAGGGGTCCGGGTCGTTCATCAGCACCAGATAGGACAGCAGCTTGAGCGTTCCGTCCGAGGCGTACCGGGCAAGAATTGGTGTGTTGAAGGGGGCATCCTTGATCTGCAGCAGAAGCCGGCCATCGGCGAGGATATCGGCCGACACGGTTTCGAGTCGCGGCACCCGCCGCGTCAGCCGGGCCAGAATGACGTTCAGGGTCCGTGGATGGCGTTCGTGGAGGAACTGGATGACGTTGGCCAAATTGTCACCGGACCGGGATAGATGCTCGTGCGGGCCTGCTTCCGGCGTGCCCCTGGTGTCGGTCGCCGAGAGGTAAGAGAGGTGCCAGCCGGTGATGAACTCCCGCAGGGCCTTCACACGGGGGTGCCGCTCGAACTGACCCAGGGTGTTGACGGCCAGCATATCGGGGGCGGCCAGGGCCTCGTGCTCCCGCTCGGCGTCGGGATCGGGCTGGTCGGCCTTGATGGCGAACCCCTTGCCAGCGCTATAGGAGAGGAAATCGAAGGGACGTCCTCTGGAGCCACGGGTCCAGGACAGACGTTCCTCGGCGACGATCGGCTGCCCCCCATCTTCATCAATGATTAGGCGGTAGGTGATCAGCGGCACATCGGGGATTTTGAACTTCAGCGCGATCTCGATTGGCCCCTCGGCGCCGCGACTGCGCAGTTCCTTGAAGCGGCCTCGGCGATCCCAGGCCCGCCGAAGCCCTTCGTTGAAGCACTCCGAGAGAAAGGCGAAAACATCGAACAGGGTGGACTTGCCACTGCCGTTCGGCCCGACGAACACGGTCAGAGGCGCCACGTCCTTCAGTTCGACATCCCTCAGGGCGCGGTAGTTGCGAACCTTGAGATACGTGATGCGGGGAACCGCTCTGGTGCCGCCGGGCCGGGACATCGCGTGTCTCCCTGGCAAAAAAAGTGCTGAGAGCCAGCCAGGTCACCCCAACACCCGCCCCGCCACCGCGTCCAGCTTGGCCAACATGGCCGGGTCGCGGGCGTCGGGGTGGGTGATCAGCGCCGTGTCGAGCGCGTGATGGCAGCCCTTCTCGCACGGGTCCGTTCGGCCGGACAGGCGCGGCGCCACCGCCTTGACCAGCGCCCGACCCTTGTCGGCGTTGTCCAACAGGACCTTGATGATCGCCTCGACGGTGACGTGGTCGTGGTCCGGATGCCAGCAGTCGTAGTCCGTGACCATTGCGACCGTGCAATAGCACATCTCCGCCTCGCGGGCCAACTTGGCCTCCGGCATGTTGGTCATACCAATGACGTCGCAACCCCAGGCGCGGTAAAGTTCGCTCTCGGCCCGGGTGGAGAACTGCGGCCCCTCCATCACCAGATAGGTCCCGCCGCGCTGGTGGGGAATATCCAGGTCTCGGCAGGCTTCCTCCACCGCGTCGCCCAGGCGGCCGCAGGTCGGGTGCGCCATGGAGACGTGCGCCACCAGCCCCTCGCCGAAAAAGCTCTTCTCGCGGGCGAAGGTGCGGTCGATGAACTGGTCGACGATGACGAAGGTGCCGGGCGGCAGATCGGCGTCCAGCGAGCCGACGGCGGAGACCGACAGGATCTCGGTCACGCCGGCGCGCTTCAGGGCGTCGATGTTGGCGCGGAAGTTCAAGCCAGAGGGGGGCACCCGGTGGCCGCGCCCGTGCCGGGGCAGGAACACCATGCGCTGGCCGTCCAGGTCGCCGAACAGAAGCTGGTCGGAGGGCTGGCCGAACGGCGTGTCCACCGCCTCCCACCGCGTGTTGGTCAGGCCGTCGATTTCATACAGGCCCGATCCGCCGATGACGCCGATGACCGGCCCGCTGCCCTGCTCCGCCATGATGCTCCTCGCTCCCGGGATGAAGATGGAGCGGCATCCTAGAGCGGATGGCCATGATTACAAGCGCATCGCGCGGCCAGGTCCTCACCCCAGCCCGAGCACGTCGGCCATGGAATACAGGCCGTTCGGCTTGTCCGCCGCCCACTGGGCGGCGCGCACCGCCCCGCGCGCATAGATCACACGGTCGCTGGCCTTGTGGGTGAGTTCGATGCGCTCGCCCGGGCCGGCGAAGACCACGGTGTGGTCGCCCACCACATCGCCGCCGCGCAGCACGGCGAAGCCGATGTGGCCGTCCTCGCGCGGGCCGGTATGGCCGTCGCGGGCGCGGTCGGCGACGGCGTCCAGGTCGACACCGCGCCCCGCCGCCGCCGCCCGGCCCAGGCCCAGCGCCGTGCCCGAGGGCGCGTCGACCTTGTGGCGGTGGTGGTGCTCGACGATCTCGATGTCGTACTCAATCCCCAGCGTCGCGGCGACCTGTCGGGTCAGCGCGAACAGCAGGTTGACGCCGACGCTCATGTTCGGCGCCTGAACGATGCGCGTCTGCCGGGCCATCTTGCCGAGTTGGGACAGGGCCGCGTCGTCCAGGCCGGTGGTGCCAACCACCAGGGTCGTGCCGGTGTGCGCGGCCATGGTCGCGTGCAACAGGGTCGCCGCCGGCGTCGTGAAATCGATCACCGCGTCGGCGGCGTCGAACAGGACCGTTGGATCTTCCGTCACCAGGATGCCAGACGGCGGCACGCCTGCCAGCGCGGCGACGTCTTCCCCCACCAGCGCGCCGCCCGGCTTTTCCGTGCCGCCCGCGAGGGTCACACCCTCGGTCTCCAGGACCTGTCGCACAAGTTCACGGCCCATGCGACCGCCACAGCCGACGATTCCGATGCGCACCATGCTTCGTCTTACTCCCCGGTCAAATCAACACACGCGCAGCCAGCCGCAACCGTCGGATGAGCCCCTCGCGTCCGCCGCGCGCCCTATTGTTCCGTGAACGCCTTGGCGAAGTAGTCCGTGATCGGCTTGACGATGTAGTCGAGCATGGTCCGTTCGCCGATC
>NZ_CAKZOT010000036.1 GCF_937138205.1 uncultured Rhodospira sp. | reverse complement strand
TCCGGATTCCCGAGGCCGCGCAAAACCTGAACCTGTCGCAGCCGACGGTTTCGAAAGCGTTGGATACCCTCGGCGGTCTCGGCATCGTGCACGAAGTGTCGGGCCGAAAACGCGGCCGCGTGTTCGTGTACGAGCGCTATCTCGACATCCTCAATGAGGGCACCGAACCAATCCCGCGCTGACGCTCACACCGCCCGCTCGAACATGGCGATCTTTAGGTCGGCGATGGCCTTGCCGGGGTTCAGCCCCTTCGGACAGGTGGCGGTGCAGTTCATGATCGTGTGGCAGCGGTACATGCGGAACGGGTCGTCCAGCATGTCCAGGCGCTCGCCGGTGGCCTCGTCGCGGCTGTCGAACACCCAGCGCGCCGCCTGCAGCAGGATGGCCGGACCGAGATAGCGCTCGGCGTTCCACCAGTAGCTGGGGCAGGCCGTCGAGCAGCAGAAGCACAGCACGCATTCCCACAGGCCGTCCAGCTTGGCCCGTTCCTCGGGGCTTTGCAGGCGCTCGCCGCTGGTGGGGGCCGGGGTGTCGGTCTTGATCCACGGCTGGATCATCTCGTACTGGGCGTAGACGTGCGTCAGGTCCGGCACCAGGTCCTTGACCACCGCCATATGCGGCAGCGGGTAGATGTCCACCGACCCCTTGATCTCATGAATCGGCTTCAGGCAGGCCAGCGTGTTGTCGGTGTCGATGTTCATGGCGCACGAGCCGCAGATGCCCTCGCGGCAGGAGCGGCGGAAGGTCAGGGTCGGGTCGACCTCGTTCTTGATCTTGATCAACGCGTCCAGGACCATCGGCCCGCAGTCGTCCAGGTCGACGTGGAACGTGTCCAGGGTGGGGTTGCCGCCTTTGTCCGGATCCCACCGGTAGATGCGGAAAGCCTTGACGTTGGTCGCCCCCTTTGACGCCGGCCACGTCTTGCCGGGCTTGATGCGGGAGTTGGGGGGAAGCGCGAACTCCACCATGACGTCGATCCTTGGTTAATGCGTCATCAAGATCTGATCGGAGAGCCTCCGGCCATACGCCGTCAATACACCCGCTTTTGCGGCGCAATGTACTCCACGTCCTTGGTCAGCGTGTAGGTGTGCACCGGGCGGTCGTCCAGCCGCACCTTGCCCGCCTCGTCCACCCAGGCGAGCGAATGTTTCATCCAGGAGTCGTCGTCGCGCTCCGGATAGTCCTCGCGGGCGTGGGCGCCCCGGCTTTCCGTGCGCGCCCGGGCGCTTTGGATGGTGGCCTTGGCGTTGATGATCAGGTTTTCCAGCTCCAGCGCCTCGACCAGGTCGGTGTTGAAGACCATCGAGCGGTCGGCCAGCTTGATGTCGGCCACCGTCTCGGCGATGGCGTCGACACTCTGGCAGCCGTGCGCCAGCGACTCGGCGGTGCGGAACACGGCGGCGTCGGCCTGCATGGCCTTTTGCAGGTCCAGGCGGATGTCGGCCGTCGGACGCGAGCCTTTGGCGGTGCGCAGCCGCTCCAGCATGGCCACCGACGGCTCGCCGGCGTCCTCGGCCAGGGGCGCGTGCGGCGTGTCCGGCGTGATCAGGCGGGCGCAACGCTTGGCGGCGGCGCGGCCGAACACCACCAGGTCGAGCAGCGAGTTGGTGCCCAGCCGGTTGGCGCCGTGCACGGACACCGACGCGCACTCGCCCACGGCCATCAGGCCCGGGACCACGGCGTCCGGGTCGTCGGCGGTCGGGTTGATGACCTCGCCCATGTAGTTCGTGGGGATGCCGCCCATGTTGTAGTGCACGGTCGGCAGCACCGGGATCGGATCGCGCGTGGCGTCGACGCCGGAGAAGACGCGGGCCGTCTCGGTGATGCCCGGCAGGCGGGAATGGAGTACGTCGGCGCCCAGGTGCTCCAGGTGCAGGAAGATGTGGTCGTTGGCCTTGCCCACACCCCGGCCCTCGCGGATTTCCATGGTCATGGCGCGGCTGACCACGTCGCGGCTGGCGAGGTCCTTGGCGGTCGGGGCGTAGCGCTCCATGAAGCGCTCGCCCTCGGAATTGGTCAGGTACCCGCCCTCGCCGCGCGCGCCCTCGGTGATCAGGCAGCCGGCGCCGTAAATGCCGGTGGGGTGGAACTGCACGAACTCCATGTCCTGCAAGGGCAGGCCGGCACGGGCGACCATGGCGTTGCCATCGCCGGTGCAGGTGTGCGCCGAGGTACAGGAGAAATACGCCCGCCCATAGCCGCCGGTGGCCAGGATGGTGGCGTGGGCGCGGAAACGGTGCAGGGTGCCGTCGTCCAGGTTCCAGGCGATCACGCCCCGGCAGGCGCCGTCCTGCATGAGCAGGTCGAGGGTGAAGTACTCGATGAAGAACTGCGCCTTGTACTTCAGCGACTGCTGATAGAGCGTGTGCAGGATGGCGTGGCCGGTGCGGTCGGCGGCGGCGCAGGCGCGTTGCACCGGCGCCTCGCCGAAATTGCGCATGTGGCCGCCGAACGGGCGCTGGTAGATGCGCCCCTCGGTGGTGCGCGAGAACGGCACGCCGAAGTGCTCCAGCTCGTAGACGGCCGGGATGGCCTCGCGGCACATGTACTCGATGGCGTCCTGGTCGCCCAGCCAGTCGGAGCCCTTGACGGTATCGTACATGTGCCACTCCCAACGGTCCTCGGCCATGTTGCCGAGCGCCGCGCCGACGCCGCCCTGGGCGGCCACGGTATGGGAGCGGGTGGGGAAGACCTTGGTCAGGCAGGCGGTCTTCAGGCCCTCGGCCACGGCGCCGAAGGTGGCGCGCAGGCCGGCGCCGCCGGCGCCGACGACGACGACGTCATAGTCGTGGTCGATGATCTCCGGGGATGCCATGGGCCTTCTCAACCTCCAAGGGCCAGGGTGAGCACGCAGATGGCGCAGAACAGGCCGCCGGCGGCGGCGGCCATCTTCGCCAGCATGATGGTGATGTGCTTGGCGCCGGGGGCGTGCACATAGTCTTCCAGCACCACGATCATGCCCAGGGCGCCGTGGTGAAAGGACGTGAAGATGAACAGCATCATCAGCGTGGCGTTGATCGGCTGCGCGATCCAGGCGCGGAACGCCGCGTGATCGGCGTCGATGTTGCCGATGACGGCGGCGAAGACGAACCACAGGG
Organism: uncultured Rhodospira sp.; assembly: GCF_937138205.1. Taxonomy (GTDB): domain Bacteria; phylum Pseudomonadota; class Alphaproteobacteria; order Rhodospirillales; family Rhodospirillaceae; genus Rhodospira. The sequence continues at coordinate 17,784 of NZ_CAKZOT010000036.1, read as the reverse complement.
CCAGAGGCACCAGGGCGACGGCGGTGATGCGCTGGGCCGACCAGTGCCCGGCGGCGTCCGCCTTGGCCGAGCCCAGGCCGCGCGCGCGTCCCAGGGCCGACTGCATGGAGCGCGATTTGGTGTCCATGGTGTGCTTTCCTCCCTGCCCTACAGCGCCAAGACGATCAAGCCGACCACCCAGGCCAGCACCGTCAGGCCCAGCACGCTGCCCAGCATGACCCAGGCGGTGCGCCGGACCCCCTCGTTCGACAGCTCCAGGCCGGTATCCCAGACCAGATGCCGCACGCCATTGGCCAGGTGGTAGAACAGCACCACCGTCCAGCCGAACAGCATCAGAAGCCCCAGCGGCGAGGAGAACACGGCCTGCGCCGTGGCGAAGGCCTCCGGGCCATAGGCGGCGGCCCCCACCCAGTAGATCAGGAACAGCGTGCCCAGGAAGGCCAGCGCCACCCCGGTCAGGCGGTGGGCGATGGACAACAGCGGCGCGATCTTGGTGTGCAGCTTGTAGACCTGAAGATGCGGAGACAGCGGCCGGTCGGGGGTTGGCATGGCAAGGGCCTCGTCGGATGGGCGCGCGCCCGTGGGCGCCGCGAAACTCGGCAAGAACACGGCCGCCCTCGACCGCGCCGGCTGTTCCGGGCGGCCCGTGTCGCCACTGTGTGGCGCCGGTCGTCTCAGAAGGGGGGCACGGGCGGCGGCGGTCTGGAGTACGGCAGCCCGGCACGAACAGCACAGAGGCCGGCCGGACAGACTCCTCACGGCACCACGGGTGGTCACCGGAACGTCATGATGTTTAGCCCCTCGGACGAAGCCGAGTCAATGTGCGGCGCACAACATCCTGCGGCAGCGCACAGGGGGGAAGGCACGTTCGATGGCGTTCCAAGCCGAGCCTTCGGGTAAGGCGGGACCATCGGCACGCGCGAACAGACGGCGATCAAGAGGAACCGGGACCTCTGCGCGCTATCGCGCGCGCGCCCTTTGTGTTAATCCGTCGCAGTGCTCGTATTGTGGGAAGGCTCTACGATGCCGTCGAGGTGGACCGCTGCAAGAATGGCGCGCTATTGCGGTCGCTTCGCATCGCGATGCATTCAAACAAAGGTGGGGCCAATAAAGGTGGGGCCGACGGTTTCCCGCCGGCCCCGGTTCTCCAAAACGGAGATGTGCTTGAAAAAGCGTCCTCAAACGTCCTCGGGGGATGTGCTGATCCGGCAGTGATCACGTCCCGAAGCTCACACGACAAGTTTAAGCGCACTATGAGTGATATTCAAGAGGATTTCTCGCTTCTACCGACCGCGCTGGCCGATCTTGAAACGCGTATTTCATCGCGGCGTTTCGCACGGTATCGGCGCGCCGCCAACAACGATACGCAGCTCGCCTTCCGCTTGTACAGGTGGAACCTATTGATATCACAGGCTTTTTACTGGCCGTTAGGTCTCTACGAAATCGCGTTCCGGAATGCCGTGGATGCTGCCTTCAGGACGGCATATGGCGAAGACTGGCTCCTCTATCCCGAGCGAGTCCCCACAATGCAGAAGTATGCGAAAAGCGCAATAAAAGCTGCAAGAAGAAAGGCCAGAGACAACTACGGAAATAAACTATCACCACTCAAAGATACGCTGGCCACAGATTTTCCTTTTGAAATAAATGGGCAAGTCCAACATGATTGGGTTCTGTCGCGAATGAACCTAGAGACATGGAACTCACTTCTGACAGATTCATACGCACTATCCCCTTGGAAAAAATACCTACATGTCGCTTTTCCGAATATTCCGTCATATGTTGATCGAGCCTACATCTACGACTCCGCTGAGCACGTTCGCACGTTGCGCAATAGAATCTTCCATCATGAACCTATTTTTCACCGCCCTTTGCGCGACGATGTCCTGCGCCTTTGCCAGATGATGGAGTGGATGTGCGGCAGCACCCACTGGCTGGCCTGTACCCGAACCGAGATTCACGATCTTCTCAACAAGAAGCCCATCCCGGACGAAAGGTAAATGACGCCAGCCGCTGGCCGCTCACATCAATCGGGCCATGGCCTCCAGGTCCCGCGCCCCTTCGGTCCTTGACCGCCGGGAGTGGGTCACGGAGTCTTCCGCCACCTCACCCGCTCGGGACTTAACGCGGATCAAGCAAGAACGAACGGAACACCCATGAGACCTGAAACACGAACCCTGGTGTCGGGGGGCGCCGGGTTCCTCGGATCCCATCTGTGCGAGCGCCTGCTGGCCGAGGGTCACGACGTCATCTGCGTCGACAACTTCTACACCGGCCGGCGCCGGACCATCGCGCCGCTGCTGGGCAATCCCCGGTTCGAGGTGCTGCGCCACGACGTGACGTTTCCCCTCTATGTCGAGGTGGACCAGATCTATAACTTGGCCTGCCCAGCCTCTCCGATCCACTACCAGAACGACCCGGTGCAGACCGTCAAGACCAGCGTGCACGGCGCCATCAACATGCTGGGGCTGGCCAAGCGCTGCCGGGCCACGATCTTCCAGGCCTCGACGTCCGAGGTGTACGGCGACCCGCGGGTGCATCCCCAGCCCGAGACCTACTGGGGCCACGTCAACCCCATCGGCCCGCGCTCGTGCTACGACGAGGGCAAGCGGTGCGCCGAGACCCTGTTCTTCGACTATCACCGGCAACACGGCCTGCGCATCAAGGTGGCGCGGATATTCAACACGTATGGGCCGCGGATGCATCCCAACGACGGGCGCGTGGTCTCGAACTTCATTCTGCAGGCGCTGCGCGGCGAGGACATCGCGATCTATGGCGACGGCCGGCAGACCCGCTCGTTCTGCTACGTCGACGACCTGATCGACGCGGTGGTGCGCCTGATGGACACGCCGGATTCAGTGACCGGCCCGCTCAACCTGGGCAACCCCGCCGAGGTCTCGATCTTGGAGCTGGCGGAGTTGGTCCTCCGCCTGACCGGGAGCCGATCGCGCATCGTCCACCGACCGCTCCCTGGCGACGACCCGCGCCAGCGCCAGCCGGACATCAGCGCCGCCCGCACCACGCTGGACTGGGCGCCCAAGGTGGCCCTGGAGGATGGCCTCGCGGCCACCATCGCCTATTTCCGCGCGGTGCTGGACTCGGGCGAGGCCCACCCGCCGCCAGGGGGCGGATGAGGATGCCTCATCCGCCGGGCGGGTCACGGCGCGCGAAGACCGATCTCAACGCGCCTCGGACTTACAGTGCCGTGGACCAGGGGGCGTTGGTCCAGGGCTTTTCCTTGTGCAGCACGCGGTCGACGAAGTTGCTGGACCGCAGCCGGAAAGCGTCGGGCATCCCGCGTCCCAGCAAGGGGCGAAGGTATAGGCGGAAGGCGTCGGTGATGTCGTTGTTGGTGTCGGCGATGAACTCGTCGGGCATGACGCGCGTCTTGCCGGCCACGGCCGCCAGGTCGGACAACTGATAGTCGACCGAATAAAAGCCGGTGCGGTGGATGGTGACCGACCCGGCCTTGGCGCCCCACATGGCGTACTGCACCGCTTTCTCGCCCACCTCGCGGGCCTCGCGCTGGTCCACGTCGGACACACAGCCAACGAAGGACCGTTGCAGGTAGCCCAGGGTGTCGCCGCGCACCCGCTTGATGCCGGCCTTGTCCTTGATGACCTGCACCAGCAGGTCGGCCAGCGCCCCCGTTCCGGAGAGCTGGACGTTGCCGTGCGCGTCCTTCTCCACCTCCTTGGCGAGTTGGACGATGATAGGGTTGCCAGAGTCGTCGTGGATCCCCTCGCTGACGGCCACCACACAGCGGCCCAGACGGTCATGCACCGCCTTCACCTCGCTGACGAAGCGGTCGATTTCAAAGTCCCGCTCCGGCATGTAGATCAAATGCGGGCCGTCCTCAGAGAATTTCTTGCCCAACGCCGACGCGGCGGTCAGAAAACCCGCGTGGCGTCCCATGACGACGCCGATGTAGACCCCCGGCAGCGCCCAGTTGTCCAGGTTCACGCCCATGAACGCCTGCGCCACGAAGCGGGCGGCGGACGGAAACCCCGGCGTGTGGTCGTTGATGACCAGATCGTTGTCGATCGTCTTCGGAATATGGATGCAGGACAGATCGTAGTCGGCTTTCCGCGCCTCCTCCGAGACGATGCGAACCGTGTCGGACGAATCATTGCCGCCGACGTAAAAGAAGAAGCTGATCTCATGCGCCTGCAGGACGCGGAAGATCTCCTTGCAGTACTCCAGGTCCGGCTTGTCCCGCGTCGTGCCGAGGGCCGAGGAGGGCGTGTCAGCCACCATCTCCAGGTTATGCGTGGTCTCCTGGGTCAAGTCCAGGAAGTCCTCGTTCACGATGCCGCGCACGCCGTGGTAAGCGCCGTAGACCCGCTCGACATTGCGGAACTTCCGCGATTCCAGGACCGCGCCGACGAGCGATTGGTTGATGACGGCCGTCGGCCCACCCCCTTGCGCCACCAACACCTTGCCATCGGTCATGGCCGTACCCTCCTCTCTGGATTATTGAACGGTTTTCAGCACCGACCGGGCGGGCCGGCACGACAGCGCCTATCCTGCGCCCCCGGCGGCGGATGCGCAACCGCGCGCGGACCCGAAGGCTCCGCCAAACGGCCCAAAAATGCGCCTCCAGCGCGCCGTTTTGGCGTACTTGACAGGCCATGACCCTCCCCCTATGGTGCCCGCGCTTCCGGCCCCCGCCGCGGCCCCGACGGCGCGGAGAGGGTTGGTTTTTTTTGCGAGAGGCGGGGTTTCGTGGCCGACGATCGCGACCGGCGTTCCGCGCTCGACGACCTGGAGCAGCGCATCCGCGCCGCCCGTGGACCGGACAAGACGGGCAGAGGCCCGGACGACGACGCTCCCGCGCGGGGCGCGGGCATGGGCCTGGGGATGCGCATCAGCGTCGAGCTGGTCGTGACCGTGGCGGTCGGCGCCGGGATCGGCTATATGCTCGACGCGTGGCTGGGCACGGCGCCGTGGTTGATGATCGTGTTCCTGTTCCTGGGTGGGGCGGCTGGTGTCAGCAACGTCTACCGGGTGGTGCAGGGGTTGGACGACAGCGTCGGGCTGGGCCGGGCCATCGAGGCGAAACGGCGCCGCGACGCGGCCGGCACACCGGGCACGGGGACCGCGCCGAACGATAAAGGTGATGAAGGCCCCGACCGGGGCTGAAGACAGGTTTCAAGAAACCAGCGTGTGAGGAACCAAGACCGTGGCGGATCCTGTCAAGCAGTTTCAGATCGAGCCGATCGTGCCCCTTGACCTGGGCATCGTCGACCTGTCCTTCACCAACTCCTCGCTGGCCATGGCCTTCGCCGTCGGTCTCTCGGCCGCGCTGTTTTACGCCGGCACGCGGCGCCTGTCGCTGGTGCCCGGGCGGATGCAGTCGCTGGCGGAGATGATGTACGAGTTCGTCGCCAACATGATCCGCGACAACGTCGGCAAAGAAGGGATGCGATATTTCCCCTTCATCCTGACGCTGTTCCTGTTCGTGTTCTTCGGCAACCTGCTGGGCATGGTGCCCGGCAACTTCACCTTCACGTCGCATATCGTGGTGACGGGCGCGCTGGCCCTGTTCATTTTCGTTGCCGTCACCATCATCGGGTTCATACGCCACGGCATTGGCTACCTGCGGATGTTCTTCCCGCACGGCGCTCCCATCGCCACCGCGCCGATTCTGATCCCCATCGAGATCATCTCGTACCTGTCGCGCCCGTTCAGCCTGTCCGTCCGACTGTTCGCCAACATGACGGTCGGCCACATCATGCTGAAGGTGCTGGCCGGGTTCGTGGTATCTCTGGGGCTCCTGGGTGGTATCGTGCCGCTGGCCGCCGTGGTCGGCATCACGGTGCTGGAGTTTTTCATCGCCGCCCTGCAGGCGTATGTGTTCGTCATCCTTACGTGCATCTACCTGAACGATGCCATCCACATGCACTAACGACCGGACCGGGCCGATCGTGGCCCGCGTGGTCCCGCGTGCCGGCGGGCGCCGCCGGTCTTCTTCCTCTCCGTCTTAACCAAGGGAACCTGGGAACATGGAAGCTGAAGCCGCGAAGATGATTGGTGCCGGTCTGGCCGCCATCGGCATGATCGGGTCGGGTATCGGTGTGGGCAACATCTGGGCCAACCTGATCGCCACCGTGGGCCGCAACCCGGCCGCCAAAGCCAACGTCGAGCTGTATGGCTGGATCGGCTTCGCGGTCACCGAGGCCATCGCGCTGTTCGCCCTGGTGGTCGCGCTGATCGTCCTGTTCAGCTAAGGTCCGCGTCGCGGCGACCGTCCGTCTCGGGGCGGGGCCGGCGCCGTTTGGGCGCCCGTCCCGCTCCGCCCGCTCCCCGTGGGGCGGCCGCGCGGGCGGCGCCGATGATCGCTTGCGTCCGCGCCGTCCGTCGCGCGCACGCCCGATGGACCGTCAGCACGATCGGGAGTCCTCCAGGATGCCGCAGTTCGATCCCTCCAGTTTCGCCTCGCAGCTGTTCTGGCTGGTGGTGTTCTTCGCGCTTTTGTACCAGGTGGTCATCAAGATGGTGATGCCCAGCCTCGGTGGCGTCATGGAGAACCGGCAGCGCACCATCGACGAGGATCTCGCCAAGGCCTCGGACCTGAAGGCGCGCACCGACGCCGCCATCGAAAGCTACGAGGCCGCCCTGGCCGAGGCGCGCGGCAAGGCCCAGGCCCTGTTGCGCGAGACCAGCGACGAGATCGCCCGCGAGACCGACGCGCGGATGCGTGAGGTCTCCGAGGGCCTTTCCCAGCGCGTCGATGAGGCCGAGGCGCGCATCGCCGCCGACTGCGCCCAGGAACTGGAGCGGGTGCGCGACGTGGCCGCCGATGTGACCGTCGCCCTGACCGCCAAGCTTCTCGGAGAATCGGTGGATGCATCGGCCGCCCGCGCGTCGGTGGACGCCGTGATGCAGGAGGCACGCTGATGTTTGAGGCCATTGCAGCACCGGCCGCCACGCAGGGCGCGGAGCACGCGGCGGACCACGCCGCCGGCGGCTTTTTCAGCCATGCCGAGACCTGGGTGCTGGTCGCCTTCGTCATCGTGGTCGGCTTCGTCATCGTCAAGTTCGGTGGCACCGTGGTGCGGGCGCTGGATTCCCGCGCCGAGCGCATCCGTGCCAAGCTCGACGAAGCCCGCACCCTGCGCGAAGAGGCGCAGGGAATGCTCGCCGAATACGAGCAGAAGCACAAAGAGGCGATGCAAACGGCCGACGAGATCGTCGAACACGCCCGCGTCGAGGCGGATCGCCTGCGCCGCCAGGCCAAGGACGACCTGGAAGAGTCCATCGGCCGCCGCGAGCGTCAGGCCGAGGAGCGTATCGCCCAGGCCGAGGCCCAGGCCGTGCGCGAGGTCCGCGCGCAGATGGTCACCGTGGCGGTGGCCGCCGCCGAACGCATCATCGCCGAGCGCATGGACGATCGCCACCAGGCGGCCCTGGTCGACGCCGCCATCGACGACCTGCCCCGCCGCCTGCACTGAGGCGGTTTCGGGATTGGCCATTCTACCCGGTGTCGAGCCGGGGGCCGTCGGCGGTATCGCCCCGCGCGGCGGGGGGCAATCCGCCGGGTTCGATCAGGCGGTGCACTGCCTGCCGCGTGGCGGCGGTCGAATGCGCCCTACGTCCGACGTCCTGCCTCATCCACGACACGGACACCGCGAGGGAGATCCTCGACCCTCGCACCCTGCGCGCGGCGTAGGACTCACACCAACCAGCCTCCGGCAAACCCGGGGCGGTTCACTCCGCCGCGCGGGCGCGGGTTTCGTCCAGCTTGGTCTCGATGCGCAGCAGGTGGGCGGTCAGGCGCGCCTCGACGTCCTTCAGCGTGGCCATGGACGCGTAGGTGCGCGCCACGTCCAGCTTGTGCGCGGCCAGCGCCTCCCGCGCCTGGGACAGGCCGATCTCGGCGCGCTGGCGGGCTTCGGCCAACTGCTGGTCGGCGTCGCGTCGGTTGCGCCAGACCAGCCAGAACAGGGCACCGAGGACGGGCATCTCGACCGCCGCGATCCACATGAAAAGGCTGTCCTCGATCGGCATAACGGACTCCTCCAAAAAAAAACGGGACCCAGAGGAGGGTCCCGCGTGATCGCAATGTGTACGTCGTCGTTGGTGTGCTTAAGGGCTTTTGCGCTTCATCTAGTCACTTTTTCTCTTTCTTCTTCGTCTTCACCTTTTGGCTTGCGCTCGACCCCTTCTGTGTCGGGCCGTCTGCCACATCACTCCGCAGAATGTCTTCGCGAATGGGGAACATCACGGCCGGCAACATCCAAGGGCCGGCCGCGCTCCGCCCGGTCAGCGTGAGAACCTGTTCACGGATCGCACCGAACAGCATCGACGGCGCGGTGTTGCTGATCAGCCGGCTGCGTTGGATTGGGTCGCCGTAGTCCTCGGCAATCCTGAACTGGCCCGTCATGACGACGAACAGGTGGTAGGGGCAGCGGGACGGCTCATCCTTGCTGTCGACGCGCAAGGACAGGCGAAAGAGATCCGGGTCTTCCGCGTGGAACGATATACTCATGTCGAAATCGAGTTCCAGGTCGTCAGGGCTTGCGGCGTCCGGAGCCCCATCCTCGACCGGACCGTCTTTGGCCTCGCCGTCCCCGCCTGTTTCAGAGCTGACCTCGCTCGCCGTCTCTGATGGGCAAAGAGTGATGGCATCCAACCAGGATGCCTCAAGCTGCAAGGGTGTACGCTTCATCGTCGCTCCCGATACCCACGGCCCGCTGCCCCGCGTTTCCAGCTTTCGAATGCGCCACCCACATCACCCGATCATCGCGCCCGCAGAGCCTCAGGTTGATCTCGCCGTCGACGGCCAGCGCCAGGGCGGCCATGGTTTCCAGGGTGAAGTTGGTGTCACCGTTGAGGATCTTGGAGACATAGGCCGGGCTCTTGCCGATGGCGCGGGCCAGATCGGCGCGGGTCATGCGCAACGCGTCCATCCGCGTGGCCAGCGATTCCGTGAAGTCCAGCGAAAGACGCGCGGCTTGATATGAGGGGCTGTCCTTGGCCGTTGCGGCATACGTTTCGAAAAAACCAGTGCTCATCGGATTATCCTTCCCAAACCTTGAGCCCGTCCCGCAGGTAGGCCTCGCGGTTTCGCGTGGCCTTCTCGATCTCGCGCGTTGGCGTGTCCTGACCCTTCTTCCAGAACGCATGAGAGACGATGATGCTCCTGTCGGGGCCATCAAAACAAAGGAGGCGCACATCGTTCCGTCGAAGCTCCCAAAGGCCTTTGGCGCTCATGATCTTGCGGCGGACCTGCGTCGAGAGGTGCTGCTGTGGTTCGCGCGCGTAGCGCTTAAGGACGGCCATGATGCCGTCAACCTGCTTGGTGTGGCCGCCCTCATGGGCCTTCGACAGAAACGCCTCCAGGTTGCATCGGCCGCGTTCCGTGCAGACGGCATAAACAGTGGCGACCTCACCAACGACACGTTTGACGAACATACGTTAACTCAGGAGTTAATAGGGTATCGGAAGCGAGTCAACCCCCAAGGGGCGATAGCGGCGACACGCCCCACAAACATACACTGTACCGTTCGTCATAGAAAACCCATGGCGTTGGCTGGGCGCCGCCCCCTACACCACGAACCCGCTGTGGACGTAGCCGACGCGGCTGGGGGTATCGGGTTGGCAGACCTTCCACCAGACGGCGCCGCGCTCCAGCACGCGCAGCACGGTGCCGTCGGGCAGCGGCCCCCACGAGAGCTTGTCGTACTCGACGCTCGGGCCGCCGCGCACGTTCAGGGTGCTGGCCGAGACGGTGGCCTGGTCGTCCGCCTCGTCGTCATCCTCGTACAGGGCGTTGAGATACTGGCACGCGGTGTCGATCTGTGCTTCGGCCAGGGCCTGCTTGCGGGCCTGGGCGGTGGCGCGGTCACTGGCGTTGGAGCCGAAGAACGGCTCGGTCAGGATCGAGGGCTTGGCGCCCATTTGCGACAGGTTGGCCGTGCCGCGTCCGCCGCTGGCCTCCTGCGGTGTCTTGAAGCCCCGATCGCGCAGGCCGAGGACGTCCAGTGTGGCGTCCTGGATGGCTTCGGCGAAGCCGGCCGAGACGGCCTTCAGGTAGAGCGTTTCCGTGCCGGTGGCGCGCGGGCCGGCGGCGTTGAAGTGCAGCTCCATGGCGGCGTCGGCGCCCCAGTCCCGAACCCGGCGGTAGGCACCGGCGACGCCGCCCTTGTCGCGGGTGAAGATCTCGACCGCCAGCGCCTCGGCGTGCGTCTGCGCGGCGTGCGCCTTCATGCGCTGGGCGAGGTCCGTGTTCCAGTCGTATTCGCTCTGATCGATCGGCGCGCCCGCATAGGCGCCCGCGCGGCGGCGGGTATGCCCCACCACGATGGCGAGTTTTTTCATGGGATCCCCCTTTGGTTCAGGGCGCGGCCGGCGTCCGCCCCGCACCGATCCGTGTGGAGCGCGCCGGCCCTTGGCCAGGATACACAATGGATGTGGGGGAGGGGCCGGGAATTGAAACGGCCTCGGAATTTTTGCGCTGTCAGTCGCGCCGCCCATGGACGGCCCGCCCATGGACGGCGCGATCGCGCATGATCGTCATGGCTTCGTCGATGCTTTTCGCCGACCTGCGGTTCAGGGGTTTCGCGTACGGGAAATAGGCGCCGTACTCCTCCTCCAGGTCCACCGACATGAAGAAGTGCTCGGGCGCGTTCTTCCGCCGCCACGCCCACCAGATTCCGTCGCCATCCTCAAGAAGAGCCACGGCACCGCCCCCGTCGGGATCCCGCAGGCGTTCGCCGATCTGGTCCGGGGTCGGGTTCTTGTGGACGATCATGTCACCGGCCATGGGTTTGACGGTCCGCCCTATCGCTATTCCATGGTTGCGCGGTCTTCCTCGTCCTCGGTGGACCGGCCGGCGCGCGGCCGTCAGTCGTCTAGGATGACGATGCTCTCGTCGTCGGCCAGGGAGCGAAGAAACGTCATGGCATTGTCCGTGGCATTGGCCTCGGAATTCCCATAAATCTCCCGGGTTTTCTCGGATCCTTCTGTTTGCACCGTTACCATGAACTCGTTCGGCCAACCCGACGAAACAGGTTGACCAATACGCGAAACACAGGTCTGACCACCAAACTCGTACCGCACTATCATAAAGGGCCTCAAAACGTTAGAGGCGGCTTCGCCTTGCCGGCCAAACAATTCGCGTACCGATTTGCCGCCTGTGCGTAACAAGCGGCACTCCCGTGTCTGCGGCATATTTCAATATCACGTTTATATTGTTCCTCACACGCCTTCTCGTCTTCCTCGCTCAGTTTGGACGATGTTGCAAGCGCCAAGGCGGCGGCGCCGACAACCAGGATGATTCCCACAAAGTCTCCCATCGGCAGGGGACCATCAATTGCGGCCGCGCCAGCCGCTCCTGGCAAAACCCTCGCTGCAGCTCCGCCGGCAATGGCCCAGCTGGAGCCAGGAACATGGAATCGGGAAGCAAACGAAATGGCGTTTGCGCGCGCCTCTTCAGCAGTCTTGCCGAATATTTGTTTCGGAAATAAAAAATCTCTGATTCAACAGTGCACGAGAAAATTCTGCCAGAGCGCGCGGCTTCTGATATTTTAAAATCTTTTGCCATGTCCCTGGTCCCGAAAAGTGATGGCTTTATTTGGGCTCTGACTTTGATGCGTGTGGTTTGGTGGCACCCATATTCGACTGCGTTCTCGCTAACCCAGCGCAGTTCACTTGTAACAGCCGACTCCGAAAAAAAGCAATCTCCGGGTTGTTTTTTTGCGTTTGTTAAACGCCCCGGGGTCGCGTCGTGCCTTTTGGGAGTTTCGCACGGTCCGTCGCTTACTGACTCTAGCACCTCCCCGGCGTTTTGCGCGCTCCTGAGGGCGCCGGGTCAATCCCATCCGGTCGTTTCCCCGCGACAGGCTTGGAGGCGCCGGCCTTGCGAGCGGCGTCGCCTATAAACCCCGCGCTCGCGCAGGATATGCACTCTTACGGGGTACGTTTGGCCGAGGGTTGTGGTATAGTAAAGGGTCTGGACAATGAGGCCCGCATGTCGCTTCATCCCCTCGCCCGCCGATGGGGCACCCCTTACAACGGCACCGGCATTTTGCGCTTTGGATTTGTCCGTGATCGTGCCGTGGCCGCCATTGTCGATGCGCGAACCATTGAGGAAGCCGCCGCGACCTTGCCGCCAGGAACCTACAGCGTTCGTGTCTTGCCCTTCGACTGGTCTACGGACACGAACCAGCCCGTCGAGGACATCGAATACTGGCCGGGGACTCGTGAACCGATCATCGTCCCCTTATGTATCGCATTCATGGGGCCGCCCGGCAGCGACGCCGCCCTGATCGTGTACCGGAACAGGCGTGGGGGCGCGTGCCTGACTAGCGGCGTCGCCTATAAACCCCGCGATCGCGCATGATCTGCATTGCCTCGTCGACACCGTGGGCGACGTGGCGGTTGAGAGGTTGGCCCTGAGGGAATACGGCTCCCGAGGCCTCCTCCAGGTCGTGTGACATGATGAGGTGGGGCGGGGCGTTCTCGCGGCGCCACGCCCACCAATCGCCATGGCCATCCTCAAGAAGAGCCACGGCACCGCCCCCGTCGGGATCCCGCAGGAGTTCGCCGATCTGGTCCGGGGTCGGGTTCTTGTGGACGATCATGTCACCGGCCATGGGTTCGACGGTCCGTCCTATCGCCAGTCCCAGCGTCGGGGTTCGTTGTCGTCCTCATCCTCGGAGGTGCGACCACGCAGGGCGTAGCCGGAAGCCCCAAGACCGACCACCCCGAGGGGCACACCGAACTCGTTGAACTGGATGATGTGGTTCAGTCTTGGGTTCGCGTTGACGTGTTCGCGGATGCGGCGCGCCGCGTTGGGGAAATGCTCCTTCATGTAGGCGGGGTTCTGCATGTACAGGCGGATGCCTTCGGCCACCTTCTCGGCACGGGCGTCGTCTCGCCGGTACCCCAGGTGCTCCGGGCGGGTCTGCCGATACGCGGGGTCCGCCACGGACGTCCAGGCCCCGGAGTCGTTTTGCACATGATAGAGGGCGTTGAATTGGCGGACGGATCCGGTCAGGGGAATTCCCGTGCGCTCCTGAGCGATGTCATCAATCGCATGACCGACCTCGTGGGCAATGACGTTGTCCCGATGGACCCCTTCAAGTCTGTCATGAACCTGAATGTAGCGTTCCGGGCCATCTATTCCCGGGCGCGTGATATACGCACCAAGAGCTCCCCGCGGGAGCGCGCGGCTCGGCACAGCCTCCGTTCTGCGGCCAATGAGTCCCTCTCCGACTGTGACCACGTCTTCGGGTTGCAGCGCTTGATCCAGTCCGGTTGCGCTTCTTCTTCCGGCGATAAACGGCGCCGTAAGAGGCGTGCCTTCAATGCTTTCTCTGAGAGTTCCTGAGCCATCCGCCGGCACTCCCTTCGGATAGTCCGCCTCGATCGGGCGGGCGGGGACATCATCGATCCGCCGCATATGACTTGTAACAGGAGACCGTGCTTCAAGCAAGTTTCCGGGGTCTCCGATGCCCGCATTCCGTATGGGTTGCGCAACCACGTCGTCGGCGCGGGTCAGTGCGTCGACCAGGGACTCGGCCGCCTGGCCGGCCTTTTTCGCCCCGCGCGCGACCGTTCCCAGCACGGGAATCGCGCCGATCAGCGCCGTGGCCGCGTGTGCGGAGTGCGGCACCTTGGCCCACCCGTCCGCCCGGTTCACCGCCGCCATGGAGTCGAAGTAGTCTTCAAGACTCATGGCTTCTCCGGACCCCGGGAGAATGGACAACGCTGTTTCCGCCGCACCCTTGATGACCCGTTCCATCGCGCCGTCCGGAATGGCCGGCTCGCGCGGGAAATGTGTCATCCTTGCCGCGTTCGCGGCGGCGTCCGGACTGGACCTCGGCTGGAGTGCCCGTTCGAGCAGGTCCGGATTCTGGAACCGCGCCGGCGGGGTCCACGCGGGCGTCGCAGCCGGGGTTCGGCCGGCCGGGATCGTTCCGGCCGGCGCCGTATTCTCGGATCCACCCATGGGTCATTCTCCTTGGCGTTGGGACTCAGCCCCTCACGGGCTCCACGTGTCATCGGCGGCATCGAACTGACCGGCCCCTGGGCGCCAGTCGCCGGCGCGCGACACGCCGCGCGGCCCCGTCCCGCGCCCCAGGCGCACCGGTTCGCTGGCCAGACACCCGGCGACCGCGTCCAGGCCGTCGTCGCGGCCGCCGCCCAGCGGGCGCCACTCGCGCATTTCGGCGATGAACGGCGACTCCCAGACCGAGCGGTGCGCCCACAGCGCGCGTTCGGCCAGCACGGGATCAAAGGCGTCAACGATGCGGCGTTCCTTGGCGCGGGTGGAGACGTGCTCGACCACCGCCGCCGCGACGCCCTGTTCGCGCAACACCTTGCGCAGCAGCCCGGGCAGGAAGCGGCCGATGCCGTTGGTCTCCACCGTCACGGCGGGCAGGTGGAGGTCCTCCAGGATCGCGGCGACCTGCCGGCACAGGGCGGACGCGGCGTCGTCCGGCGCGTTCTCCCCCGACGAGGCCGTCAGGTACGCCACCCGGTGCAGCCAGTAGGTGCCGTCCTCGGCGGTGAACAGGGCCGCCAGTACCGAGCCGTCGCCGCCCCGGGCCGGGTCGCCCAGCGCCGGGTCCCACCAGCACGCGGCGGAGACCAGGCGTCGGTCGCCCAGGCGCAGCACCGGCCGGCCGCGCACCTCTGCATAGCTGAGGTCATCGTCATAGACGCGCAGGCGGTCGGGATCGAGCCGGCTGTCGGCGATGTTCACCGGCCGCAGCTGCATCTGGCTGGCGAACTTGTTCGGCCCCTGGTGGCGGCGGACTTGGGCGATCGTCGCCGCCGTGAACTTGTCGGGCCAGGCGCTTTCGCCGTCCGCGTCGAGCAGGGGGATCTCCAGGCGCGGAAAGCCGTGCAGGAACGGCCGCGTCTCGCCCGCCTCCGGCCGCGCCTCGGCGGCGTAGATGGAGTGGTGCGCGTGCGGCGTGCCGACGTAGACCTGCACGCCGCCCGGGGTGAGCACATAATCCAACTCGGACAGGCGCGCCCGCAGGGTGGCGCGCTTGACGACGGTGTCGGCGGTGTTGGGCACCTCGACGTCGTCGCAGATGATCACGTCGGCGCGGCTGCCGGTGATGTTGCCGGTGACCCCGCGCGCGATCATGGAGGGATCGCGGCTCTCGGTCGGGCGGACGACGGTGAACTGATCGGCCGCCCACTGGTCGGCGCGCGGTGGCTTCAGGTCGGGGGTGGCCGGGTGGCGCTCCAGGATGCGCTTGACGTTGCGGACCATGCGCGTGGCCAGCGCGTGCTCGGCCGCCAGAACGAGAATGCGCGTGTCCGGCCAGCCGGCCAGCAGCCAGGCGCAGAACAGGCCGACCACGGTGGACTTGCCCGAGCCGCGAAAGGCCATCAGCAGGCAACCCCGGTCGCGCTCGTCCCAACGCCGCTCCAGCCAGCGGGCCATGCGCAGGTGATGGGCGGGGGTGTCGCGCTCCTGGACATGGTTCCAGATCCACAGGAACTCAGAGAACGACAGGCGCGGCTCAGTCATCCGGGGCGTCATCCTCGTCTTCGGCGCCCTCGCCGACGGCGGCGCGGGCGCGGGCCAGCAGGTCGGCCAGAGCATCCGGTTGGTCGTCGACCGCGCCGGACAGGTCGAGCCCGACCCGCCCGGCCAGCTTGAGAAGGAGGTCGATATGCGCCAGCACGGCCTTGCAGCCGCTTTGCCAGGCGCCGAACTCCTTTGCATCGTCCGGAACTGGGCGGGCGGCGAAGGCGTCGTAGGCGTCCAGCGCCCGGTGCAGGGTCTCCGGCAGCGAGGCGCGCAGGCGCTCGCGCGCGGCCGACAGGTCGGCTGCGGTGGTGGCGGTGGTGGTCATGCTGATCTCCAAAAGCCGGTTCAATTGGATCATACGAAGTCCGTTTGATCCGTTCCGGGCTGGTGGGCGCTGGCCGTCTCCTCCCCCCTTCGGCTATCAGATTCACACATCATTACTTTTTTTCGTCATTGCGAGGAGCGAAGCCCAAAAATCAACAATTGGGCAATCCAGAGCGGATATCTGCGCTTTACGCTCTGGATTGCTTCACCCTCGTCTTGCGACGAGGGTTCGCAATGACGAGTCACATCACCGCGCGAGCGAAGAGCCGCCGCTTCGGCGGAAACAAGTGTGAATATGATAGATGTAATGGGGAGGGTTGGGGTGGGGTCTTGTCCCGTCCAGCTCGTAGGGTGCGTCTGACCGCCGCGAACGCGGCGGACGACGCACCGCCTCGCGGCCGTCGCGGCCACCTGGTGCGTCGTCGGCGGCGTCGCCGCCTCCAGACGCACCCTACGACTGATCTCCAGACGGTGTTCGCGAGGCTCACACCGTGATCGTCTGCAGGTCCGCCTCGGACAGGCGGCGGGGGAACACGCCGACCTGCCGGATCCAACAGCGCGGACCGA
Source organism: uncultured Rhodospira sp. (assembly GCF_937138205.1). Classification (GTDB taxonomy): domain Bacteria; phylum Pseudomonadota; class Alphaproteobacteria; order Rhodospirillales; family Rhodospirillaceae; genus Rhodospira. The sequence continues at coordinate 1,397 of NZ_CAKZOT010000036.1, read as the reverse complement.
CCGTGCCGTCCGCCGTGCCGCCCAGGGTGAGCGTGGTCAGGCCTGACGGAACCGCGCCGCCGGTGTCGGTGACCTCGGCCGAGCCGTTCAGCACCAGGGCGAAGTCGTCGGCGGCGAACGCGGCGGCGCACCGGGCCTCGGCGCCGCCGGTCACGCCACTGTCGGTCAGGGAGGCCACCGTGGCGCCGCCCGCAACCACGGTGACGCTGGCGCTGCCGCCGCCGGCGGTATCCAGCGTCACGGACAGGCGGTTGTCCGATGTGCCATCGTGCAGGCTGGCCAGGGTGGCGCTCTGTCCGCCAGGCACGGCCCCGCGCACCAGGACCGTCCCTTCGAACGGATTGAACGGCCATGCGCCCAGGGACAGGTTCACCTGGTCGGCGGGCCTGTTGGCAGGGGCCGACGTGGTGGCGATGTAGCTGGTGGCGCCGCTGCCGGCTTCCAGTTGCGGTCCCCACAGGTGCACGCCGCTGCTGCCGTCGCCATCATAGGTCGAGAATCCCGTGGTGTCGCGCAGGCGGAAATGCACGGGCGCCAGCGGCGTGGTGCTGGCGGCGGTGGCGGTGATGGCACAGCGGTACCAGCCGTCGGCCAGGGCCTCCAGGACGGGGACGGCGCTGCCCTCGGTGGCGTCGATGGTGCCGGCGACGAGGTTGAACACGGCCGACTGCACCGCGCCGAAGGCGGTCGACGGCAGCACGATCTGCAGGCGCTCGCGCCCGTTGCTTTTCGCGAACACCGACAGGGCGTAGTCCTGGCTGGCGGTGAAGGACAGGTCTTCCTGGTACAGGGTGTGGATGGCGGTGGCCGCGTTCTCGGTCAGGGTGAAGGCGGTCCCTGTCTCCTCCGGGGCGGTCACGGCGCCGGCCGCGACGCTGGCGGCATCGGTCTTCCACAGGGCGTCCGTCAACGTTTCGGTGTAGAGAAAGAGATTGCTGCGGGCTTCTTCCACGAGCCAGCCCCGGTAGGCGCCCGTGTCGGGCGCGTAGTCGTGACGCAAGACATTCGCCGCGACGGTTTCGACCCGGCCGAGTGCATTGACGCGTCGGGCCGCTGACGTGCGGGTGACCGCCAGCGCGGACGGAGTCACCTCGGGGCGGGCCAGCAGGGGAAGGGTGGGGTAGATGATGGTCATGGGGGGCTCCGTCACGAACAGGCACAAGCGCCAGCCGCGCGCGTCGCGGCGCGCGGATCGATGCCGCGTTGGTCATGGGTGGGTGTGGGGCCTATCGATGGGGATGGCAGGACGCGGCCGCCATCACGCATCCTCCGCCCAAATCTCGGACCACAGCCCAGCCGGGCAGGTCCATTCGGTGGTTTGGTTCGCGTAGATCAGGGGCGCGCCGGCCGTGTACACGGTGCCATCGGCCGCCGTGCCGATCAGCTTGATGTCTTGG
>NZ_CAKZOT010000035.1 GCF_937138205.1 uncultured Rhodospira sp. | reverse complement strand
GATTCGCGCGCAACCAATTATGAGTCCCGCTGCCCGGACTTTTGCCCCGGTTACAACGTCGCTGCACAACTTTTTGAATCTAGTGCATTTTCGATCCAGACAAATGATGCTCGGTGCATCTTTTGTCTGGATCAGTGCACTAGGCGGTGCGCTGGCTGAATGGATGAGGGCGGCCGTCAGGCCACGTCAACGTAGGCGGCCACGCCCTCGTAGGACCACTGCGGCAAGGTTTCCACGATGACGTCGCGCTCTTCTTCACCAGCGGTGTAGAAGTGCGTGCCCGTCTGCGAATTGTAAAATCGAAACAAGGCTGTATCATCGTTGTCCGGCCTTGCGTGCACATAGAAGGCAATGCCTTCGTCGCTGAACCAAGGGTAGGTCTCGTTCACGTAATCACGTTCAGCTTCGCTGCTTGTATAGAAATGTGTTCCCGTCTGTGTATTGAAAAACCGATAGAAGGGAATGGAGGCGGTGTCGGTCTGCGGTGTACTCCTGAAGGCGACGCCCTCATAGGACAGACCCCATCCTGCGGCGGCGACGGACTCGGCTTCATCGAATGAAGCGGTGTAGAAATGGGCGCCGGTTTGGGGATTATAGAACCGGTAAATTCCGTTTTCGACGAACTCAACAGGAACCGAGTCGTCAGGCGTGGGATCGCCGCCGCCCCCGTCCCCGGTCTCGTTGGGATCACCTGTGGGATCGGTGCCCCGAGCCGGACGAATGTCCAGGGTGTAGTCGACGGGGAGAAAGTTCCAGTCCCCGGTAATACCCGCGCCACCCGAAACGCCCCCCGGCCCGTCACCTGGTACCGCCAACATGCCCTGGACTTGGAACACGACGTCCTCTCCGGTCAGCGTCCATTCCGCCGTGTCCAGAAGCGACGGATCGTCAATGTAGACTTCGCCTGATGCTCCGCGATCGACGTACCGGTCAACCAGGCCCTCCACGGTTCCGTCGATAATATCCTTTTCGTTCGGCAACACGGCATTACTGTCGCCCCACGTCGCGACGCAAACACCGTCGACAGCGGAGACGCCCCTCAGGGGCCAAACGGCAATGTAGGCGTAATAGTCACCAACCTCACTGATATTAAAGTCAATGCGGACAGTTTCCAGGGCGAAGGGTGTGAATGAATAGAAATCCGAGTCGGTGTCGGAACCCCACCAAGTTTTTACATCGTCAAATCGGTAAAAGTTGGTTGAGACACCGCCGTCCGGTGCGGCTCCCGGAAAAGCAAGCGTGCCGAGAAAGAATGCGGTATCCGCCGTTTCGTTGGGTTCATGTTGTCCCACTGTCGCCTCCCTTATGAGTCCGGGGCGTCCCTGCTCCGAAGCAGCGTTCCAGGAGATCGTAATGGGGCAACGCACGGTGCGAAAAGATGCCTTCCTGGTACAAATGGACCATGTCGCATGGCTGAAAGAGGCTGGCCGCGACCCCGGCACTGCGTTGACAGACCCGACGCCGAAGGCCATATGCCGTACGTCCGATCAGGACGTATTTCGTCCTATGTCCGTTCCGGGCTTTGGCCACACCAGGAAAGACCAGATGATGACTGACACCGCCGTCCACGACCGTATCCGCGACGAGATTGCCGGCAGCGACGTTGTCCTTTACATGAAGGGCTCGCCCATGTTCCCGCAATGCGGGTTTTCGGCCGCCGTGGCGCAAATCCTCAACCACCTGGGCGTGACGTACAAGGGCGTGAACGTGCTGGAGGACGAGGATATCCGCCAGGGGATCAAGGACTTCTCGAACTGGCCGACGATTCCCCAGCTCTACGTCAAGGGCGAGTTTGTCGGCGGCTGCGATATCGTGCGCGAGATGGCCGAGGCCGGCGAGTTGCAAGCCCTGTTCAAGGACAAGGGCGTGCCCATGACGGCGCCGGCATGACGGGGCGTCACGCTCCGTTCGCCTGACGCCTGCCTCGACCATCCGGTCTCAAGGAGACAGGAACCGGCCCGGTCCAAGACCCGTCCCAAGACCCGTCATTGCGAGCCCTCGTCACCAGACGAGGGCGAAGCAATCCAGAGCGATTTTCGACGCCCATTGCCCTGGATTGCTTCGTTGCTCCGCTCCTCGCAATGACACAAAAAAAGCCGTGCCCCCCCCCTCACCAAGCACTGCCTCACCACGTGGTGAACGCACCGTCCATGGGGAACGCCGCGCCGGTGGTGCCGTCGGCGGCCTCGCTGCACAGGAACACGGCCAGTTCGCCCAGTTGCTCCGGCGTGACGAACCGTTCCGTCGGCTGGCGTTCGCCCAGCAGTTTGCGGGTGGCCTCCTCGATGGACAGGCCCTCGGCCTCGGCGCGGGCCTCGATCTGCTTTTCCACCAGCGGCGTCTTCACCCAGCCCGGGCAGATGGCGTTGGCCGTGATGTGTTGCTTGGCGTTTTCCAGCGCCGTGACCTTGGTCAGGCCGACAAGACCGTGCTTGGCGGCGATGTAGGCGGCCTTGAACGGGCTGGCCACCAGGCCGTGCGCCGAGGCGATGTTGACGATCCGTCCCCAGCCGCGCTCCTGCATCCCCGGCAGCGCGGCGCGGGTGGTGTGGAAACAGGCCGACAGGTTGATGGCGATGACGGCGTCCCACTTCTCGGGCGGGAAGGCCTCGATGCGGTCGGTGTGCTGGATGCCGGCGTTGTTGACCAGGATGTCCACCGGCGCCAGTTCCTTTTCCGCCTTGCGCACCAGGGCGAAAGCCTCGTCGGGGTTGGCGAGGTCGGCGTGAACGAACACGGCCCGCACGCCGTGATCGCTTTCCAGGCCGGCGCGGATGGCCTCGATCTCGGCCGGGTCGCCGAACCCGTTGAGCACGATGTTGGCGCCGCGCGCGGCCAGGGCGCGGGCGATTCCCAGGCCGATGCCGCTGGTGGAGCCGGTGACCAGGGCCGTCTTGCCGTTCAGCATGGGATGTCCTCTCCTTGTCGATCGTGTGATGGGCCGTCTGCCGGATTCTGCCGGATGGGGTCTCGCGCCGGGATGTGGTCCCGATCCCGCAGAGTTGGCCTGTTCGCGCCGCCGGATGCAAGGGGGGAACGCCCGGGCGGTTGGAACCCTTGGGCGTCGCCCGCGTTCGTTCACAAAGGGGGAATGATCCGCCGGGCCGGACGGTCCCCTGCGGGCCGCCGGTCAGCCACCCGAAATGAAGGAGAGGCCCATGTCGCCGAAGACTGTCGTGATCGGCGCCGCTGTCGTCGGCGCGGTGCTGTTCGCTGGCTATCAGCTTCGAACCGCCAGCGAAGAACAACTCGCCCGCGCCGAGGCGCAGGCGGCCCAAAGCCCCACCTCATCTCCAGGGGCCGTCGCGGAGCTCAAGGACCTGGACGGCAACACCCTCGGCACGGTCGAATTCACCGAGACTCCGTCGGGCGTTGTCCACGTCGTCGCCAGCGCGTCCGACGTCCCCGAGGGGGTGCACGGCTTCCATATCCACGAGACGGGCGCCTGCGACGCGTCAACCGGCTTCAAGTCCGCCAACGGGCATCTGGCCGGAGACATGAAGCATGGTCTTGTCGCCGGCGGACCGCACCCGGGCGATCTGCCGAACGTCCATGTGCACGCGGACGGCAAGCTCGATGTCGAGTTTTTCCACGCGGGTCCGGACTTCCAGGACAAGAGCTGGTTTGATGCGGTCGGCCTGTTCGACGACGACGGCAGCGCCATGGTGATGCATGGGGGCGCCGACGACTACGAAAGCCAGCCCTCCGGCGCGGCGGGACCCCGCATCGCCTGTGGCGTCATCACGCGAAGCGGCGACGCGTAGGCCGGCGTCACACGCTCGCCAGGTGTCGAACGAAAGCGGGCCGTTGGCTGAGGTGAGCCACGGCCCGTTTTCGGTGTTGAAAGCCGGACGCCAAGCCGCGTCACACGGTCGGGGCCGTGTCCTCGTCCTCGTCCAGGTCCGCCGGCACCTCCTCCAGCCCGTCGGCCTCGTCGGCGTCGGGGTTCGATGCCCAGGCCAGATCCTCTTCGCTTTCGGCGGCGTCCTCGGCGCTGCCCGCCTCGGCGGCCTGCTGGGCGCGCTCGGCCTCCTCCAGGCTGCGCGCCACGGTGACCGGCACCGTCACGCCCACCTCGGGATGCAGCGACACGCGCACCTCGGTGGTGCCGAGGACCTTGATCGGCGTGTTGAGCTGCACCTGCGAGCGGCCCACCATGTAGCCCTGCTCCTTCAGCTCGTCGGCGATGTCGCGCGCGCTGACGGAGCCGTACAGCTGGCCGCCCTCGGAGGCCTGACGCACCAGCACCAGGGCGACGCCGTTCATGCGCTCGGCGGCCTGTTCGGCCTCCTGCTTGCGCTGCAGGTTGCGGGCTTCCAGTTCGGCCTTCTGGTCCTCGAAGTACTTCAGGTTGGCCTCGGTCTTGCGCAACGCCTTGCGCTGCGGCAGCAGGAAGTTGCGCGCATAGCCCGGGCGCACCTTCACCACGTCGCCCATGAAGCCCAGGTTCTCAACACGTTCCAACAGAATGACGTCCATCACTCGTCCTCCGATGTCCGGCCGGCCGCGCGCCTGCGCAGGGTGGCCGAATATTCCACCAGCCCGGCCAGGACCATGGCAATGATGCCCACGGCCGACACGGACAGAAACACGATATAAAACGCGACCAGCAGCAGGGTCGGATGCGGCATCCGCCGCGCCACCACGTGCACCAGCTTGAAGCCCAGCAACAGGAACGGCAGCGACAGCCCGACCACCGCCGACCACGCCACATAGCCCACGTCGCCCGACACCAGCACCGCCGTCAGCAGGGCGACGCCATACACCGGCCCGTACCAGGCCGGCAGGGCCAGCGCGATGTAGGCGGGCGACGGGCGCAGCGCCTGCCCGAGCCGACGCACCAGCGCCTGGGCCAGCATTCCGGCGACCATGGCCCGAATGCCCCACGACAGCGCCAGCGCGCCGGGCACGATCGCCGCCGCGCTGTCCACCATGGCCGTCCGGGTCTGCTCGTCCAGTCCCGGAGCCGAGGCCCCGCCGACCGCGACCATGCGATCCAGCACCTCGGCGGCGGTCGTGCGGACCAGGCCGAACAACCCGCCGCCCTCACTCGGCGCCACCAGGGCCAGCGCGGCGATCAGGATGGGCGGAAACAGCATCAGCCACGCCAGAATGCGCCCCGGCGGATACCAGTGCTCGACCCGCGACGGATCGGGCTTGCCAACATCCGGGGCCGGCCGCAGCGCCAACGCAACGATCACCACCGCTGGCAGCGCATCCATGATCACGTACAGTCCGGCGGCGGCCGGCGAGAGGCTGAGCCCCCCGAACGCCACCGCGCCGGCAAGCCCGGCCACCGCGCCGGCGGCCGTGCCGCGCGCCAATCCGACGGCCACCAGCGGCACCGGCGCGAGGAACCACGGCAGTGCGCCCACGACCGGCCCTAGAGCCAGCATGAAGGCCTGGAGCAGCGCCCCGGCGATGCCGGCGGCGATGGCGAGCGGAACCGTCTGAAGCATGACCGGGAAGCCCCTAGCCGTGGTGCCCGCACCGACATCGGCGCCGGCGCCGCCGCCGTTACTGCCGGATCACGTAGGGCAGCAGGCCAAGAAACCGGGCGCGCTTGATGGCCCGGGCCAGTTCCCGCTGCTTCTTGGCCGAGACGGCCGTGATGCGGCTGGGCACGATCTTGCCCCGCTCGGACACGTACCGCGACAGCAGCCGGATGTCCTTGTAGTCGATCTTCGGCGCGTTGGCGCCCGAGAACGGGCAGGTCTTGCGCCGGCGGAAGAACGGACGTCGCGCCATGATCAGGCTCCTCCTTCTTGCCGGGCCTCTTGCCGGGCCTCGCCGCGCGCATCCTGGCGGCGCGGCCGGTCGCCGCGATCACCCCGGTCGCCCCGGTCGCCCCGGTCGCCGCGATCACGCCGCCCACCGCGATCGCCACGGTCGCCGCGATCGCCACGTTCGGGGCGGTCACCGCGTTCGGGCTTCTGCATCATGATCGACGGGCCCTCTTCCAGCGCCTCGACGCGGATGCTCATGTAGCGCAGGATGTCCTCGTTCAGGCGCAGGCGGCGCTCGGCCTCGTGCAGGGCCGGCGGTGGCGCGTCCACGTTCAGCATGAGGTAGTGGCCTTTGCGGTTCTTCTTCATCCGAAAGGCCAGGCCGCGCAGGCCCCAGTATTCCTTTTTGGTGACCTTGCCACCGCCTTCGGTGATCACCTCCGTGATCTGGTCCGCCACCTGGTCAACCTGGTTGGCGGACAGATCCTGTCGGGCGATCACCACGGTCTCGTACAATCCCATGGTGCGACTGTCCCTTTTGGCTTGTCTCAGCCCGGGAACGCGTGGGCACCCCACGGCGTTCGACAGGCATAGCCGGCCCATGCCGGCAAGGGTTGCGGGCCGGCCTGCGCCGGCCCAACAGAAACCCGCCCGCCGACGGTGCCGGCGGGTCGGAAAGAGGCTGCACTATACACATCGCCGCCGCCGGTGCAAGGGACGCTTGACAAGTGTTACACGGTTTCACACTGTGCCGCCCACCGCATATGCGAAGAGACCGGCTGTCACCGGCCAGGGGCCTGATTCTCGCGCCTTTTCGGCTGCCCCCGGGGATCGCGGTGGGGCGATGACCGGGGAGGAGACGGCGTGGAGATCCGCACGCCGCGCGGCGGCGCATCACCCTTTGGGGGGCACATTTCGTGTGAGGGAGATCGACGAGCAATGACGCAGGCGAGCCAGACGCGGGCGTTCGTCTTTCCGGGGCAGGGTTCCCAGGCCGTGGGGATGGGACAGGCCCTCGCGGAAACCTTTGGCGTGGCACGTGAGGTCTACGAGGAGGTCGACGACGCGCTGTCGCAGCCGCTGTGGCGGTTGATGCGCGAGGGACCGCTGGAGACCCTGACCCTCACCGAAAACGCCCAGCCCGCGCTGATGGCCGTGTCCATGGCCGTGGTCCGCGTGCTGGAACGCGAGGGCGGGATTCGTCTGGCCGACACGGCGCGGTTCGTCGCCGGGCATTCTCTCGGGGAGTATTCGGCGCTGGCCGCCGCCGGCACGTTCTCGCTGGCCGACACGGCCCGCCTGCTGAAGGCCCGGGGCCAGGCCATGCAGCGCGCCGTGCCGGTCGGGCAGGGGGCGATGGCCGCGCTGCTCGGCCTGGACGTCGACGCCGCCCAAGCCATCGCCGCCGAAGTGGCGGGCGACCGCGTGTGCACCGCCGCCAACGACAACGCTCCGGGCCAGGTGGTGGTGTCCGGCCATACCGAGGCCGTCAAGCTGGCGGTCGAGGTGGCGGCCGACCGGGGCGCCAAACGCGCCGTTATGCTGCCGGTCAGCGCGCCGTTCCACTGCGCCCTGATGGCTCCGGCGGCCGAGGCCATGCGCGAGGCGTTGGCCGACGTGTCGATGGCCGCGCCGTCCCCGGCCCTGGTGGCCAATGTGCTCGCCAGCACCGTCACCGACCCCGAGGAGATTCGCACTCGCCTGATCGAACAGGTCACCGGCGCCGTGCGCTGGCGCGAGAGCGTGCTGTTCATGAAGGACAACGGGGTCGAGACGCTGGTCGAACTCGGCGCCGGCAAGGTTCTGTCCGGGCTGGCCAAGCGCATCGACCGCGGCCTGAGCGGCGTGGCCATCGAAACGCCGGTCCAGGTGGAGGCATTCCTGAAGGACCTTCAGGCGCCCGCGCGCGAGGTTTGAGGGAAAAGGACTCCATCGCATGTTTGATCTGACCGGCAAGACCGCGCTGGTGACCGGCGCGTCCGGCGGCATCGGCGGCGCCATCGCCCGCGCCCTGCACGAGCGGGGTGCGACGGTTGCCCTGTCCGGCACGCGCCGCGAGGCCCTCGACGCGCTGGCCGCCGACCTGGGTTCGCGGGCCGTCGTGGTCCCCTGCAACCTGTCCGACGCCGACGCCGTCAACGGGCTGGTGGCGGCCGCCGAGGACGCCGCCGGCGCGGGCCTCGACATCCTCGTCAACAACGCCGGCCTGACCCGCGACGGTCTGGCCATGCGCATGAAGGACGCCGAGTGGTCCGACGTGCTGGACGTGAACCTGACCGCCGCCTTCCGCCTGTCGCGCGCCGCGCTGAAGGGCATGATGAAGCGGCGCTGGGGGCGGATCATCTCCATCACCTCCATCGTCGGCGTGACCGGCAATCCGGGTCAGGCCAACTACGCCGCCTCCAAGGCCGGCCTGATCGGCATGACCAAGTCGCTGGCCGGCGAGGTGGCTCCGCGCGGCATCACCGTGAACTGCGTGGCGCCGGGCTTCATCACCTCGGCCATGACCGATGCCCTGTCCGACGACCAGAAGAACCGCCTGCTGGGTGCCATCCCGGCCGGTGCCATGGGGCGCGGCGAGGATATCGCCGCCGCCGTCGTCTACCTGGCCAGCGCCGAGGCGGCCTACGTCACCGGCCAGACCCTGCACGTCAACGGCGGCATGGCGATGATCTGAACCCGACCGGGACGGCGGACAGCCGCCAAACCGGCGCCCGGGATTGCTGGCCAAGCGGGGGTGAATATGCTAGGAACCGCCTCTCGGTCGGCTGGCGCGCACGCTCCGTTGACGGTTTCCGTGCGGACCGGCGCCGCCTCTGGAGGCATCAGGCCATCCGGGCGCGGGATTGTCGGCTCCACCCGCACGGGACAGCCGAACCCGCCGAACATCCACCCCCGAAAACGGACTCCATACGGATCCAAATCCCCCTAAGACCATTCAAGGACGAAGCAAGATGAGCGATGTCGCCGAGCGCGTGAAGAAAATCGTGGTCGAGCACCTGGGCGTCGACGAGGCCAAGGTTACCGAGAACGCCAGTTTCATCGACGATCTGGGCGCCGACAGCCTGGATACCGTCGAACTGGTCATGGCCTTCGAGGAAGAGTTCCAGTGCGAGATCCCCGATGACGCGGCCGAGAAGATCCTGACGGTCAAGGACGCCATCGAGTTCATCAACGAAAACACCAAGTAAGGCACTGGCGCGCCGGGCCACGCGTCGCGGTGCGGGCAGTGGCCGGGCGCTGGCCCAACGGGGTCGGAGTCGCGCGACTCCGCTCGCGCGGGCTTGCGGTACCCGAGGGACAGATCGACCAGACATGGCAGGGGCAATGAGACGAGTCGTCGTCACCGGACTGGGCATGGTGACCCCGTTGGGCGTGGGCGTGGCGCACAACTGGGAGCGGATCACGAACGGAACGTCGGGCCTTCGGGCCATCGAGCACATGGACGTCTCCGACCTTCCGTCACGGGTGGCGGGCCTGGTTCCGCGCGCCGATCGCGGCCAGGACGACGATCCGGCGGCCTTTCACCCTGACATGGGGGCCGACGCCAAACTGCGCCGCCGCATGGACGAGTTCATCGTCTACGGCCTGAAGGCGGCGGACGACGCGGTCGCGGATTCCGGTTGGAAACCCGAGACGGACGAGGACCAGGAGCGCACCGGCGTCATCATCGGCTCCGGTATCGGCGGCCTGCAGGGCATCGCCGAGGGCGCCGTGACGCTGCACAAGCACGGCCCGCGCAAGATCAGCCCGTTCTTCATCCCGTCCAACCTGATCAACCTGGTCTCCGGCCACGTCTCCATCCGGCACGGCTTCAAGGGGCCGAACCACGCCGTGGTGACCGCCTGCTCGACCGGAGCCCACGCCATCGGTGACGCCAGCCGCATGATCATGTTCGGCGACGCTGACGTGATGGTCGCCGGCGGCGCCGAGGCCGCCATCTGCCGCATCGGCATGGCCGGCTTCTGCTCGGCCAAGGCGCTGTCGACCGGGTTCAACGACCGCCCGACCGAGGCCTCGCGCCCCTGGGACCGCGACCGCGACGGCTTCGTCATGGGCGAGGGCGCAGGCATCGTCGTGCTGGAGGAGTACGAGCACGCCAAGGCGCGCGGCGCGCGCATTTACGCCGAGATCAAGGGCTACGGCCTGAGCGGCGATGCCTACCATATCACCGCCCCCGCCGAGGACGGCAACGGCGGTTACCGCGCCATGCGGGGTGCCCTGCGCAATGCCGGACTCAACCCCGAGGACATCGACTACATCAACGCCCACGGCACCTCGACGGAACTGGGTGACAAGATCGAGCACGATGCGGTCAAGCGTCTGTTCGGCGACCACGCCCACGCGCTGTCCATGTCGTCGACCAAGTCGGCCATCGGCCACCTGTTGGGCGCGGCCGGCAGCGTCGAGGCCATCTATGCCATCCTGGCCGTGGTCAACGGCGTGGTGCCGCCGACGCTCAACCTGGAGAACCCCACCGAGGGCTGCGACCTGGATCTGGTGCCCAAGGTGGCGAAGGAGCGCGCCGTCCGGCACGCCCTGTCGAACAGCTTCGGATTCGGCGGCACCAACGCCTGTCTGATCGTCGGCGCGGCCCCCTGAGCGCGCCCATGGAACACGGCACCCAGCCCGGACAGGAGACGGAGCGCCCGCCGCCGAAGCGCCCGCCCGGCGGAGGGGGCTGGGTCCGCGCCGTGGTCACCTCGCTGTCGCTGCTGGTGGGGCTGGTCGTGGTGGTCGCCTACGCCGGCTGGCGTTTCCTGGAGGACCATTTCGACACGCCCGGCCCGCTGACGAGCCCCACGACGGTCGTGGTGACCCAGGGCGAGGGCCTGGCCACCATCGCCGAAACCCTGGCCGAGGCCGGCGTCATCCGCGATCCGCAGTTGTTCGAGATCGGCGCCCGCCTGGCCGATCGCGCCCGCGACCTGAAGGCGGGCGAGTACCGGTTCGATGTCGCCGTCACGCCCCGAGGCGCCCTGGACATCCTGACCCGGGGCGATGTCATCGCCCACCGGGTGACGGTGGCCGAAGGCATGACCACCGAACGCGTGCTGGCCCTGGTGGGCGCGACGGAGGGCCTGGACGGCGAGATCACGCTACGCCCGAACGAGGGCTCCCTTCTGCCCGAGACCTATCACTTCACGCGCGGCGACAGCCGGGACGCGCTCATCCGCCGCATGATGGCCGCGATGGAGGAGACGCTGGTCGAGTTGTGGCCGACACGGGTCGAGGGGCTGCCCTACGACACGCCCGAGGAGGCGTTGATCCTCGCCTCGATCGTCGAGAAGGAAACCGGCCTCACGTCGGAAAAGGCGCATATCGCCGGCGTGTTCGTCAATCGGCTGCGCCGGGGAATGCGCCTGCAGTCGGACCCGACGGTGATCTATGGGCTGGAGCCGTCCGGCGTGTTGGGCCGGGGCCTGACCCGCTCCGACCTGCGCGAGCCAACGCCCTATAATACGTACGTGATCGACGGCCTTCCGCCGGGGCCGATCTGCAATCCCGGGCGGGACACCATCGCCGCCGTCCTGAACCCGAAGGAGACCGAGGACCTGTTCTTCGTCGCCGACGGCAGCGGCGGCCATGCCTTCGCCCGCACGCTGGCCGAGCACAATCGCAACGTGCGGGCCTGGCGCCGCTTCCTGCGTGAGCAGCGCCAGACAGACGATTAGCACCGCACCGCCAGCCGCCGGGCGCGTGGGGGACGGCGGCAGCAGGGGATACCGAGACCGTGCGCATCTGTATCGTCACGGATGCCTGGCGGCCCCAGATCAACGGGGTCGTGCGGGTGATCGAAGCGGTTCGTCGTGCCCTGGAGGCGGACGGACACACCGTGGCCGTGATCGAGCCGAACGCCTTCCGCTCGGTGCCCCTGCCCACCTATCCCGATATCCGCCTCGCCGTAGGCCCCCGCCGCAAGGTGCGGCGGATGCTGGCCGCCTTCCGCCCCGACGCCGTGCATATCGCCACCGAGGGTCCCCTGGGTCTGGCGGCGCGTCGCATCTGCCTGGGCTGGGGCTGGCCGTTCACCACCGCCTACCACACGCGCTTTCCTGAATACGTGCATACCCGGTTCCGCACGCCGCTGTCCTGGCTCTATGGGTGGATGCGTCACGTGCACCGGCCGGCAACGCGGGTTCTGGTGCCCACCGCCTCGATCCACGCCGAACTGGAGCGGCGCGGCCTGCAACGGCTCGTTTTGTGGTCGCACGGTGTCGACACCGCCATCTTCCGTCCCATGGAGGACGCGGGGAACGCCCCGTTCGCCCATCTGCCCCGGCCGATCTTCCTGTTCCTCGGCCGCATCGCGGTGGAAAAGAACCTGCCGGCGTTCCTGGACCTGGACCTGCCGGGATCGAAGGTCGTGGCGGGCGTGGGACCGGCCCTGGACGGGTTGCGGCGGCGCTATTCCGATGTGTTTTTTACTCAGCCGGCGGACGACGAGGCCATCGCCCGTTGCTACTCGGCGGCCGACGCGCTGGTCTTCCCCAGCCTGACCGACACGTTCGGGCTGGTGCTGCTGGAGGCCCTGGCCTGCGGCCTGCCGGTGGCCGCCTTTCCCGTGGCCGGACCGCGCGACGTGCTGGCTGGCGCCGCTCCGGAACACCCGGTCGGCGTGCTTGACGACGATCTGCGGCGCGCGGCCCTGACGGCGCTCGACCTGGACCGGGCCGCCTGCCGCGCATTTGCCCTGCGGCATGGATGGACCGCCGTGGCCGCCCAGTTCCTGGACGCGCTGGCGCCGATCCCCGAGGCCGCCCTGTTGCCCGCGCGCGGCCCGGATGACTGGGACCGCGACCTGGCGTTCGATCTGCACCTCGACCTGGACTTCGAGGCCGAGCGGATGCAACCCGCCGCGCCCGACACGCGCCGATAGGGTGGCGCGGGCGTCGATCGGGACCAAATCCATTGGCCACGGCGCCCGCGCCGTGTCATGCTTCTGTCAAGAATTCTGTGGTGACCGGCCCCGCCCCGCCACTTCACGGGTGCGGGCCGAGTCTGGTTGCGCATCTCGAGGGCACGGGAGGACAGCCTTGACCAAGCGGACCGACCTGGACACGCAGGCCCTGCGAGACCGCCTGGTGGCTCACCGCGCGGAGGTGCTGGCCGACGAGGCGAGCACGGTCGCCGACCGGGCCACCGTGGACGCCGGCGACACGGCCATGGGCCGGCTGTCGCGCATGGACGCGTTGCAGCAGCAGGCCATGGCGCAGGAAACGGAACGGCGGCGCCAGGTGGAACTCAAGCGGATCGACGCCGCCCTTGAGCGCCTGGAGACGGGCGACTACGGCATCTGTGTCCACTGCGGCGACGACATCGCCGCGCGGCGGCTGGCGTTCGACCCGGCCGTGCCGTTGTGCATCCGCTGCGCCAACGCGGCGCGGTCGTGAGGGGGGCGCGCCGAGACCCGGCGCTGGCTCGGGCCGTGGGGGAGGGACGAGGAGGCCGGACCACCGCCGCGCCACGGCTGATCGTCACCCCGTAGGGTGCGTCTGACCGCCGCGACTGCGGCGGACGACGCACCGGCTGATGGTGCGTCGCGCCTTTCGGCGCAGACGCACCCTACGGTGTTCCGAATCCCCCACCCCCAGCAAGCCGTAGGGTGCGTCTGACCGCCGCGAATGCGGCGGGCGACGCACCGCGAATGCTATGCCTCCCCTCACTCCCCATGCCGGGCGATGTACTCCCGCAGGGCGGCGTTGATGCGGGACTGGTAGCCTTGCGCTCCGCCGGCCTGGAACCACGCGATAATGTCCGCGTCGAGCCGGATCGTGACCTGCCGCTTGACCGGACGGTACAGGGCGCCGCGCCGGGCGCCCGCCCATTCGGTGGCCTCGGGGATGTCGGTCGTGTCGATGGCGTCGTCCGGCATGTCTTCCAGCGCCTTCAGTTCGGTCTGGTGGTCCGGGGAGAGTTTGTCAGGCGTGGTCATGATAGATGCGCCTTTCCCGTGGCGTTGCCTTGCGCGCGCTGATGATCCGGCCGGGACGGTCGTTCAATGGCCATGTGTGGACCACGAAAAGGACCGTGGTGCCGACCGCGCCCAGAGTCCGGTATCGAGCCTCCGACGGTTCAGGATCTTCTGTCGTCAGGTGGAGGGGATCGTCGAAAACCCTGACGGCGAGCGCGAAACTGACACTGTGTTTGGCCTTGTTCCTTGCCGCCTTAGCCGGATCCCACGTCCAGTCATCGTCCTCCATGGTCGCGCGGTGTCCTTACAAAAACATAACGACAAACCTCCCCGACGGCAAGCCGTAGGGTGCGTCTGACCGCCGCGCCCGCGGCGGACGACGCACAGGTTGATGGTGCGTCGCGCCTTTCGGCGCAGACGCACCCTACGATGTGCCGAATCCCCCGCCCCCAGCAAGCCGTAGGGTGCGTCTGACCGCCGCGACTGCGGCGGACGACGCACCGGCTGATGGTGCGTCGCGCCTTTCGGCGCAGACGCACCCTACGGTGTTCCGAATCCCCCACCGCCGGGGGTCTCAATGACCAGCACATCGCCCGGGGCCATTTCGGTGGACCCGGTCGCCCCCAGGTCCTCGACCGATCCGTCCGTGCGCTCCACAGTGTTGCGCCCGCAGGCGCCGTCCGCCCCGCCGTTCAGCCCGAACGGCGCCACCCGGCGGCGGTTGGACAGGATCGACGCCGTCATGGCCTCGCGGAACCGCAACCGCCGCACCACCCCGTCGCCGCCCCGGTGCGCGCCGGCGCCGCCCGAGCCCGGCCGCACATGGAAGTCCTCCACCAGCACCGGGAAGCGGGCCTCCAGCACCTCCGGGTCGGTCAGGCGGCTGTTGGTCATGTGGGTGTGCACGGCCGACGCACCGTCGAAGTCCGGCCCCGCCCCCGCACCGCCGCAGATGGTCTCGTAGTACTGGTGGCGGGCGTTGCCGAAGGTCAGATTGTTCATGGTGCCCTGGGCGGCGGCCATCACCCCCAGCGCGCCATAGAGGCAATCGACCACCGCCTGGCTGGTCTCGACGTTGCCGGCCACCACGGCGGCCGGATACACCGGGTTCAAAAGGCAGCCCTCGGGCACGCGGATCTCGATCGGCTTCAGACAGCCCTCGTTCATGGGGATCGGCTCGTTGACCAGGGTGCGGAAGACATAGAGCACCGCCGCCCGGGTGACCGGCTTGGGCGCGTTGAAGTTGTCGGCGAGCTGGTCCGACGTGCCGGCGAAGTCCACCACGGCGCCGCGCGCCTGGCGGTCCACGGTGATCGACACGCGGATCTCCGCGCCGTTGTCCATCTCCACCGTGAACGTGCCGTCCTCCAGCACGTCCAGCACGCGGCGCACGGTCTCCTCGGCGTTGGCCTGCACGTGGCCCATGTAGGCCCGCACCACATCCAGCCCGAACTGGTCGACCATGCGGCGCAGCTCGCGCACGCCTTTCTCGTTGGCGGCGATCTGGGCCTGCAGATCGGCGATGGTCTGGCGCGGATTGCGGGCCGGGTAGGGGCCGCCCTCCAGCAGGTCCAGCAGCGCCGTTTCGCGAAAGCCCTCCTCGGCGTCCACCAGGTGAAAGGCGTCGATCAGAATGCCTTCCTCTTCCACGCTGCCGGACAGGGGCGGCATGGAGCCTGGGGTGATGCCGCCGATGTCGGCGTGGTGGCCGCGCGCGCCGACGTAGAACAGGATCTCCCGCCCGGCCTCGTCGAAAACGGGAGTCACCACGGTCACGTCGGGCAGGTGAGTGCCGCCGTTATAGGGCGCGTTGGTGGCGTAGACGTCGCCCGGGCGCATGGCCTCCCCATGCGCGGCCATGATGGCCTGCACGGATTCGCTCATCGAGCCCAGGTGGACCGGCATGTGCGGCGCGTTGGCGATCAGGTGGCCGGCGCCGTCGAACACGGCGCAGGAGAAGTCCAGCCGCTCCTTGATGTTCACCGAACTGGCGGTGTTCTGCAGCGTCGCGCCCATCTGCTCGGCGATGTTCATGAACAGGTTGTTGAACACCTCCAGCATGACCGGGTCGGCCTTGGTCCCCAACGCCACCGAGTCCGGGCGTGGTTCCGCCCGCTCCAGCACGATGTGGCCCTTGGCGGTGAAGGCCGCCCGCCAGCCGGGCTCGACGACGATGGTGCCGGTGGGCTCGACGATGATGGCCGGCCCGGCGATGGTGTCGCCCGGCCGCAGGTCGGTGCGGTCGTGCAAGGGGGCGTCGTGCCACGCCCCGCCGCTGTACAGCCGCCGCCGGTCGCGCGGCTCGGGCGCGCCGTCGCGGCGCGGCAGGTCCAGGTCGGCCTCGTCGATGGCGACGGTGGTGGCGATGGTCTCGGCGGAGACCGCCTCGATCACCAGCGGCTTGTCCAGGACGAAGCCGTAGCGGGTGCGGTGCGCCTCGGCGAACGCCTGTTTCATGGCGTCGATGGGGCCGGCGTCGACGATCAACGGCGTGTCGGTGCCGTCGTAGCGCAGGTGGGCCTTGCGCAGCACATGAGCGCCGGTCCCGTCCAGGCCCTGCGCCTCGATCTCGGCGCGGCCCTGCTCGGCCAGGGTGTCGAGCGCCTTTTCGGCCTCGCGCACGCCGTTGTCGTCCAGGGGCGCGCCAACCGACCGTTCGCCCATGGTGCGCACGTCGGCCAGCCCCATGCCATAGGCGGACAGCACGCCCGAGAACGGATGCAGGAACACCGTCGACATGCCCAGCGCGTCGGCCACCAGACAGGCGTGCTGGCCCCCGGCGCCGCCGAAGCACACCAGGGCGTATTCGGTGACGTCATAGCCGCGCTGGATGGAGATGGTCTTGATGGCGTTGGCCATGTTCTCGACCGCGATGCGCAGGAAGCCTTCCGCCACCGCCTCGGCCGGGCGGCCGTCGCCGATGCGTCCGGCCAGGTCGGCGAAGCCATCGCGGGCCGCCTCGGCGTCCAGCGGTTGGTCGGCGTCCGGCCCGAACACCTTGGGAAAGAAGTCCGGCTGGATCTTGCCCAGGACGACATTGCAGTCGGTCACGGCCAGCGGTCCGCCACGCCGGTAGCAGGCCGGGCCGGGGTTGGCCCCGGCGCTGTCCGGCCCCACCCGAAAGCGGGCGCCGTCGAAGTGCAGGATGGAGCCGCCGCCGGCCGCCACGGTGTGGATGCGCATCATCGGCGCCTGCACGCGAATGCCGGCCACCTGGGTGTCGAAGGCGCGCTCGTATTCGCCGTCGAAGTGGGACACGTCGGTCGAGGTGCCGCCCATGTCGAAGCCGATCAGCTTCTTGAACCCGGCCATCTCCGCCGTACGGGCCATGCCCACGACACCGCCGGCCGGGCCGGACAGGATGGCGTCCTTGCCCTGGAATAGTCGCGCGTCGGTCAGTCCGCCGTTGGACTGCATGAACATCAGCCGGGTGTCGCCGAGGTCGCCGGCCACCTGGTCGACGTAGCGGCGCAGGATGGGCGACAGGTAGGCGTCGACCACCGTCGTGTCGCCGCGCCCGACCAGCTTCATCAGCGGACTGACCGCGTGGCTGACCGAGACCTGCGAAAAGCCGATCTCTCGCGCGATCTCCGCCACGCGGGACTCGTGGTCGGGATAGCGGTAGCCGTGCAGGAAGGCGACGGCGCACGCGCGGATGCCGGCGTCGAACGCCTGTTGCAGGCCGGCGCGGGCGGCGTCCTCGGCCAGAGGCGCGATCTCCTCGCCCTCGGCGGTGACCCGGCCGGGCACCTCGACCACGCGTTTGTACAGCATCTCCGGCAGCACGATCTCGCGCGTGAACAGATGCGGCCTGTTCTGGGTGCCGATGCGCAGGGCATCGCCGAAGCCCTGGGTGGTGGCCAACACGACCCTGTCGCCGGTGCGCTCCAGCAGGGCGTTGGTGGCCACCGTGGTGCCCATCTTCACGGCCTCGATCCGGTCCGTGGGGATGGGGTCGTTCGGCCCGACCCCGAACAGATCGCGGATGCCCTGAAGCGCGGCGTCGGCGTACTGCTCCGGGTTCTCGGAGAGCAGCTTGTGGGTGACCAGGGCGCCGTCCGGCCGCCGCGCCACCACGTCGGTGAAGGTGCCGCCCCGATCGATCCAGATCTGCCAGCGGTCGGACGTTTCGGCGGCCTGGGGGGCATTGTCGGCGGTGTCGGTGGCGGGCATGGGCGACGCTTTCTCCGGACGGGCCTGTTCTACCGAAATGTGATGCGTCCGGCTTAGCCCGCCAGAGGCGAGGGTGGCAACGACCGACCGCTTGCGGCGGTTCGAAACGCGTCCCATCCCGCCGTGTGAGCGTCCTGTCCTCATCGCGAGGGAGAACGCCATGCCCGACACCGCGGCGGCCGGCACCCGGTCCGACACCGGGACCGTGGCCGATGCCGCCGCCCCCTTTGCGCCGTGTTCCGCCGCGTCGCCGAGGCCGGCCCATCACGAAACGGCACCGCCGCCCAACAGGCTGAACAGCAGCCCCGCCGTCACCGCGCCGCCCAGTCCCAGACTGACGTACAAGGCAAAGACCTGCCGGCGCACCAGGGCAAAGACGGCCATGGCCGCCGGAATGCTGGTCACGCCGCCGGCCAGCATGAAGGCCAGCCCAGCCGCCGGCACCATGCCCAGGTCGATCAGCCCGGCCACCGTCGGCACGGCCGCGTACCCGTTCAGGTAGGCGGGAATCCCCACCACTGCCGCCAGCGGCACGGCCCACCAGGCATCGCCGCCCAGCCATGCGCCGATGACGTCGGCCGGCACGTAGGCCAGCATCAGGCTCTCCACCAGGAAGGCCAGGGTCAGCCACTTCAGCAGGAACAGGCCGGTCTCGCGGCCGGTCCCGGAAAAGGTCGCGCGCCGCTCCGGCTCCCGCCAGAAGCGCCACGCCACCGGCTCCGGGCGCAGGCTCTTCTTCGCCGCGCAACACTTTGGGCCGACCCCGGGCCGCATGGCGTCGGCCAAGCCACCCCTGCGGACCAGCGCGAGCGTGACCCAGCCGCCCACCAGGCCCAGGGCCACGGCGGCCCCGGTTTTGGCGAGGGTCAGCGGCCAGCCGAACACCCCCAGCATCAGCAGGAACATCTGCGGGTCCATCAGCGGCGAGGCCAGCCAGAACGCCATCACCGGCGCCAGCGGCACGCCGGCGGCCAGCAGGGCGGCGATGATCGGCACCACGCCGCAGGAACAGAACGGCGACAGCGCCCCGAACACCGCGGCCAGGGTGATGACTTGGGCCGGGTGACCGCTGGTCGCTCGTGCGATCTGTTGGTCAAGGCCGGTGGCCTTGGTCCAGGCGGCGATCAGCACCGAGGCGACCAGGAACGGCAGGATGTTCCACACCGCCTCGGCCGTGAAGGTCAGGCTCGGCCAGGCCTGCGGCGGGTCGAGCACGGCCACCAGCCCGAGCACGGCCAGCGTGGCCAGCCACACGCGGTCCATGCCGCGCCACAGGGCGCCGGGCGACCGGGTAGAGGCGGTGGGGGTGGTTGTCTGAACGGTCTCGGTCATGGGCGCCCTCTCGGGGTTACAGTTGCAGAATAGTCGAACATTCAGGGCAAAAAAAACGTGTCACGGGATTCCGGGCATAGGTGTGTGCATCCGGCGCGGCGTCAAGCCGCCGCGCGGCGCTGGTGGTCCCGCACGAAGGCCTCCAGCCGCTCCATCTGCGCGTCGGCGGCGTCAAAGCGGATGTGCGTGGCGGTGTCGGTGCGGGCCACGATCACCGCCAGCACCTGCCCCAGCCCCGGCACGTCGATGGTCATTTCGTGGCCGCGCTCGCCCTCGACCGAGCGGTCCAGCGTGCCCAGCCCGCTGAACGACATCTCCTGCATCAGGCAAGACTGTGTGCGACCGCCACCCAGATCAACGGTAACGCCGATGTTGACGGTACGCAACGCGTGCTGTTCGCGTTCCTCCTCACTGCCGGCGCGGATGATCCGTTCGAGGTCGTCCAGCATTTGCCGGATGCGGGTGTTGACGGTGTCGGCGGACTGTCGCACGTCGCGGGCATGACCGCCCGTGATCTCGGTGCCGCGGGACACCTCCTCGATGTTGCCGGAGGCGTCCTGGGTGCTGCGCGCGGCCTGCTGCGCGTTCTGGCTGATCTCGCCAGTGGCCGCCGACTGTTCCTCGACGGCGGCGGAGACGCCGGTGGTGATCTCGTTGATCTCGCCGACCACCCGCACGATGCTCTGGATCGCCGCGACGGCGCCGTTGGTGGCGTCCTGGATGGTGGTGATCTGTCTGGCAATGTCCTCGGTGGCGTTGGCCGTCTGGTTGGCCAGCGTCTTCACCTCGTTGGCCACGACGGCGAAGCCCTTGCCGGCCTCACCGGCACGCGCCGCCTCGATCGTCGCGTTCAGGGCCAACAGGTTGGTCTGTTTGGCGATGTCGCTGATCAGGTTGACGATCTCGCCGATCTGGCCGGCCGCCTGGGCCAGCCCCTCGACGCGGTCGTTGGCGCCTTCGGCCTCGCGAGCCGCGCGGTGGGCGATATCGGAGGCGGTGCTAACCTGACGGCTGATCTCGGCGATCGAACTGGCCATTTCCTCCGCCGCCGCCGCCACGGCGTCGACGTTGGCCGCCGAGTCGCGTGACGCCGTCGAGGCGGCGCCGGCTCCCTCCTCGGTGTGGGAGACGGCCTCGGCCATCTTCACGGCGGCTTCGTGCATCCGTTCGGTCTGCTGTTGCACGGCGGCGATGGAGCCGCGCACCTCTTCATCAAGAGCGTTGGTCAGGGCGAACATCTCGCTCCTGACGCGGCGGGCGTTGCGCCGATGCTCGGCCGCCTGTTCGGCCTGCATGGCCTCGATCTGCTGGCTGTTGTGCTTGAAGACCTCGACCGCGGCGGCCATGGCGCCGACCTCGTCCTTGCGGTCGCGGCCCGGCACCTCGACCGAGAGATCGTTGTCCGCCAAGCGTTTCATGGTGCGGGTGATGGCGCCCAGGGGACGCGTGATGGAGCGTCCGATCAACACGGCGCCCGCAATCCCCAGGATCAGGGCGAGGGCGGTTCCGCTGAACAGCAGGGTCGTGGCGAAGGCGCGGTCTTTCGCGGCCTGGGCCTGGGCGGCCTGGTTCGCCGTGTCCAGCGCGGCCACCAGATCGGCGCGCGCCTGTTGCATCCCCGCCGTGGCCTCGTCGATGGCATGGACGTTCACGACGAGGGCCTCGAACATGGTCGCGACCTGGCCGATCAGCGTATCGAGGCGCGTCTCCAGATCGCCGACGTTCCACGGGTCGGTCTGGGCGATGCTGGCGACCATCGTGGCGCTGATCTCGTGGAACTCCTGAATGTGCTCCCGAACCTCCGCAACCACGGCCTCGTCGTGTGTGTCGATGTATTCCAGGATATGCTCGCGGACGTGCTCGGCCGCCACGCTCAGGGTTCCGGCGATGCGGATGGTGTCCTGCGCCGCGTCGAGGGTGTTGAAGGCCATGGCTTCCGTGGTCGCCGCCTGGTTGGTGGTGACGGCGGCGGCCTCGCTGGCGAGGGACGTCATTTGCGTCAGCGCGCGCAATGAGGCGTCCAGCCCCTTTTCGGCGGCGTCTCTCGCGTCGGCTTCCGCGGCCCGTTCGGCGGCCATTTCGAACGTCCGTTCAAGCGCGCCCTGGTACGCCTGAACCGCCTGCGAGACCTTTTTGACCAGGGCAGCCGTGGCGCCCGCCTCGGCTGCCTCGCGAAGCGACGTGGTGGCCGTGGCCAGGGCGCGCGTTGCCTCCCGCGCCGCCTCGGCATCGTCGGGATCGGCGGTGCGCGCGACGCGTTGTTCGGCGACACGGGCGCGCGCGGCCAGGGTTTTCAGGTCCGTAAGGGTCTGGAGTTGTTCGGAAAGGTCGATGAGGACCGCTCGCCTGACCACGTTTTCGCGCGCCGCCTGCAGCCGCGCGTTATGGAACCGCAAAAGGCGATCCACCCCGACGTCGAGGGTCTCGGCCGCCTCGTCCATGGCCTCAACGACGTCTTCGCGCTCGTCGTCCAGGGCGCGCTGCCTCGCCGCCGAGGTATCGAACGCCTTGAACGCCGCGCGCAGGTCGGCGCTGGCCTGGGCCAGGGCCTCCTGCTCGACCGCGTCCACCTGGGCGACCGCCTCCCCCAGCCGTTTGACCGTGTTGGACAACCGCCGCACGGCCGCGCCGGCCTCCTGTGCGCGCACCCGCGTATTGGCGCGCCGATACTGTTCCAACCGCAAGGTCGCGGCGGCGACGGCATCGCGCACGGTCTGGGCCGTGGCCTGCAAGGCGGCGGCTTCCTCGCGGGCGACGACGGCGTCGCGCGTCTGCTCGCGGGCCTTTTCCACACGCGCGACCCGTTGCGCGACCACCTCATCGATCGCATCCAGCAGGGTCTGCTCCACCGCGACGACGTCGGTCGCGGCCTGCTCCAGTTCCGCCTCGTTGGTCTTGAAGGTGGCGAAGTTGGCTTCGTAGGCCTCGGCGGCGCCCAGGGCCGAGCGTGTCTCGCCGGCGATCGCGTTGTGCTCGGCCAGGGATGCCAACGTGGCTTTCAGGTCCGCGATCCCCTGGTGGACGCGCTGTTCGACCTCCAGCATACGGTCGACGCGGCCCTGCAGTTCCTGCCGGACGACGTTGCCCACCTCGACCTGGGCGGCCAGGCTGGTGCGTTCGGTGTCAAAGGCGGCATCACGACTGACCAGGGACTGCCAGCCGATCGCGGCCACGGCGATGGTCAGCAACAGAATGAACAGAAAACCGATCAGAATGCGCGATGAGATGGTCACGGGCCGAGACTTTCCGAAAGGGGGCAGATGGGGTGGGCGCGGTGGCTCCGGTTGACTAGAACAGCTCGACGTTCACGCCGACGGTGATGGCGCCAATCGCGTCGCCGGTGACGGGATCGACGATGGTCTTGCTGATCTGCGACAGGAAGGACTCGGCGCTGTCATCGAATCCAACCTCATCAACGAACACGGCGCCGGGACCGGCCTGGAACGTTTTCTGCCACTTGTCCTCGTCGCCCTGCCAGTAGTCCGACGTCACGTCGGATAGGCCCACGGTCAGGCCACGGTTATCCATCACGAAGAGCTCGGAGACGGTGCCGTCCATCTCCGCCTTGCGCTCCGACAGGTACGCCGACAGATCGGAGCCCAGGACCTTGTCCAACAGTGGCCCCGACCCGGCCTCTGCTTCGTGTCTCCATTGCTGATCGAGCGCCTCGATCTCCGCCGTGGTCAACGCCGCGTGCCTGTCGTTCGCGGCCTTGATGGCGTCGATGAGGACGGCATCGGCGAGCCACGGTTGGACCTCTTTCGCCATCAAGGCCTCGAGTTGGGGGCGAAACGCGTTGGCGCCGGCGGGCGACACCAGGGCTCCGGCGGCCAGCGCCAGTGCCGCAGACGCAATCAGGCATTTCATGACGAGGGTCCTCCCCCTGGGTCGATTTCTCACACTGAAGAACTGTATATTCGTTCGGGCTGTCAAGAACCGGGTCGCATGAAAGAGGCGTTTGTTCGCGCTCGAACGACAGCCGTCGACAATTCGGCGTGTACCGCCTTGGTGGGCACGAGGGCAATATCCGACAAAATTGGGTCGGATTTTACGCGGGAGTCGACTCAATTCCACTTCGTTACGGAATCCACGCGCCCCCGGTTTGGTCGAGCGGACTGAAAGGTGCACCGGATGGACCCGGAGCCTCTGAACAGGGACTCGGCGGCACCGTCGCGGGCCGCGCGGGTTGGGACGGGGCCGAACACAGAGGGACCGCCCGGCCCCACCCGCGACTCCACCGGATGGATCTGTTGCGAGGCCGGGTTGACGTGGCCACGTGGACGTCACCCCCAGGTTTCGCGGCCCCGGTTTGCCCAACGGGGAAGCAGTTGGGGGATGAGAACGCGGCAGGTTGCGGAATTGTTTAGACCTTAAATCATTCTTAAATTGTAAAGGCTGTTGGTTCCCGACTTGTTTGGACGGGTGAGCCGGCCTTCGCTATAATGTCTAGACGAATTCGAGACCGGGCCCACGAAACGGGCCGTGGGGTCCGTGTGACGCGTGGCGGATGCGGGCCGATCTCACGAGACCAGCGTCGATGACGCCGACCGGGATCGGGGCCGGAGTCGGCGAAATGGGGCTTTGCGGCAGAAAGGCTGCGCGCATGGGTGGTCGGGTGATGAGGGGCCATCGGTTCAGTGTTAGACTCCTATGCGCGCTCCTGATCGCGGGGGTGTTGGGGGTACGCGGCGCGCCCGCCCATGCCGAGCCGGCGCTGACCGTCGGCAGCGAACTGGACTACCCGCCGTTCGCCATGGTGGACGAGGCCGGCCGGCCGGTGGGCTTTTCCATCGATCTGTTCCGCGCCGTCGCTGAAACCATGAACCTTGAGGTGGACTTCAGGGTCGGCCCCTGGCCGGTGCTGCTCTCGGATCTGCGGGAGGGGCGGCTGGACGCCCTGCCGTTCGTCGGCATCTTCCCCGAACGCGATGAATACCTCGATTTCTCTGTGCCCATCGTCGTCACGCACGGCGCGGTGTTCGTCCGCGAAGGCGGACCGCGCGTGCGCGAGGAAAGCGACCTCGCGCCGCTGCGGGTGGCCGTCATGCGCGACGATGTGGGCCACGAATACGCCCGGGCGCGCCCCTGGGGCGATGATGTCGCGGCCTTCCCCAGCCTCGCCGAGGCGTTCGACTGTCTGGCGGCGGCCCGCTGCGACGCCGTGGTCGCGCCGCGCCTGCAAGGGGTGCTGTTGATCGATCAGGGCGGCCTGACCGGCATTGCGCCGGCGCCGCTGACGCTGGAGGGGTTCTCTCTCTCGTATGCCTTTGCCGTGCAGGCCGGTGACGCGGACCTGCTCGCCAGCCTGAACGGCGGGCTGGCCATCGCCATTGCCGACGGCACCCTCGACCGCCTGTATGAAAAGTGGCTGCCCGAGCTTCGCCCCCAGACCGGGATACCGCTCGATGTCCTGCTTCCGTACGCCACCGGCATCCTGGCGCTGTTCCTGGTGATCGTCTCCGTCCTGTACGCGGGCCAGCGGCGGGCCACGGCGCTGGCCGGCGCGCGCGGGCGCAGCCTGGAGCGGCAGGCCGACCACCTGCGCCGCCTGGCGTCCCGCCTGGACACCGAGCGGATGCGGGCGGAGCACGCGCGGGCCGAGGCCGACGCCCTGATCAAGGTCATCCCTGATCTGTTCTTCCGCCTCGACGCCGAGGGCCGCTATGTCGACGTCCACGATCCGGAGGGGCTGGCCCTGGTGCCCGTCGAGCGCCTGCTGGGACAACGCATCGAGGATGCCCTGCCGGAGGACACCGCCCGGGCGGCGCGGGCGGCCCTGGAGCGGATGCACGAGACCGGCGAAAGCCAGTCGCTGGAATACACGCTCGACAGGCCGGACGGCCCGCCGCGCCACTTCCAGGCTCGCCTGGCACCCATGGACGACGGCGGCAGCCTGGCCGTGGTCCGCGACGTGACCGAGGCGCGCCAGCGCGAGGCCGAGGTTCGCCACGCCGCCGCCGCCCTGGCCACGGCCAGCGCCGCCAAGAGCCGCTTCCTCGCCACCCTGAGCCACGAGTTCCGCACGCCGCTGAACGCCATGCTCGGCTTCTCCGACATCCTGGTGCAGGAGATGTTCGGGCCCGTGGGCAACGACCGATACCGCGAGTACACACGCAACATCCACGCCGCCGGGCAGGCCCTGCAGGCGCTGGTGGATGACGTGATGGACATCACGCATATCGATTCCGGCCGGGTGACGTTGCTTGAGTCCGTGGTCGACCTGCGCACCATCGTGGAGCAGAAGGTGGCCGTGGTGGCCCCTCTGGCGGCGGCCAACGCGACCAAGCTTCGCGTCATCGGGCCGCCAACGCCGGAGCGCGTGTGGGCCGACGCTGAGCAGGTCCAGCGCATGGTCGCCAACCTGCTGTCCAACGCCGTCAAGTTCACCCAGGGCGGCTCGGTCGAGGTCAGCCTGGAGGACAGGCCCGACGGCGGCGTGGCCGTGACCATCACAGATACAGGCATCGGCATGTCCGCCGATCAACTGGCGCACCTGGGCGAGCCGTTCTATCAGTCCAGCCCGGTGGTCGCCCGCGAGGCCGGCGGCTTCGGGCTGGGCATCGCCCTCGTCAAGGAGATGATCGCCCTGCACGGCGGGGATCTGGACTACGACAGCGTCCTCGACCAGGGAACGACGGTGCGCCTGATCTTCCCGGCGGGACGGCGGCTGTCCGACACTATTGTCAACGGCCCCCGGCTGAAGGCGTCCGAATCCTGAGGTTGCTTCAGGGGGGCGTGGGGTTCGATTGTCGCATTCAATCCACTCGTGACCAAAGGCCGCGCCTGTTACCCTACGGGGGAACGCCCGCGTGCGCCCGGCGCGCCGGCCATGTCTCGCCCCCGGCCTTATGGAGAGAGCCATGCCCCCGCAGTTCCAGTCCGGCCCGCGCGCCGTCCCCGGCCGTTTCCGTCGCGGGATCGTCGCCCTTGTCACGCTCGTCGCCGTGACCGTTGTGTCCGCCCCGGCGCTGGCCGGCCTTGAGGTGTGCAATCAAACCAGCGTCGCGCGCTGGCTGGCCATCGGTTACAGCCAGGACGGCCTGTGGACCTCGGAAGGGTGGTGGCACCTGGAACCGGGCGATTGCGTCATGCCGGTCGAGGGCGACCTGACGCAACGCTATTACTACTACCGGGCCGAGGACCCCAGCGAACAGTTCGAGGGTGACGGGTACTTCTTCTGCGCCATCCCCGACGCCTTCCTGATCGCCGGCGATACCGATTGCGTCGCGCGCGGCTATCAGGAGCTGGACTTCCGCGAGGTGGACACCGGCGAGAGCGCCGTGGCCTATACCCTGGTCCTCAGTCCGCGCACCGTGCCCGGCGCCGACGCGCTGGACGCCGGATCGCCGTCGGAGGGGACCCAACCCGGAGCGCCTGACGAGGAACAGGCCGCCACGCCCGAGTCGCCATTCGGCGCGCCGGACGCGCCCCGGCCGGCCGCCGACAACGGGCAATTGGCCGACACGCATCAATCCCTGCGTGGCACATGGCTGTCGCGGGACGATCCGGCGTCGTCGATCGCGTTCGACGAAGACTCCTACACCGCCTTTTACGAGGCCGACGTGATGGAGGAAGGCCCGTTCGAGGTGGCCCAGGCCTGCCCGGTCTTTGGTGGCATGGGCGACGGCGAGCCGGTCGTCGTTGTGCGCCTCGCCGACAACGACACGCCGCTGTGCTTCAGCGTCCAGTATGTCGACGACGCGCACCTGGAGATGCTCGCCCTGCCGCGCGGCAACCTGCTGCGCTACAAGGCGGCGGAGTGAGCCCTTATCCGACTGAAACCGAAACAGAGACGAGGCCCGATCCCGTGAGCACCGACCGATTCGAGGAAACGCTGTACCCCGGCTGGCGTCAGATCTTCGCCGTCGACCGTTGGATTCATCGCGAGCAGACCGAACACCAGGACCTGGCGATGTTCGAGACGCCGGTGTTCGGCCGCGTGCTGGCCCTGGACGGGGTGATCCAGATCACCGAGGGCGACGAGTTCATGTACCAGGAGATGATGGTGCACGTGCCCATCATCGGCCACGGCGCCGCGCGGCGCGTGTGCATCGTCGGCGGCGGTGACGGCGGCTGCCTGCGCGAGGCCCTCAAGCACCCGGCGGTCGAGCCGACCCTGGTGGAGATCGACGCCGGGGTGGTCGAATTCTCCAAGCAGTGGCTGCCGGCCATCGGCAAGGCCGCGTTGGAGGATCCGCGCGCGCGCATCGTCATCGCCGACGGCGTCGACTTCATGAAGACCAGCGGCGAGACCTTCGACGTCATCATCGTCGACAGCACCGACCCGCATGGCCCGGGCGAGGTGCTGTTCACGCAGGACTTCTACGCCGACTGCCACGCGCGTCTGTCGGAACGGGGCATCCTGGTGACCCAGAACGGCGTGCCCTTCACCCAGGGCGAGGAACTCACCACGTCGTGGCATCGCTTTCGGGGGGCGGGGTTCGCCGACGCCACGTTTTATGTTGTGCCCGTGCCGAGCTACGTCGGTGGCTTCATGGCGCTGGGGTGGGCCAGCAAGGATCCGGCCAACCGGGGCCTGTCGGCCGACGAGATCGCGCGGCGCATCGACGGCCTGGAGCTGGACACGCGCTACTGGACGCCGGAGATCCAGAGCGCCTGTTTCGCCTTGCCCCGCTACGTTCGCGACTTGATGCGGTGACGACGCGCGCGGTCGCGGGTCAGGTCATGCATTCGGGCTGATCAAGAGTCGCGGTGTAATCCCTGGCGGCACGACTCGACTCGCGGGCTGTCAACCGCCTCTGACACCCGTGGGAGCCCTCCGACCGGCCCCCGAGCGCCGCCGCCACCCCGCGCGATTCCGCGCCCCGCGGCCGGGGGCCGGCGGAATCCCGATTCCACCCTAGGAATCCTGGGCTTATTGTGTATTCTGATCGGCGGTCGGTTGCGATTGGCGCGACCTTCGGGAACCTGTGAAACGGGGGACGTTTCTCCATGCTGAAAAAGAGCTATCTGGCCACGGCTGCCGTGTGCGTTGCCTTTGTGATGTCCTACTCGGCGCCGGTTGCCGCGCAAGACGAGGCGGCGGCTGCCGAGGAACAAGCGACCGTCTCGGATTGGGTGCCGGTGAGCGTGCGCGGCAACGGCATGAATGCGCGCTTTGCCTGCAACTCCGTCACCGAGCGCGCTGACCGTGCGTGCGTGTTTGGTCCGCCGCGCAGCATCAGCGAGTGCACCTGCGACGTGAAGGAACTGGGCCGGACCGTCTGCTATGTGGTCGCCGAGTGCCACGGCGGCGCTCAGTAAGGCGTCATCGGGTTGGTGTGACGCTTCCGGACACCGGGAGCCGACGCCAAGCGCGCCACCGCAGGGGGGGAGCCGCCTCGGACTCCCCGCCCTACGGTGACGTTTTTTCATTTCTGTTCCCCTTCGCGTCCGGGTGTGCCGACGACGCGGCACGTGTCGGAACGGCCGGCACGGACCGGGCAGGCTCGACACGACGCCACGGGTGCCGTGGGCCACGGAAGCGGCGGTGCGATCCACAAGCCCTTCCTGGACTTTCGATGCTCACGGTGTATCCTTTTTTGTCGTTCGGGCGCGGTGGGCGCGACCGAGGGGAACCGGCGAAAGGGAAGCTTTCATCATGATGAAGAAGGGCATTTTGGTTGCCGCGGCCTTGGGTGCCGCCGTAATGACGTATGCGTCCGCGGGCGCGGCCGAGTACAGCCGGGAATCGCCGCAGTATCGTCAGGCGATGGCCGGCGGCCTTCGCGCGGCGCACGCCTGCGAAAACGCGGAAAAGAACGCCATGAAGCAGGCCTGCATCATCGGCGAGAAGCCGATCCGCGCGCGCATCGGCTCCTGCGACTGCACCGAAACCGCCAACGGCTATGTGTGCAGCGTCCAAGTGCAGTGCCCCGAGAAGGTGCCGGCCGAATAAGGGCGACCATCAAGGGTTCTTGATCTGACCGGATCGTGCCCCGGTTTCGTGTGTCTCGCCACGAACCGGGCAGGATCGGTGACTTTGGGGCGGGCTGGCCGCGAGCCGAGCCCGCCCTACGTGTTTGGGCGCGGTCGCACCGACCGGCCGTGCTGGGCTTTCGTTGCCCGGTGTTTTCCGCGACGCTGACCGCACGCGTATTGAGCCAAAACGGAACGAGCCCCGCGCCGGGCGGCGCGAGGCTCGCGGATCGGTCCGCGCGGTGGACTGGCTCGGCCGGATCAGGCGCGGGCGAAGGTTTCCATGACGGCCTTGGTGCGCGCCTGCAGCGGCTCCATGGCGTTCTTGACGACGCCGTTGGACATCTCGGCCATCTTCTTGGTCTGGGCGATCATGATCTCCCAGTTGTCCTTGACCAGCTTGGTCTGCAGGTTGGTGAAGTCGGCCGGCGTCTTGCAGCTGCCCAGCTGCTTGCTGGCGGCAACGGCGCCGTCCATGGACTTGGACGAGAAGGTGACGGCCTCCTTGCTGATGTCCTCAAGGCCCTTGGCAAGAGCCTGGCTGGCGGCCGTGGCGGCGTTCAGGTTGTCCTTGTTGAACGCGATCAGATCGTCATAGTTGCGAATCATGGCTTTTGCCTTTCACCGTGTGTGTTGCGCGGGGCTTCGGTCCGGCACGGCGCCGCGACGTCCGCGTCTGGTCGCAGGGCGTCCCGCTGGCGGCGGGCGGTCCGGAGCCCCGATGGCATTCTCTCTCGTTCGGCTCCGATGCTGCACTGCAGCATTCCCTTGACTCTAGTCCGTTTCGCGGACGTGTCAACAGATTTTTGTGCACTGCACAATACCCGTCCGCGCCCAAAGCGTGCCTTTGGGCCGGCCCGGCCCCTGCCATGTGGCCGATTCCAAGACCCGAGGCATGGTGATACAGTCCGACGCTAGAGACCGGGAAACGCAGCGGGAGAAACGGCATGACCGACCCGGGCGACGGCGAGCCGGTGGTGGGCACGCCGACCGACATGGCGCCGGAGGATCAGGACAGTCCGGAATGCGAGGCCTTTCGGGCGCGGGTCGAGGGAACGAACATCAACCCGGAAACCCTCCTGGCCACGGACTACCTGAACCATTTCAACGAAATCGTCATGATGCTCGAAATGGTGCCGGACATGCCGGACCTGGTCGAGGATTGCGCGGCGTGGCAGCCGAAGTCCTACGCCGCCCACTTCGCGGACAGCGGCTTTCGCGACAAGGACCTGGCGATCGAAGCTTATGACCATTGTCCGCCGCGCTACCGACAGCCGTTCGACGAGACCATCACCCGCATGAACGGGCTGGCCCTTTTCACGGTGGGCTGCATGGAAACCGCGCTGGCGCGCGGCCGGACGGACGCCGTGGCCGAGCAGGCCCGGTCCGCGAGCCGGTCGCTTCAGCGGCTGATGGACGTGGCCAGCGCCATCATCCACGGCGCGCACGGAACCCTCGATCAGGCCAAGATCGACGCCATGCTGGAGGAGTGATCTCCTCAGTCGGCCGGACCCAGGGCGCGCCCGATGGCCTCCAGCAGCAGCCGGTTGGCGGTTTCGTTGGCCTCGGCGTCATGCCCGATCGTGTAGCCGCGATCCGAACAGACCGACAACGCGTCGACCATGGCCGTGTCGGTCGGCGCCGCGCGGCCCGTGACCTCTTCGACCATGGTCCCGTCGCCGCGCACGCGGAACCAGCACGGCCGCGCGGTGGGCAGGGAGGCGTAGAACCGCCGGTCGCTCAGATTGTTCCACCCGTGCGCGGCGCCTTCGAGCCAGTGCGCGGTGACGGGGCTGCCGCCGGCTTCGAGCTCGCGGAGGAACCCGGTGCACGCGGCCTTGTCGGTGCTTTCGTCCTCGGTCCCCCACAGCGCCACGATCGGCGCGCCTGTCGTCCGGCGGTTGTTCAGGGCGAACGCGCACGGGGCATAGAACGCCACGTGCAGCCCGAATCGGTGCGGGGTGTCGCTGGCCTCGCGGGCGATTTCGTCGTACGCGGCCAGGAACGTCGACATGCCGCCCATCGAATACCCCATCACCCCGATCCGCTCGGCGTCGATGGCCGGACGGGCCGCCAGGGCCTCCAACGCGGCGTAGGCGTCGGTCACCTGATCGGGCAGGTTGGCGTGGCGCAGACGCTCGATGTAGGCCATGCCCCGGCCCAGGCCCCGGGACTCGAAGGTCTCGACCACCAGCGCGGCGATGCCGTGGCGGGCGAGAAACGCCGCGTGCCGGGCGCCGCGTCCGCTCCACTCGCCGCCGCTGCCGTGCAGGATGATCATGGCGGGAACGGTCTCGCCGTCGGCCAGATCGTCTGGCAGCGTGAGTGTGCCCCACGCCGTGGCGTCGGGGGTCTTGGGGTCGGCATACAACTCGCGCACGCCCGCCACATCGCGTGTGGGAAAGGCCAGCACGGCGTCGGGGCGCGCCTGCTCCGAGTCGTCCGCCGCACGGCCCGCCCCGGCGGCGCCGCACAGCGCCACCAGCGCCACCGCGAGACCGCACCCGCCGTTTTTCATCGTCCGAGTCATGAAGTGTGATCCTCGCCTTGACCGTGATCCGCCCTCGGTCGGGACCGGCTCACGATAGGACCTTGGCTGACGCCAGGGAAGCACCCCCCAGAATAGCCACACCCGCCGCGATGGTGCGCGGCGGGTGCGGGGGGTCGTCTCGTGTGCGAACCGTCACGTGGCTGAAGCGCGGGGTCCGCAGGGTCCTTGCTCTGGATACGGATGGGACCTTGCTGAAGGGTCCATCGGGGTTCGGAGGTCAATGGCTGATTGTCGGGGTATCCTCGCTGCCTCGAGGTTCAGGACCGGCCGTGGAGCGCCGCTCCTGATGATGTGACCATACATACCCGAGCGTGACAGGGCGATTTCCGCCGCATGACGTCTTTGTCATGATTGTAAAGTGAAGCCGGCGGCGGCGTGCTGCGGGGGTGTCCGGCGGTCATGCGGTCGACCGGGACGGCGGCAGCCAACGCACCCCCCAGAATAGCCACACCCGCCGCGTTGGGGCGCGGCGGGTGCGGGGGGTCGTCTCGTGTGCGAACCGTCACGTGGCTGAAGCGCGGGGTCCGCAGGGTCCTTGCTCTGGATACGGATGGGACCTTGCTGAAGGGTCCATCGGGGTTCGGAGGTCAATGGCTGATTGTCGGGGTATCCTCGCTGCCTCGAGGTTCAGGACCGGCCGTGGAGCGCCGCTCCTGATGATGTGACCATACATACCCGAGCGTGACAGGGCGATTTCCGCCGCATGACGTCTTTGTCATGATTGTAAAGTGAAGCCGGCGGCGGCGTGCTGCGGGGGTGTCCGGCGGTCATGCGGTCGACCGGGACGGCGGCAGCCAACGCACCCCCCAGAATAGCCACACCCGCCGCGTTGGGGCGCGGCGGGTGCGGGGGGTCGTCTCGTGTGCGAACCGTCACGTGGCTGAAGCGCGGGGTCCGCAGGGTCCTTGCTCTGGATACGGATGGGACCTTGCTGAAGGGTCCATCTGGGATCGGAGGTTTATGGCTGATTGTCGGGGTATCCTCGCTGCCTCGAGGTTCAGGACAGGCCGTGGAGCGCCGCTCCTGATGATCCAAACATACATACCCGAGCGTGACAGGGCGATTTCCGCCGCATGACGTCTTGTTCATCATCGCGGGGCGCGGCTGGCCCCGCCGAAAGGGACCCGCCCCACGAAAAGCGCCCGCCGCACAGGGGGGTGTGCGGCGGGCGCCCTTACGGTGGTTCGGGATCCCCAGTGCGTGGCTGAAGCGCACGGATCACCCGTCCTTGCTCTGGATCGGGACAACACCTGGCTGAGGGGTGTCGCCCGTGGAGGGGTTTTGGCTGGATTTCAAAGTATCCTCGCGCCAACGAGGTTCAGGCCCGGCTACCGTTCGCCAAACCCGATAAACCGAATATGTTTCTCCGGCTGGGGCGGATCAATGGCGCCCGCATGTTCTTTTTGCAGTGCATGTCATGTGCAGGCGCAAGGCATGGCAGGGCGCGGCGCGGGCCGTCTTACATACTGATCGGCGATAGAACGGACTCGTCCGTTCTATCGCCTCCGCCGCTTCGCGGCGCCGGCGCAGTCGCGTCGGCTGGTATTACGGGCCGGAATCGAAACGCCCGCCGCACAAGGGTCTTGCGCGACGGGCGTTGCTTCGATCTCTCGTGCGACCTTTTGCGTGGCTGAAACGCGCGGGTCGCGGAATGCAAGCTCTGGGTCGGATAACACCGGTTAGGGGTCGGCACACTCACTAAGAGGTTCTGGCTGATCGGGGTATCCTCGCTGCCTCGAGGTTCAGAACCGGCCGTGGAGTGCCGCTCCTGATGATGTAACGATGACAGATCCGACCTAACGGGCGATTTGCCGCAACATGACGTTTCGGTAATGCGGTGGGGACCGGACGAGCCCCATCAGGCTCGGCGGAGCGGACACCGGTTTGGTCGTCCTTCCGAAATCTCCCCCCTGGTTTCTGTTTCGCTCTGGCCGGCACGCGTTTTCCGGAGGTCACGATCACCAACAAAAGGGATTCACGTTGCGGCCATCGCATCTAATGCGTACTGTCTGACCGTGACTGGCCGAGGACCGAAGGTTCGGGGGGAAGTCGTGGCGCGGCGCAGGATCGACCCCTCGTTGATTTCACACCTTGTCAGGTCCCCCGAGGATCCCGTGCCCCTTGCCGAATCGACACCGGAAGCCCAACATAAACGAAGGGATGCAGGAGCGATGTCGATGGAAAACCGGATCACGCGCCTGGAGGTCGAGCAGGAGCACGTCCGCCGGGATCTCGATGAGATCAAGGGGCTTCTGAAGGACATCGGGCTCCGCCTGGCACGGATGCCAACGGTGGGAGCCATGTGGGGGATGGTCGCGACGGTCATCGGGGTGGCCCTGTCCATGATCGGGATCACGGTGGCCGTGATCGCTTACCTTTCCACCGTTCTCGCCAAATAGGTCGAGGTTCCCGGCGGCGGCGTGTGGGCCATCTGCACCTAAGCCTTCCCTTTCTTCCCGATCTTGCTTTCCGTGCCGTCGCGCAGTCGCCTGACGTTCTCCCGATGCCGCCACCACGCCAGCAGGGCGAGCAGGGCGAATCCGACCACGTGCGGCCACCCGGCCATGGCAAAGGCGAAGCCCGGCGCCAGTGTCAGCGCGGTCAGCGCGGCCAGCGAGGAATATCGGAACACCACGGCCATCAGCAGCCACATCAGGCAGGCGGCGATCCCCACCGGCCAGGCGGTGGCCAGCAGCACGCCGAGCGTCGTCGCCACGCCCTTGCCGCCCTTGAAGCGCAGCCAGATCGGGTAGTTGTGGCCGACGACGGCGGCCACGCCGGCGACCACGGGGATCCAGGGGTCGACGCCGCTCCAGCCGGCCAGCGCCTGAGCACCCAGCGCCGCGATGGCGCCCTTGGCCGAATCCAGGATCAGCGTGGCCAGGGCCAGGTCCTTGCGGCCGGTGCGCAGCACGTTGGTGGCGCCGATGTTGCCGGAGCCAATGGCCCGGATGTCGCCCAGGCCGGCCATCCGCGTCAGCACCAGCCCGAAGGGCACCGAGCCCAGCAGGTAACCGGCCACGGCGGCCAGACCCAGGGTCATGGATGGTTCGGTCATGGTCGCTCTCCCCTCGCCCCGCTCACCCCGCCCCTTCGGGGAACACCGTGCGGCCGTCCACGACCGTCCGGATCACCTTGCCCTGCACCAGATGGCCATCGAACGGCGAGTTCTTGGACTTGGAGCGCATGGTATCGCCCACCACCTTCCACGGCGCCTCGGGATCGAAAATCACCAGATCGGCCGGCGCGCCGGTGCGCAGCCGCCCGGCCTCCAGCCCCAGCAGGTCGGCAGGCGCGCGGGTGATTCGGTCCAGGGCCTTGAGCAACGGCAGCCGGCCCTCGTGCACCAGCCGCAGCGTCACCGGCAACAGGGTTTCCAGGCCGATGCCGCCGAACTCGGCCAGATTGAACGGCAGCCGCTTGGTGTCCTGGTCCTGCGGGCAGTGGTCGGAGGCGATGACGTCGATGGTGCCGTCCGCCAACCCGTCGACGATGGCCTGGCGGTCGGATTCGCTGCGCAGTGGCGGCGACAGCTTGGCGAAGGTGCGGTAGTCGCCGACCTCCAGCTCGTTCAGCGCGAAGTAGAACGGCGCCGTGTCGCAGGTCACCGGCAGGCCGGCCGCCTTGGCCTTGCGGATGATCTCGACGCTGTCCTCGGTGCTGATGTGGGCGGCGTGATAGCGCCCGCCGGTCATCGCCACCAGCCGCATGTCGCGTTCCAGCATGATGATCTCGGCCTCGCGCGGAATGCCGCCCAGGCCCAGGCGGGTGGCCGTCTCGCCGCTGTTCATGACGCCGGTGGCCAGGGACGGTTCCTGCGGGTGCTGGATGACCAGCAGGTCGTGGCTGGCGGCGTAGGCCAGCAGGCGGCGCATCACCTGGGCGTCGGCGATGGCCTTGACGCCGTCGGTGAAAGCCACGGCGCCGGCTTGGTGCAACAGGCCGATCTCGGCCAGTTCGCGCCCCTCCAGGCCCTTGGTGGCGGCGGCGTACGTGAACACCTTGGCCAGTCCGATCAGGCGCGCACGGCGGGCCACAAACTCGACCGCCGCCTCGTCGTCGATCACCGGGTTGGTGTTGGGCAGGCCGACCATCGAGGTCACGCCGCCGGCCGCCGCCGCGCGTCCGGCGCTCTTGAAGCTCTCCTTGTGCTCCTGGCCGGGCTCGCGCAACTGGGTGCGGATGTCCACCAGCCCCGGAGCAAGGCAGGCGCCGCCGCAGTCCACCACCCGCGCCCCGACCGGGGTGCCGTCGGCGAACAGGCCGGGCGCCAGATGCACGATGTGCTCACCCTCGGTCAGCAGGCCGCCCATGGCATCCAGGCCGGTGGCGGGGTCGAGCAGGCGGGCGTTGGCGTAGGCCACGCGGCCGGGCACGTCGAGGGCCATCACACCCCTCCCGCGCCGGCGAACGGCTGGTTGCGGCGCGTGTGGTCGAGGTTGCCGGCCAACAGCCGCAGCACGGCCATGCGCACGGCCACGCCCATCTCGACCTGTTCGCGGATGACGCTGCGCTCGAAGTCGTCGGCGACGTCCGAGTCGATCTCCACCCCCCGGTTCATCGGTCCGGGATGCATGATCAGCGCGTCCGGCCGCGCCCGCGACAGCTTGTCGCGGTCCAGCCCGTAGAAGCGGAAGTACTCACGCACCGAGGGAATGAAATTGCCGCGCATCCGCTCGGTCTGCAGGCGCAGCATCATGACGATGTCACAGTCGGTCAGGCCCTCGCGCATGTTGGTGAACACCTCCACCCCCATGGCCTCGAACGATCGGGGCACCAGGGTGCGCGGGCCGATCAGGCGCACCTGCGTGCCCATGGTCGTCAGCAGGTGGATGTTCGAGCGCGCCACCCGGCTGTGCAGGACGTCGCCGCAGATGGCCACCCGCAGGCCGTCCAGCCGGCCCTTGCGGCGGCGGATGGTCAGCGCGTCCAGCAGCGCCTGGGTGGGATGCTCGTGGCCGCCGTCACCGCCGTTGACCACGGCGCAGTTGACCTTCTCGGCCAGCAGCTTGGCCGCGCCCGACTCCGGATGGCGCACCACCAGGACGTCCGGATGCATGGCGTTCAGCGTCACCGCCGTGTCGATCAGCGTTTCGCCCTTGGCCACCGAACTGGTCGAGACCTGCATGTTGATGACCTCGGCGCCCTGGCGCTTGGCGGCCAGTTCGAACGAGGTGCGGGTGCGGGTCGAGTTCTCGAAGAACAGGTTGATGACCGTGCGCCCGGCCATCGCGTCGCTGGCCTTGTCGGCGCCCCGGCACTGGTCCACGTGGCCGTCGGCGAGATCCAAGAGATGCTGAATGTCCGGGGGGTGCAGCCCCTGGATGCCGAGGAGGTGGCGGTGCGGAAAGGCGGCGTCCGTCATGGTGGGCGGACCATAGCCCCGGCCGGCGGTGGCGGCAAGGGGGAGGGGCAATGTCGCAACCGGGCCGCCCCCCGCCGACTCGCCGTCAGGTGACGAGATCGAGGATCTTGACCATGAGGCCGACCACCTTGGCGGCCTTTTCGGCGCCGTCCGCGATCTTGTTGAAGTCGTCCACCTTGTCCCGCAGCTCCCGGGTGGCCGTGTCGATCGGCGCCTTGGCCGCGTTCATCTGCGCCGCGACCGAGCCGAGGGCCTCGTTTTCCAGGTCGATGATAGCCGTGTCGACGGCCAGCCGGGCGCGGGCGAACGCCTCGCGTTCCTCGCTGTCGGGCGGATAGGTCGCGTGCACCTCCGCGCGGATGTCCTGGAATGCCTCGCGCAACTGGTACAGGCGCAGGAGGAGTCGGTCGCGCTGGTCCTCGGTCACGATGGGCATGATGGGGTCCTCCTCCGTTCAGCTCACGACCCGATTGCGCCCCAGATGACGCCGGCAGTGGTTTTCAACTGGCCGGCCTCGGCGGCCAGGTCCTGCGCGCGGTCGACCAGCGTCTCGAACGACACGTCCCCGGCGGCCCGGCGGATAAGCCCGTCCCACAGCGCGGCCATCTTGTCGGCGCTGTCGCGCGCCGCCTGCACGGCCGCCTGAAGCGCGGCCGCGTCGGGCTCCAGCACGCTGTCGCGCAGGATCTCCGCGACCTGGACTCGCTCCACGTCGCCGACACGGCCGGACAGCACGGCCGTTTCCACCGCGCCCATGCGGTCGGCGGCGGCACTGGCGAAGTCGCGCTCGAAGCGCGCCGCCAAAAGGCCGATCGCCTTGCGCTGCAGGTCGATCTGTTCGCTGATCAGGGTGGCCCGCCGCTCCAGTTCCTCGGCCAGCGCGGCCCGTTGCGCGATGGTGAGGGAGGCCCGCGCAAGCTCCTGGATGACGCCGCTGGCCTCGCCGGCGATGTTCAGGCTCAGGCCGAGACGCTCGCCCGCCGCCACCAGCCCGCTGGAGGCGCCGCCGATGGCGCCGGCCGTGCGGGCTGGCGAGTCCGTCGTTGCCAGAGCGCGCAACGCCGTGAAATAGGCCCGCAACTGGCCGGCATGGGCCTCCATCAGCGCCCAGGACTCCAGATCGCTCTCGATCTGCGCCAATCGCGTCTCGTACGCCTGCTGCCGCTCCGCCCGCGACCTCAGGTCGAACAGCACCGCCGTCAGGCCCTGGGTGCGGGCGTCCACCGTCGTCCGTTTGGCCCCCTCGGAGAAGGCCACCAGGGCATCCTGGGCGTCGATGCCGGCGGCGGCGGCCAGTTCGTAGTCGCGTGGCGGCGTGCAGCCCGCGATCGCCACGCTGATGGACAAAAGGATCGGCAGGAACCACGCGCGACTCACGGTGATCATGTCTCAGGACCTCCCGGCTCGGGAAAGGGCGACATGGCGTGGCGCGACGCGATGGTCCGTCAACGAGATGGTCCGTCAACGAAATGACCAAAGCGGTCCGCGCCGGCGCGCCGCGCCCCTTCCCCGTATCCGTCGCGAAGGCGGACCGTTTCGACGCGGCCCCACCCCAACCAAGGACCATCGTACGGAACGAGCCGGTGAAGTCCAAACAAACAAAACCGTGTCCACGCCCGCGCCGCGCACGGCACGCACCCGTCGGCTCGGCTGGAGGCTCGGCTGGAGCAGGGTCCGCTTACCCCTCCAACACAATCCGCCCGTCCTCGGTCAGCGGGAAGTCGGCGACCCAGGTGATTTCCCACGGGTGGCCGTCGGGGTCGGCGAAGTACGCCACCACGCCGCCCCACGGCATCTCACGCGGTTCCTTCAGCACGGTGGCGCCGGCGGCGACCGCCTCGGCCAGCCGCGCCGACACGGCGTCCCGCGTGGCCACGTTGAAGGCCAGGGTGATGCCGCCCGGGCGCGCGTCGGCCAGGCCCGTGTCGGCGGCCAGGGCGTCCCGCCCGTACAGGCCCAGAACGACGCCGCCGGCATCCAGGAAGGCGACGGCCTCATTGCTTGGCGGCTTCGCTGGCAGGCCCAGGGCCTCGTAGAAGGCGCGGGACCGCGCCACGTCGGCCACGGCCAGGGTGATCAGGCTGATCGCGGGCATGGGCGTCTCGCTTCCTCCCTTCGACGTGCGGAAGGAAGACAATGCCCGAGTCGCCCGCTCGGGACAATCCCGGGACATTGCGGGTGCTACCGCTCCGCCACCTGACTCCGGCCGGTCAGGATGTAATCCTCGATGCACGGCACCGCCGCGCCCAGGCGCACCGGGGCGCCGACGGCCAGGCTGGGCAGCAGCGCCTCGCAGGCCTCGGGCGCGGGACGGGCCGCCGTCTGTGTGGCCGGGTCCGCCTCCAGCACGAAGGCGCGCAGACAGCCGGCGGCGCGGAACGGCACCGGCCGTCCGATGGCGACGTTTTCCAGCGCCCTGTCGCACAGGGCGTGCCGGTCGACATCCGGCGTCGCGGACGTAAAGGCGACGGGGATGTTCGCGGCCGGCATCGACTCTGGCGCCGATTGCGGCGCGGCGCCGGCGTTGGTGGCGAGGCCAAGAGCCAGGGCGGCGATGGCCAAGCGTCCAGTGGAACGGGTCATGTATCCATCCTCCCTGCGGCGTGAGCGCGACGGTCGATGGACCGCCTGTGGCTCGAACGAATAGCCTCGCAGCCAACTGTGACAATTTTGCGCAGTTGGGAGGGCGGAAATCAGTGACGCCCGTCACCGGTCCGGAAACCGGGCCACGGGGCCATGGACCTATCGAACTCACTCACCCGTGAAGGCGGCGGCTTCCGCCTGAACCCCCTCCCAACCTCCCCCATGAATGGGGGAGGAGTTCGGCTTACGCCTTACGATAAGCTAAAGAGCGGCTCGCTAACCGGGTGCGGGCCGGACTCCCTCCCCTTTTGCGGGCCATCATATTCACACGTCTCCGCCAGCTCGTAGGGTGCGTCTGACCGCCGCGAACGCGGCGGGCGACGCACCGCCTCGCGGCCGTCGCGGCCACCTGGTGCGTCGTCGGCGGCGTCGCCGCCTCCAGACGCACCCTACGACGGCTGCGAACAGGACCATGACTCGTCATTGCG
>NZ_CAKZOT010000034.1 GCF_937138205.1 uncultured Rhodospira sp. | reverse complement strand
TGGCGCCCGCCTTGGGTTGCGCGCGGGAGGCCGGGGCATGACTGCCCCGGAAGTGTGGCGCAGGGCCGTCCAAGCCGAGGAGTCCGCCCGGGCTTCAATGAGGCCGGGGCATGACTGCCCCGGAAGTACGTCGTGGGGACTGGGACATCATGGTCCATTTCCAGCTTCAATGAGGCCGGGGCATGACTGCCCCGGAAGTATGTTCACATCGCCGGCTCTGTCTGTGTCCGCGCGCCCGGAGCTTCAATGAGGCCGGGGCATGACTGCCCCGGAAGTTCTCTGGTCCTTGGTGATGTCGTCTACCGGAATGCCGCTTCAATGAGGCCGGGGCATGACTGCCCCGGAAGTGTCATCGACACCCTAGCCCGTGCGATGGCCGGGGGGCTTCAATGAGGCCGGGGCATGACTGCCCCGGAAGTCGACGCCGAACAGGCAGCGGACAATGCGCGCGCTGATGCTTCAATGAGGCCGGGGCATGACTGCCCCGGAAGTATTCCGTTTCCATGCGCCACCCTTTCGCACACCCTGTTGGCTTCAATGAGGCCGGGGCATGACTGCCCCGGAAGTCCACGGGGCCGATTGGTGCGCCCTCGGGTGCAGCGGTAGGCTTCAATGAGGCCGGGGCATGACTGCCCCGGAAGTGCGGCCGTAGGTGCGTTCCTTTGTTTTGCCCGCGAGATGCTTCAATGAGGCCGGGGCATGACTGCCCCGGAAGTCAAGAAGAAGGAGTCCTGATCCATGGCGATGTCGTCGATGCTTCAATGAGGCCGGGGCATGACTGCCCCGGAAGTGGTCTTGGCGTCGCGGTCGGGTCGCTGCGGGGCATGGCCGCTTCAATGAGGCCGGGGCATGACTGCCCCGGAAGTACGCAATGATACAGACAGAGGACCGGATGTCCTTGGCGCTTCAATGAGGCCGGGGCATGACTGCCCCGGAAGTACGGCATTGCCGATCGGGTGGCGGCGCCATTCGCGAACCTGCTTCAATGAGGCCGGGGCATGACTGCCCCGGAAGTGCGCGACCAGCTTCGACAGCGGGGCCGACTTCTACACTGCTTCAATGAGGCCGGGGCATGACTGCCCCGGAAGTGGCACCACCCTTGCCGCCAGGGCGCGGCACCTTGTCCGCTTCAATGAGGCCGGGGCATGACTGCCCCGGAAGTTCGACAGTTACGAACGCCTGTGCCGCTACATGGATGCTTCAATGAGGCCGGGGCATGACTGCCCCGGAAGTAGCCCGCCCCGCAGGGGCCTGATCCGCCATGGAGTTTCGCCGATTTTTCGAGCGCTGGCAAGAGTCGCTCATTTAGCACCGTGTCGGAGCGGTTGCCGGCGCCGACCGGTTTTTGCCAACTCTTTGATTCACCATATCAAACAGCGTTTCGAGCGCTCCGCGAGTCGCGCGCGCCGCAGCAGCGCTCGCGCGGGCTCGGCGATTGGGGCCAGAGCTGGAACCCCACAGAGAC
Source organism: uncultured Rhodospira sp. (assembly GCF_937138205.1). GTDB lineage: Bacteria > Pseudomonadota > Alphaproteobacteria > Rhodospirillales > Rhodospirillaceae > Rhodospira. The sequence continues at coordinate 38,755 of NZ_CAKZOT010000034.1, read as the reverse complement.
TAACCGATTGGCGGTGCGGCTGGAACCGGTTCTCGCGCCTGGCGCGCGGTCAACGGTGCGTTGCCCGCCGCGCTCTTGCGAGGCGCGCCGGTCGAACGCACCCTACGGAACCTATGGAGGGTTGGCGGGATACCGGAGTCCGAGCCGCTTCTAAAAGGTGCGCTTTTCTGTCACACTGCCTCAAGGTTGCTTCAGTCGCCCTTTGATGCTTGGTGAGTTCACGCAGGAGTGCGCAGCGCATTCGCAGGGCTTGCAACATATGTTTAACTGAGCAAGAGATCTTGTAACATCGTTTCTGAATTGCTTTTTTAGGGTTTCTGTTGGGTGAACCGTGTGCATAATCATGCGTTCCCATCATACTTATCGACAGTCCTGTGTTTTGCGGAGCTGCATATGGCGCGAACGCTTAAAGAACCTGACGATACGCAGTATGATGGTTTGTCGCGACTTCCAAAAAGAGATCGCCAGAAAGCGTTGCGGAGTGTGCACGCAGTTGTTAAGGCTGAAGCAGCCAAGGGGAGTAATTGTTTGCCTATATGGAATGGAAGTAAGATTTTTTACTATGAACCGCAAAATTTAGGCAAAGAAGGCGCCGAACCATCAAGCGAGACTGTTGCAATTAAACAGTCCTTACAAAAGGTTGGCGCCTGAAATTATGGTTGGCAGGCCTGTTCTTACGATTTTTGCTGGCCCCAACGGCTCCGGAAAAACTTCGATCTACAAAGCATTTTCACTGCACAAGAAAATTCCGAATTACATAAATGCTGATGATATTGCGAGAGAGTTAAAAGGTGATCCCGACCACAAGCACCTAGCGCAACTATAGCGCGAGCAGGAGGCCTTTTTCGAGGCCGAACGCCAGAGACGTTATTACATGAGCCTTAAAGTTTCTTTTTGTTTTGAGACAGTTCTATCCCACCCAAGCAAGATAGACATGATAAAGGACGCCCGAGATCGCGGTTATTTTGTCGAGTTATATTTTGTTGGGACCGAGAATCCCAAAATCAATATTGAACGGGTGCAATATCGTGTTCGGAACGGTGGCCATAGCGTTCCTACAGAAAAAATCGTCAAGCGCTATTATCGATCCATGGAAAATGTCGTTTCCGCTTGTTTTCACGCAAATCACGTAACGTTGTACGACAACAGTGGCTTTGGAGCCGACTGACCCAAAATATTCGCTCAACTCAATACTACTTAAAGCCGGGAAAAATCAAGCCCAAAATTTTTTGTTTTAGAAGAAAATCTGATTTCTTGGTCAAAACGGGTTATTGATAAGTACAGCGCTAACCTCGGGTGCAGATAAGGGACGGCAAACCCAATACGCAATTACGACGACTGTCTGGGCGCGATTTTCTTCTTTCGCCCAGGCCGACGCGGCAATGCCCTGGACCTATCCGGGGATCATCTGCCATAAAGGGGCTTGTCACGAATTTGAAACACACGGCGACCGTCGGCCAGCCCCCGGGGCGGCCGGACAGGCCCCGGTTCACCGACCCCAGGGACGAAAGGGACCCGCGCGCCCATGACGATCGCCACGGAGACCGAACTCAAGCTGGCCGTAAGTGAGGACGGCCTTCTCCAGGTCGCCCGTCTGCCCTGGTTGCGGACGGAGCGGCAAGGGCGGTCCAGAACCCGTGTGCTCGACAGCGTCTACTACGACACCGACGACGGGCGCCTGTGGAAACGCGGCGTCACCGTTCGCCTGCGCCGTGTCGAGGGCCGCTGGGTGCAGACGGTCAAGGCGGGCGGGCGCGACGAGGCCGGCGTGTTTCGGCGGCTGGAATGGGAAGAGGAGATCGCCGGCGCGAACCCCACCCTGGACAAGCCCCGCGCCGCCGGGCTCGACGCGGCCCTGGCCGGGGTGACGGACGCGGCCCTGCGCCCCCGGTTCAGCACCGAGATCCGCCGCACGGAAGTGCCGATCTCGAACGGATCGTCGCGCGTACTGTTGGCTCTGGACCGGGGCACCGTGCGCGGCGACGGGCGCGCGCTGCCAATCCACGAAGTCGAACTGGAACTGGCCGAGGGAACGCCCGCCGACCTGTACGCGCTGGCGCTGCGCATTGCCGAGGCGGTGCCGGTGCGCCTGGAGTCCCAGAGCAAGGCCGCGCGCGGGCACGACCTGACCGTCGGCGCGGCCGCGCCGACGCCGGTCAAGGGCAAGGCACCCGACCTGTCGCCGGAAATGACGGTGGCCGAGGCGTTCCAGGCCATCGCCTCCGGCTGCCTGGCGCAGATCGACGCCAACGCGCGCCCCCTGCTGGACGGCCGCGACGGCGAGGCGGTCCACCAGATGCGGGTGGCGACCCGCCGGTTGCGCTCGGCGATGACGACCTTTCGGGCCTTGGTGGCGGGTCCGGACCTTGAGGCCGTGAAGACCGAGTTGCGCTGGCTGATGGGCGCGCTCGGGCCGGCGCGCGATGCCGATGTTTTCCTCACCGACATCCTGGACCCGGTGCGCACCTGCTTTCGCGGCGACAGCGGCCTGGACAGCCTGCGCCGCCTGTTCGCCGACCGCCGCGACGCGCGCATCGAGGACGCGGTCGCGGCGGTGGCCGATCCGCGCTTCGCCCGCCTGCTGCTGCGGATCGGCGCGTGGATCGAGGGCGGGGATTGGCTGACGGCGGCGGACCGGCCGGGCCGCGATGCCCCGGTCACCGACTTCGCCCGCGCCATGCTTGCGCGGCGCTGGCGCAAGGTGGCCAAGCCGGCGCGGCGGTTCGATCGCCTGTCCGAGGCCAAGCGCCACCGGCTGCGGATTCAGGTCAAGAAACTGCGCTACACGGCCGAGTTCTTCGCCAGTCTGTTCAACCGAAAGGCCGTCAAGGGGCTGCTGGGCGCTCTGTCCGACCTGCAGGACGAACTGGGGGCGCTGAACGACGTCGCCGTGGCCACCGCCGTCCTGCACGACACCCTGGCCGAGCAGCGGACCGGCGACGACATCGCGGCGGCGACGGAACGGGCCTGGGCGGCGGGGCTGGTGGCCGGCTGGCACCGGCGCGACGCCGCCGACAGGCTGGCCGACGCCGCCGAGACCCTGGCACGCGTCCGCCACAAGGCCGGGTACTGGAAATAGCACCGGCGGCAGCGTCCCTTACGCCGCCGGAACGGCGTTCGCGCGCGGGTCCTTCTGGCGCCAGGGCTCCAGGATCTCCAACGCCGCCGACCGGCCTTTCTCGGTCAAGTGCAGCATCTCGTCCCGTTGCACGATCAGGCCTTGTTCGCGCCCCCTTGCGATCACGTGGCGCGCCTTCCGGTCGTCCCACAGCAGGTGTTCGCGCAACGCCTGGACGGTGCTTTCCTCGTGCTGGCCCTGCTCGCCCTCGTGGTTGCACAGGTGGACGGTCAGGGTGCGGCATTCGTTGGCCCGGCGCTGGCCGCGCCGCCGCAGTTCCTGCGCGATCAGGCCATGGCGCGGCCCGAACAGAAACGCCAGCATCAGGAAAGCCCCCGTCATCGACGCCATCATGCCGCCGATGGACACGTCGAACGCGACCGCGAGGACATACCCCGACACCGTCGACGCCACGGAGATGGCGGCCCCGAACACCAGCATCCGCGACAGGCGATCGGTCAGCAGGTAGGCCGCCGACGGCGGCACGATGACGAAGGCGACGAACAGGATCACGCCGACGGCGTCAAAGGCGGCAACGGCGGTGGCGCTGGTCAGGCTCAACAGCGCGTAGAACAGCACACCCGGCGCGAAGCCCAACGCCTTCGCCAGGGCGGTATCGAAGCTCGACAGCTTCAGTTCCTTGTAGAACACGGCGACGAACAGCAGGTTGATCAGCGTCATGGCGCTCATGGCCAGCAGCGCCTGCGGCACGGCGTAGCCCGCGATGTCCACCGTATCCAGCCAGACGAAGCCGATCTCGCCCAATAGCACCGTGTGCTGGTCGATGTGCACGTCGCGGGCATAGATGTTCAGCAACAGAACGCCGATGGAGAACAGCACCGGGAAGACGAGGCCGATGGCGGCGTCGTGCTTGACGCGCCGGGTGCTCACCAGCAGTTCGATCAGGACCACCGTCAACACCCCGGTCAAGGCGGCGCCGACAATCTGCACCGGCCCGCTTTGCTCGCGCGTGATCATCCACACGATCACGATGCCGAAGACGATCGAATGGCTGATGGCGTCCGACACCATGCTGTTGCCGCGCAGCACAAGGAAGGTGCCGACCAGCGTCGCCGCCAGCCCCACCAGGACCCCCGTGGCGATGATCATCGCCGCAGGATTGTTGAAGAACGCCTCGAGCATCACACGGCCTCCCGCGTTGCCGCGCCCGCCTGCCGCTCGGCCTCGGCCAGTCCGGCGGGCGTGAGCGCCCAGTGCGGCGTGGTTTCGGGCTCGTGCCGGACCGGCTCCACCAGGCCGCGCCCCTCCAGCCGGGTCAGGGCCTGCCGCGTGGCGAAGCCGTGATAGGCGTCCACCATGCCCTGTTCCGCCGGGTAGCGCGGGTCGTCGTGATGATCCGCCAGGCGATACAGCGTCTCCAGAACCTGGGCGCCGCGCATCTGGCGCTGGTTGCGCCGGTGGCGCAGGTGCGCCCACAGAACGCCCCGTTCGGGCGCCAGCACCAGGGACACCAGCACGATCGCCGAGACGCTGAGGATGATGAGCGGACCCGTGGCCAAGCCCCGGCTGGTGGCGCTGATCAGCGACCCGGCCAGGCCGCCGGCGACGCCGAACGCGATCGACAGCAGCACCATCCCTTCCAACCGCCGGGTCCACTGCCGCGCGGCCGTGGCCGGGGCGATGATCATGGCCGCCATCAGCACCACGCCAACCATTTGCAGGCCGACCACGACGGCCAGGGCGATCATGATCGTCAGGGCCACCTCCAGGACCACCACCGGCAGCCCGAGCGACGCCGCGAACAACGGATCGAACGAGACCAGCTTGAACTCCTTCCAGAACGCCAGGACGATGACCACGGCCACCACGGTCACACCGCCCATCACCCACACGTCACTGCGCAGCAGCGAGGCCGCCTGCCCGAACAGGAACGAATCCAGGCCGGCCTGGGCGGCGTTGCCGGTTCCCTGGATGTAGGTCAAGAGCACGATGCCGACGGCGAAAAAGACGCTGAGCGTGATGCCCAGCCCGGCGTCGGTTTTCAGCCGGCTGCGGCGCGTCAAGAGCAGCATCACCAGCGCCGCCAGCACGCCGGTCGAGAGCGCGCCCAGCAGGATGCTGCCCAGCTCGCGCGTGCCGGCGATGATGAAGCCGAGGCAGATGCCCGGCAGCGCGGCGTGGGATAGCGCGTCCCCCAGCAGGCTCTGCCGGCGCAGCACGGCGAAGCCGCCGAGCAGGCCGCTGATGACCCCCAGCAGGCACGCCCCCAACGCCACCGTCTGGATGGTGTAGTCGGTCAGCAGGTCGAGCAGACTCATGAGCGGGCCTCTTGCCCCGGGGCGGCCGAGACGGCGTCCGGCTCCAGCAGCGCGATCTGCCCCCCATAGGCCTTGCGCAAGGTCTCGGCGGTGTAGACCTCGCTGACCGGTCCCTGGGCGATCACCCGCACGTTGAGAACCAACAGCCAGTCGAAATAGCTGCGCACGGTTTGCAGGTCGTGGTGGACGACGATCACCGTCTTCCCCTGGTCGCGCAGCCGGCGCAGGATGTCGACGATGGCGCGTTCGGTGGTGGCATCGACGCCGGCCATGGGTTCGTCGAGAAAGTACACGTCGGCCTGTTGCACCAGGGCGCGGGCCAGGAACACCCGTTGCTGCTGACCGCCCGAGAGCTGGCTGATCTGGCGCTCGGCGAAGCCATGCATTCCGACCAGCTCCAACGCCTCCAGCGCGCGCTGGTGCTCCTTGCGGCCGGGCCGGCGGAACCAGCCGAGGTGGCCGTACAGACCCATGGTCACCACGTCCGCCACCGTGGTGGGGAAGTCCCAATCGACGGTGGAGCGCTGAGGCACGTACCCGACGCGGCGGCGTTGCGCCTTGTAGGGGCGGCCGTGGATGGTGACGTGCCCGGCCGCCGCCCTGACCAGACCGAGGATGGTCTTGATCAGCGTGCTCTTGCCGGCGCCGTTGGGGCCGACGATGGCGCACATGACGCCCGGGGGGACGTTCAGGTCGATATCCCACAGCACCGGGTCGCCGTAGTAGCTGACCGTCAGGTCCTCGACGTGCAGCGCCAGGTCCGGCTCGTGCAGCCCGTCCGTGGTGGGCAGGCGGTCGGTTCGCCGGTCGAACACGCCGGCGCCGAGATCCGGCGTCCAGCGGTCCGCGTGGCGCTCGCCGGCGATGTCACTCGCCGGGCTGGGATTCGGGGTTCGCAATGGGGATCTCCCATGTCTGCGCCCAGCCGTGAAGGGCCTCGGGCAGCGGCGGCAGAGTGCCGCCCAGGGCCTCCACGATGGCGACGGTGTTCTCATGGATCATGCCGATATAGGTGCCGCCCACCGTGCCCGCCTCGCCCATGGCGTCGGAATAGAGTTCGCCGCCGATCCTGACCGTATGGCCATGCTGGCGCGTGGCATCGGTCACCGCCTGGATGGTGCGGGGGTTGATGGTACTTTCGACGAACACGGCCGGCACCCGCCGCTCGGCCACCACCTCAGCCATGTGACGAATGTCGGCGATGCCGGCCTCCGATTCGGTGCTGATGCCCTGGACCCCGATCACGTCGATCCCGTAGGCACGGCCGTAGTAGCCGAAGGCGTCATGGGCGGTGACAAGTACGCGCTGCCGTTCCGGGATGGAGGCCACGGCGTCCGCCACCCAGTCATGCAGCGCGGCGAGCTGATCCCTGTACCGCTCGCCGTTGGCCTGCATCGCCTCGGCGCAGTCCGGACGCACATCGGCCAGGGCGGATTGGATGGTTGGCACGGTTTGCCTCCAGAGACTGACATCCATCCACAGGTGCGGATCATAGCCATAGTCGCCCTCGACCGTGATCAGGTCGGCCTCCTCGATGGACTCAGGCGCGACCGCATGGGTCGGCTTCATCCGCGAGAAGCGGTCCAGGACGTTGCCCAACTGCCCTTCCAACGCATAGCCGGCGTAAAAGATCACGTCGGCGGCCTGGAACCTGCGAACGTCGCCGGCACTGGCCTGGTAGAGGTGCGGGTCCACCCCCGGCCCCATGATGGTCGTGGTCTCGACGCAGGCGCCGCCCACGTTGGCGACCACATCCCCGATCATGCCGATGGTGGCCACGGCGTCGATGGGCGTGGTGTCCGCCCGCGCCGCCTCGCCGCCCGCCACCAAGGGGACGAGAATCCCGAACACCGCCACCCCTGTCCATGCGCGTCCCATGCCTGAGGCCTCCTTGTTATAGCCAAAGTTGCGAATGCTTCTTATTTTCATTTTTTTCACACCATAGCCTGTATCTTGGCCAGGTCAAGAGCCAATCCGCACCGGCGTTGCTGCCGCACGTGACCTGCCGGGATGATCGGTCGCAACGCAGCCGTCCACAACCCCGACATGAGAGCGGCGGTTGCAAGGGGGGGGGGGGCCCGCCGCGGCGCGGCCCGACCGTTGAGCCGATGCATCGTCGCGAGCGGCTCTGTCCAAAATGAGAACCTCTGGCCCTCGGGGCGCATACTTGACGCCGCGAGGGGCGCGGTCTAGGCAGGCTTCTCGTTGCGGCGCCCATCCCACCGGCGCCCCACTCCGCCCCGACCCGCAGAGCCCACGCCATGTCCGAGCCGTCCCCCGACGCCGCCCCCGCCACGCCGCCGAAACCGATCATCGCCTTCCAGGGATTCCCGGGGGCCTACTCCCACGCCTGTTGCCTGGCGGCGTACCCGGACATGGAACCGTTGTCACGCGCGGCGTTCGAGGACGTGATGGCCGCCGTGCGCGACGGCAAGGCGCTGTACGCCATGATCCCCATCGACAACTCGGTGGCCGGGCGGGTGGCCGACATCCACCACCTGCTGCCAGGCTCGGGGCTGCACATCGTCGCCGAGCACTTCCTGCGCGTGAACCACCACCTGCTGGCGGTGCCGGGGGCCTCGGTGGAGGACCTGCGCACCGTCGAAAGCCACGTCCACGCGCTGTCACAGTGCCGGCGGTTGTTGCGTGAACTGGGGCTGACGCCGGTGGTCACCGCCGACACCGCCGGCGCGGCGCGCGACGTGGCGGCGCGCGGCGACAAGAGCGTGGCGGCCATCGGCTCGGCCCTATCGGCCGAGATCTACGGCCTGGAGTCCCTGCGCGCCAACATCGAGGACGAGGACCACAACACGACCCGCTTCATCGTCATGGCGCGCGAGCCGGTCTCGCCCCGGCCGGACGTCGAGGCCGTGACCTCGTTCGTCTTCCGCGTGCGCAACGTGCCGGCGGCGCTGTACAAGGCGCTGGGCGGGTTCGCCACCAACGGTGTGAACATGACCAAGCTGGAGAGCTATCAGGTCGGCGGCACCTTCGTCGCCGCCCAGTTCTACGCCGAGGTCGAGGGCCGGCCGGACGACCGCCCGGTGGCCTATGCGCTGGAAGAACTGCGCTTCTTCACGCACGAGGTGTCGATCCTGGGGGTCTATCCGGCGCACCCGTACCGCTTCGAGGCCCGCCGCCGCGCCCTGGAGGCCGAGCGCAGGACGTGGCCGTAAGGCGGCGGGCCAAAGGGGACTTGACACACCATAATGGGTTGTGGCCCTCTCGTTGCGCCGTTGCCGAGCATATCGGCTCAACGAACATGGCGAAGAGTCCACGTCTGACCTCCATCTCGTTAAGGTGATGGAAACGGCTCGGACACAGCACGCGCAGAAGGCTCCAGCGGAGTCGAAAGAATGACACCGAATCTGAAGCCAGACTCCAAGGGTTTGTTCAGTCGGGATATCTTTGACAAGAGCATGGAGTCCGCCGCGAAGTTCCCGCCAAAAGCTGTCCTCACGCTAGCCGAACAAAAAAAACTCGGCTTTTGGTCGGGGGAGGCGAACCTTGGGGCGAAAAAGAAAACGGACAGGAAAAGCAGAGGCCGCGCCCACGACGTCGCGTGAGGCAAGCGACGACGTCATCCGGTTCTTTCGAGAACGCGCGGCCGGAGCCGATGTCGATGTCGCCCTGGCCGTTCTAGATCGGATCGGCGATCCGGAGCACCTGTCCGACGACGACCGACTGGACGCGCCCCCCACCTGAGGCAGCGACCTGAGGCCCCTCAGCCTATCCCTTGTACAGCCTTGGGTTCAGAACGTCGCGCAGCCAGTCGCCCAGCAGGTTGATCGCCAGGATCAGCACGATCAGCACGATGGCCGGGATGGTGGTGATCCACCACGCGCCGCTGAAGATGTACTCGAACCCGGCGCTGATCAGCGACCCCAGCGACGGCTTGGTCACCGGCATCCCCAGGCCCAGGAAGGACAGCGCCGCCTCGCTGATGATGGCGTTGGCCACCTGCACCGTTGAAATCACCAGCAGCGGCGACAGCGTGTTCGGCAGGATGTGACGCACCATGATCACCGGCGCCGACAGGCCGATGACGCGGGCGGCGTCCACGTACTCCTTCTTGCGCTCGGCCAGCACCGAGGCGCGGATGGTGCGGGCGTACTGTGGCCACTCGGCGAAGCCGATGACCAGGACCAGCATGACGATGGCCAGGTCCTCGAACAACTCGGCGCCAAAGGCCGCCTGGAACACGGCCAGGGCGACAATGGCCAGCATGAGCGTCGACATGGCGAGCTGGATGTCCGCCAGACGCATGAAGAAGGCATCCACCTTGCCGCCCAGGTAGCCGGACAGCAGGCCGATGGTGATCCCCAGCACCATCTGCACCAGCACCGCGAACACGCCGATGGTGATGGAGATGCGCAGCCCGTAGAGGATGGCGCTCCACAGGTCGCGGCCCTGGGCATCGGTGCCGAACAGGAACGGGGCCTCGCCGCCGTCCTGCCAGACCGGCGGCATCTCGGAATTCATGATGTCGATCTGCGCCGGATCGTGCGGGTTCATCACCGACAGCCACGGCGCGAACACGGCCGCCAGCACGAACAGCGTCACGACACTCAAGGCACCGACGGCCACCGGGTCGGTGCGCAGGCGGTAGAGGAAATCCGATCCCAGGAAGACGGCGACGCGGCTCATGTCTGGCGCCCCACCATGCGCACGGTCGGGTTGACCAGCGTGTAGATCAGGTCGACGACGGTGTTGGTGACCACGAAAATGAGCCCCACGACAATGATGTAGGCGATGATCAGCGGCGTATCGACGCGGGTGACGGCCTCGATGAACATGAAGCCCAGGCCCGGCCACTGGAACACGGACTCGGTCAGGATGGTGTAGGCCAGCATGGTGCCGATCTGCACGCCGCCGACAGTGATCACCGGCAGCAGCGTGTTCTTGAAGGCGTGCAGGAACCACACCCGGCGCGGCGCCAGCCCCTTGGCCCAGGCGAAGCGGATGTAGTCCTGTTCCAGCACCTCCATCATCTCCGAGCGGATCAGGCGGATGAACAGCGGCAGCATGATCGACGACAGGGCAATGCTGGGCAGGATCAGGTGCGCGAGGCCGCCCCATGAGAGAAAACCGGTCTCCCACCCGGGCGCGATTTCAACCAGGTCCTCGCCGCGCCCAAACGAGGCCAGCCAGCCCAGGTTCACCGAGAAGACGTAGATCAGGAAGATCGCGGTCAGGAACACGGGGATGGAAATGCCGACGATGCTGGCGCCCATGACCACGCGCGCCATTAAGTCCTTGGGCCGGATGGCACAGTAAATCCCCACGGGCACCGAAATCAGAACGATGATCAGGGTCGCGCCCAGCACCAGGTCGATCGTGGCCGGCAGCTTGTCGGCGATCACGTCCAGGGCCGGACGCTTGAAGAAGTACGACTGGCCCAGATCGCCCTGCACGGCATCACCCAGGAAGCGCCAGTACTGCACCAGAAACGGGTCGTTCAGGCCGAGTTTGTCGCGCAGGGCCTGACGTTCGGCCTCCGACACGGACTGCCCGACCAGCTCCCGCAGCGGGTCGCCCAGATTGTCCTGGATGGAAAAGCCGATAACGCTGATGACGAACATCACCAGGACGGCCTGAAGCAGGCGTTTGACGAAAAAGGCAACAAAGGCCATGGGCGGAACCAGGAGTCAGAGGTCAGGGATCAGAGGAACGAAACGCGAGACGCGAAGCCCTCGCCTGACGGCGAGGGCTCGCAATGACGACGCAAAGGGTCAGCGGATCACTCGTCGATGACCAGATCGCCCAGGTAGGGGAAGTTCATCACGTTGACGACGTCCTCGATGTGGACACCCTTGGCCGCCGCCCAGGACAGGTTCTGCCAGTGCAGCGGCACGAACGCGGCGTCCTCGTACAGGATCCGCTCGACCTGCTTCAGCACCTCCGAGCGTTCTTCGAGGTCGATCATGGACTGCGATTGAATGATCAGTTCGTCCACCTTGGGGTTGGAGTAGTTACCCGAGTTGTACTGACCATAGCCGGTCTCGGGATTCGGTGTCATCAGCAGGAACTCGGTGTAGTTCGCCGAATCCTCGGTGTCGGGGTGCCAACCGATCATCATCATGTCGGCCGCGCGCTCATCGAACTTCGGCCAGTACTGCGCCTTCGGCATGGTGGTCAGATCGACCTTGATGTTGATCTTGGCCAGCATGGCGGCCACCGCCTCGGCGATCTTGGCGTCGTTCACATAGCGGTTGTTGGGCGCCATCATGCTGATGGTAAAGCCGTCGGCGTAGCCGGCCTCCTCCATCAGCGCCTTGGCCTTTTCCAGATCGTAGCGCGGCTCAAGCTCGGGCACGTGACCGGCCTGCCCGGGCGCGCTCTGCTGCGCGGCGGCGGTGGCGAAGCCCTTCATGATCTTGTCGACGATGCCCTCGTTGTTGACGGCATGGACGATCGCCTGGCGCACGCGGGGGTCCTGGAAGGCCTCGACCCGCTTCTGGTTCATCTGGAAGGTGATGATCCGCGTGCCGGACATGGTCACCAGGTTGATCGAGTCATCGTTGCGCAGCCGCTCCAGATCGGTCGGCGGCACCGGGGCGATGAAGTCGACGCCGCCGGACAGCAGCGAGGCGACGCGCGTCGGCGCTTCCTTGATCGGGGTGAAGATGATCTCACTGACGTTGCCCGGCGACTCGGTGTCCCAATAGTCGGCGAAGCGGTCGAACTCAACGCGCACGCCTTGCTCGCGCGAGCGCACCGCGAACGGCCCGGTGCCCGACGAATGGGTCGAGGCGAAGGTGTTGCCGTGCTTGACGATGGCGTCCTTGGGTTGGCCGTTCTCGTCGGTGCCGGTGTAGAACGCCTTGTCCATGGGGAAGATGTACGTGGCCATGGTCAGGACCAGCGGATACGGCTCCTTAGTGACCAGATCGACGGTGTGGTCGTCGACCGCCACGGCCCCCACGAACGGCTCGAACAGACCCTTGAAGTCCGGGCTTGCCTTCAGGCGTTCGACGGTGAAGACCACATCCTCGGCCGTGAACGGGTTGCCGCTGTGGAACGTCACGCCCTCGCGCAGGTGGAAACGCATGGTGCGGTCGTCGATCTGCTCCCAGCTTTCGGCCAGGCGCGGCTCGTACTCCAGCTCTTTGGTGAAGCGCACCAGCGGGTCGAACACCATGTGCGACAGCTGCAGGGTGCCGCCCGAAAGCTGCTCGTGCGGATCGAGCGACACCGGGTCGGCGTCATAGGCCATGCGCAGCGTCTTGGCCTCGGCCGGCGCGGATCCGGCCAGCGGGGCACCGAAGGCCAGCCCCACGCCCATCAGCGCGACGGCGGCAGCCTTTGTGAAGTGGAACGTCATACCTGAGTCACTCCCTTGCCTATTCCGGGGGTGAAGTTTTCGGGAACGGCCGCGCGCGCCAGCCCACGCGTTGACCGGTGCGGTCTGATGGCGCCGACGGCGGTCCCTCCCCGATTCACAATCTCTCCTACACCAGGTCGTGCGCGCCGCGAAAGACGCCAATGGGCGCGGGCGACGGGAATCGTCGCCGGGGCGGTGTTTGATCGGGCCCCCAAAAGGACAGCGCCACGGCGCCTCCTGGTTCACGCGGCGCGCGTGACACGCTCAACCTTGATCGCGTCGGCTTTCTTCAAGGCCCGCGCCATATCGTAGGCGGTCTGAAGTCGGTACCAGGTTTCCGCTCCACCGCCGAAGGCCTTGTCGAGGCGGATGGCCATTTCCGGGGAGAGACCGGAATGACCGTTCAGCACATCCGAAAGCTGTTTGCGGCTGACTCCCAGCCGTCTGGCTGCTTCGGTCACGCTGATTCCGAGCGGTTCCAGGCAGTCGTGGCGCACCGACAGCCCCGGATGCGGCGGTTCTTTCATCGGCATGACAGAGCCTCCTAGTGGTAGTCGATCAGGTCAACATCGCAAACGTCGGCACCGTCGAACCGAAAAACGATGCGCCAGTTGCCCGAAACGCCGACCGACCAGACTCCGGCAAGATCGCCTTTCAGCGGGTGCAGCCGGAACCCGGGCAGATCCATATCCTCCGGCCGGGCGGCCTGATCCAGGCGCGCCAGAATGCGCTCGATCTTCCCGACGTGGCCCGCGGAGATCTTTCGCCTATCCCCCTGCTCGTAGAGCAGTTTGAGGCCCTTGTGCCGAATCCCGACGATCATGCCGCATTGTAACCCGTCACCCCTCAGTTTACAATGCGGTCTTTCGGGATGGCGGTCGGGATGGCGACGCGGCAACAATATTACATCATTTCCTATTTTTTTGGTCGGATACTTCGTGTATCCTCCTTCTGTTGGAGGCAGGTGCGCCCGACGATACCAGGGAGGGACGACCATGCGAACGATGACCGCTGATTTGCAGACTGGCCCACCGCCCCAGTGGGCCGACGTCACCGTCGACGAGTCCGGCGAATGGATCAAGAAGGCGCTCGCCGACGTCCGCCGCGCTCCCGTGTCCAGCCTCGTATACGGCAGCGTCTTCGTTGTTCTGTCGTGGGCGCTGGTGTGGCTTTTGCTGTTTGCCGATTTTGGCGCAACGCTGCTGCCACTGGCCAGCGGCTACATGCTGGTCGGGTCCATGTTCGCGGTGCCGTTGCACGTCATCAGCCGCGCCCATGAGCGGGACGAGTCCATTTCGGTGCCGGTGGCAATCCGGCGCAGCCTTGCCAGCCTGCCCGGCCTGGCGATCGTCGGTGTCGCGCTGACCCTGGTCATGCTGACCTGGATCATGCTGGCCATGCTGATCTTCGCGCTGTTCTACGGTGGCCAGCCGATGACCATGGGCTACTTCGCCGCCGAACTGCTGATCAGCCCCCAAGCGGCGTTGTTCCTGACCACGGGGTCGCTGGTCGGCGCCGTCATGGCGACGGTGGCCTTCGCCCTCGCCGCTCTGTCCATCCCGCTGCTGGTGGACAAGCCCAGCACCCAGCCCATCCACGCCATGGTGGTCAGCATCGAGGCCATCGCCCGTCAGCCCGGCGTCATGATCGGCTGGGGCGCGACCATCGCCTTCATCACCGCCGCCGGCATGATCCCGGGCTTCATCGGCCTCGCGGTCACGGTGCCGCTGGCCGGGTATGCATCCTGGCACGCCTATCGGGCGCTGCTGCCGCACGGCATCTAGGGACGGACCACCGGCTCCTGCCGTCCAGACCGGCCGCGTGACATCGCGGCCGTTTTTTTGTTTCACCGGAGGGGTCCCGGGGTCGGCCCATGACGCCCGCTCGCCCCCGTGTTCTCTTCAACCTCCCCCCTTGACCCGGACGCCGCGAGCGGCCAATCAAGCACACTTTGAAAAGGTCCGGGGGGAACACCCCGGAACCCCCGGGGGAGGAGACACATGGACCTGACCAAGCGCCCGCTGGAACACGAACTGGATCCCATCGAGACCGCCACGCGCGACCAGATCGCCGCCGTGCAGACCCGTCGCATGGCCTGGAGCCTGCGCCATGCCTACGAGCACGTGCCGCACTACCGGGCGAAATGCGACGCGGCCGGGGTCCATCCGGGCGATTTCAAGGACCTCTCCGACCTCTCCCGCTTTCCCTTCACCTCCAAGCAGGACCTGCGCGAGACCTACCCGTTCGGCAGCTTCGCCGTGCCGATGAACGAGGTGGTGCGCATCCACGCCTCCTCCGGCACCACCGGCAAGCCGACCGTGGTGGGCTACACAAAGGCCGACATCGACATGTGGGCCAGCGTGATGGCGCGCTCGCTGCGCGCCGCCGGCGGCCGCCACATGGACCGGGTTCTGGTCTCCTACGGCTACGGCCTGTTCACAGGTGGCCTGGGCGCGCACTACGGCGCGGAATCCCTGGGCGCCACCGTCATCCCCATGTCCGGCGGCCAGACGGAACGGCAGGTGCAGCTCATCAAGGACTTCGAGCCCGATATCATCATGGTGACGCCGTCGTACATGCTGGTGATCGCCGATGAGATGGAACGCCAGGGCATGGACCCGCGCGCGTGCTCGCTGCGGGCGGGCGTGTTCGGCGCCGAGCCGTGGACCAACCGGATGCGCGAGGAACTGGAGACCCGCCTGGACATCGACGCCATCGACATCTACGGCCTGTCCGAGGTGATCGGCCCGGGCGTCGCCCAGGAGTGCGTCGAGACCAAGGACGGCCTGCACATCTGGGAGGACCACTTCTATCCCGAGATCATCAACCCCGAGACCGGCGAGGTTCTGCCGGACGGCGAGCTGGGCGAGTTGGTGTTCACTAGCCTGACCAAGGAGGCCATGCCGGTCGTCCGCTATCGCACCCGCGACCTGACCCGCCTGCTGCCGGGCACGGCGCGGTCGATGCGGCGCATGGAGAAGGTCACCGGCCGCTCCGACGACATGCTGATCATTCGCGGCGTCAACGTCTTCCCGTCGCAGATCGAGGAAATGATCCTGCGCGACCACCGCCTGTCCCCGCACTACCAGCTGGAGGTGCGTCGGGAAAAGCACCTGGACGACCTGACCATCAAGGTCGAGGCCCGGCCGGGGCTGTTGGACGAAAGCGCCAGGGCCGGCGCCGCCAACGACCTGCGCCACCACATCAAGTCGTACATCGGCGTCAGCACGTCGGTGACGGTGGTCGACGACGGCGGCATCGAACGCTCGATGGGCAAGGCCAAGCGGGTGGTCGACCTGCGGCCGAAGGAGTAAAGCCACCCGGCGGGTTGCGCTTGCGGCACGAACCCGCCCTACTGGTCTTCTTGCGGCGCCGCCAGATCCACCACCCGCACCGCGTGGCCCAGGTCATCCAGGAACCGGCGCAGGTCGGCCGTGCGGATCGAGGTGGTCGCCGTGTTCACCAGCGGGTGGTAGTTGGCGACCTCGGCGGCCATCATGTCGGCGTCCAGGATCACGGTGACGCGCCGGTCGGTGTCGTTGATCAGGGCGAACGGCGTCACCGAGCCCGGTTCTACCCCCAGCACCTCCATCAACAGGTCCGGCTTGCCGAAGGACAGGCGCTTGCAGCCCAGGCGCTTGTGCAGTTGGTTGGCCGCGATCTCCCGGTCATGCGGGCAAACCACCAGGACCAGCGCGCCTTTCGCGTCCTTCATGAACAGGTTCTTGCAGTGAACCCCGGGGATCGCGTCGTAGGTGGCCTTGGCCTCCTCGACCGTGAACACGGCATCATGCTCGACCGTGGTGGTCTCGATGCCCAGGCGGTCGAAGTGGGCGAACAGCGGCGCGGTGAAGTCCGGAAGGGTCATGGCTTCGCTCTGGATTGCTTCTTTGCCGTGCGCCTCGCAATGACAGGCTCCCGCCTTTACGGCTTGCTGTCCTCGATGGCCTTGACGAACCGGGCGAACAGGTACTGGCTGTCCTGCGGGCCCGGCGAGGCCTCCGGGTGGTACTGCACCGAGAACACCGGCTTGCCCTCCACCGCCAGCCCCTCGACCGAGCCGTCGAACAGCGAGGTGTGCGTCTCCACCACCCCCGGCGGCAGGGTCGTCCGGTCAACGCCGAAGCCGTGGTTCTGGCTGGTGATCTCCACCTTGCCGGTGGTGTGATCCTTGACCGGGTGGTTGGCGCCCCGGTGGCCGATGTCCATCTTGTACGTCTTCGCCCCCAGCGCCAGCGCCAGGATCTGGTGCCCCAGGCAGATGCCGAACACCGGCTTGCCGGACTCCACCAGTTTTTGCACCACGGGCACGGCATAGGCGCCGGTGGCCGCCGGATCGCCCGGGCCGTTGGCCAGGAAGATGCCGTCCGGCTGGTGCCGCATGATGGACTCGAAATCGGTGCTGGCCGGCACCACCGTCACCCGGCAGCCGTGCGAGGCCAGCGAGCGCAGGATGTTCCGCTTGGCCCCGTAGTCCACGGCGACGACGTGGAACCGGGGCGCATCGAGCGTGCCGTACCCGTGGGCAAGGCTCCAGCGCGTCTCGTCCCAGGCGTAGGTCTGGGCACAGGTGACGTCCTTGGCCAGATCCAGCCCCTCCAGGCTGGGCCAGCCGGCGGCCCGGGCCTTCAGCCCGTCCAGGTCGAACACCCCATCCGGGGCGTGGACGATCACCCCGTTGGGCGCCCCGGCATCGCGGATGCGCCGCGTCAGGCGGCGGGTGTCCACCCCGGTCATCCCCACCAGCCCCTGGCTCTTCAGCCAGGCGTCGAGGTGCTGGATCGCGCGCCAGTTCGAGGGCTCGGTGATGTCGGCCCGCAACACACAGCCGCGCGCGGCCGGCGTCTGGGATTCGATGTCCTCGGGGTTGGCGCCGACATTGCCGATATGCGGGAAGGTAAACGTGATGATCTGGCCGGCGTAGGAGGGATCGGTCATCACCTCCTGGTATCCGCTCATACCGGTGTTGAAGACAACCTCGCCGCCGGCCTCGCCGACCGCCCCGACCCCCTGCCCCCACAGGACCGTGCCGTCGGACAGAACAAGGGCGGCGGTGGCGCCGGCGGGACCCCGCGCGGGGCCGTCGTCTTGCGCGGGAGACGTGGTCATGGGTGACTGTCCGGCTGGAGAAAACACGACGGGCGGCCCGGTGGCCCGGGTCCCGGTGGGGCGGTTGATACGGGGATCGGCGTCACCAAGTCAACACACCGCGACGCGATGCGATGCCACCCCCCCAAACGGCGAATTGACAGCCGGCGGGATTGTCCTTACGTCGGCCGAACCCATTTTCGGGCACGCACCGGGCCGCCTCGCCGGTCGCGACAATCCGACCACGTCGGGAGACCGCCTCCGTATGCTGCGTGATCGTCTCAACGAGGACCTGAAACTGGCGGTGCGCAACAAGGACCAGCGCGCCGTCAGCACCATCCGCCTGATCCTGGCGGCGCTTCGGGACCGCGACCTCTGTGCGCGCGAACGCGGCGAGTCGGTCTCCGAGCAGGAGATCCTGCAGATGATGCAGGCCATGATCAAGCAGCGCCGCGAAAGCATCGCCCTGTTCGAGCAAGGCTGCCGGATGGACCTGGCCGAGCAGGAGCAGGAGGAGCTTCAGGTGATCCAGTCGTTCCTGCCGGATCAGATGACCACCCGCGAGATCGTCTCGGCCGTCGATTCGGTGATCGGCGAAATCGCCGGCCAGGACCATCGCACCGTCGGGCTGAAGGACATGGGCCGCATCATGTCGACCTTGCGCGAGCGCTACGCCGGGCGCATGGACTTCGGCCAGGCCAGCGCCGCCGCCAAGTCTCGATTGGCCTGACACCCTCCGGGCGTTCACCCGCCCCGTTCGGTCGGGAGCCACGCCATGGCGTTGCCGAACCGGTTTCTCGAAGAGCTCAAGTCGCGCGTCCCGCTCGCCACGGTAATCGGCCGGCGCGTGCGGTTGATCCGCAACGGCCGCCAGTACAAGGCGTGCTGCCCGTTCCACAACGAAAAGACGCCCAGCTTCCACGTCTACGACGATCATTATCACTGTTACGGCTGCGGCGCCCACGGCGACGCCATATCGTTCGAGATGGCCGCCGGCGGCCTGTCGTTCATGGAGGCCGTCGAGGCCCTGGCCGCCGAGGCCGGCCTGGAGGTGCCCAAGCCCGACCCGGCCACCCGCGCACGGGAGGCCCGCGCCGCCAGCCTCGGCGAGGTGGTGGAGGCCGCTTGCGCCTTTTTCGAACAACGGCTGCGCCTGCCCGAGGGGCGCGAGGCGCTGGCGTATCTGCATCGGCGCGGCCTTGACGACGAGACCATCGGCCGGTTCCGACTTGGGTACGCGCCGCCTGGCGGCGCGGTGCGCGCGCACCTGCGGCGCGAGGGCGTCGACGACGACGTCTTGGTCGAGGCCGGGCTGCTCGGCCGGCCGGACGATGGCCGGGCGCCCTACGACATTTTCCGTGACCGCGTCATCTTCCCCATCCGCGATCGCAAGGGCACGGTGGTCTCGTTCGGCGGCCGGGTGCTGGGCGACGCCAAGCCCAAGTACCTGAACGGTCCTGAAACACCGCTGTTTCACAAGAGCCGCACGCTCTATGGCCTGTTCGAGGCGCGCGCGGCCATCCGCGAAAGCGGCGAGGTCATCGTCGCCGAAGGCTACATGGACGTCATCGCCCTGGCGGCGGCCGGCTTCACCCAGGCCGTGGCTCCGCTGGGCACGGCCCTGACCGAGGGGCAGATCGAGACGCTGTGGACCCACGCCGCCGAGCCGGTGCTGTGCTTCGACGGCGACGCGGCCGGCCAACGCGCGGCCACCCGCGCCTTGGAGCGGGCCATGCCGCTGCTCGGGCCGGGGCGCAGCCTGCGCTTCGCCTTGCTGCCGGAGGGTCTGGACCCGGACGACCTGATCCGCGATCGCGGCCCGGGCGCCATGCGGGCGGTGCTCGACGGTGCCCGGCCCACGATCGAGCTGTGCTGGCAGACGCTGCGGGCGCGCCACCGCATGGACACCCCGGAACGCCGCGCCGCGCTCGAACGCGACATCGACCGTACGGTGCAGGCCATCGAGGACCGCTCCGTGGCGCAACAGTACAAAGGCGCGCTGCGGGATCGGTTCTGGGCGGAGGTCCGGGCGGCGCGCGGGCAGACGAGCGACCGGCGCCGACCGTGGACAGCCGCACCGGGCGCGCCGCCCATCTCCGCCCGGCCGGCCGGCCCGTTGCCGGCGCTACGGTTGCAGGAGGCGGTGCTGCTGGCGACGGTTCTCAACCACCCGGCGCTGCTGGATCACACCGCCGAGCGGCTGGGCTCGCTGGATTTTTCCGATCCGCAGTTGTCGAATGTCCGCACCGCCCTGCTCTCTGTATACGATTCGCGACTCCGGGACGGGCAACCGCTTGACAGGACCGACATCCTGAACCATCTCAGGTCGGCTGGTTTGGGGGCGGTTCTCCACCGCGTTCTGGTGTCGGACGCGCGGCTGCATCCGGAATCCGTTCGGCCGGACGCCGACGCGGATGTCGCGCTACAAGGATGGGAAGAGTTGTTCGCGCTTCACGGTCGCGCCGCAATCGAGACGGACCTGCGCGCCGCGGAGGAGCGATTCGCCAACGAGATGACCGACGATGCCCTGGCCCGACTGCTCGCGCTTCGGGCGGCGCGCGATCGATTGGTGACGCCACCGGAAGCCGGGCCATCCAGCGAGAAGATTGGCGGCAACGGCCCCAGCGGGACCGACCCGTGACGGCGGAGCCGGCGGAACGGCAACATTTGGCGCGGGGCGCGCCGGCATGACAAGGGCAGGCCGACGAGTCGAATGATTTTGAGGACGCGGAAACCGGCGGAGTCCTGAGGTACGGGTCGACGATCGGGCCCGAGCGGTTCCCAGCGAAGTGGAGCGGAGTAAGGATGGCAACCAAGGCGGCGACGGCGGAAGCGCGCGACTCCACGGACGAAAGCGGCGAGGGCCCCCTTCTGGACACCCTCAATGCCGCCGTCAAGAAGATGGTGCAGCGCGGCAAGGAACGGGGCTACGTCACGTATGACGAGTTGAACCAGGCGCTGCCTCCGGAAGACGTCTCCTCGGAACAGATCGAGGACACCATGGCGATGCTCTCCGAGATGGGCGTCAACGTGGTGGATTCGGAGGAGACCGAAACCGAGACCACCGAAACGGCCGAACCCGCCGAGACCGTGGCCACCGGCAACATCAATGAAGACGAGATGGGGCGCACGGACGATCCCGTGCGCATGTACCTGCGCGAGATGGGCTCGGTCGAGCTGTTGTCCCGCGAGGGCGAAATCGCCATCGCCAAGCGCATCGAGGCCGGCCGCGAGATGATGATCGGCGGCATCTGCGAAAGCCCGCTGACCATTCGCGCGCTGCTGGCATGGCACGATGATCTGATCGCCGGACGCATGTTGCTGCGGGAAATCATCGACGTCGAACAGACCCACAGCCGCAGCACCGTTCTCTATGCCGGCTACGACGGCTGCGTCGCCCTGCGCCTGTTCGAGTGCCTCCGCGACCTCAGCCGCAAGGTCTCGGAACTGGACAGCAACGCCCGCATCATCGTCCAGCCGATGCCCCTGCGTGTGCACGACGTCGACGGCTCCGCCCTGAAAGCCGCGCGCAAGAAGCACGTCGATGTCTGCCGGCCGCAGCGCGCCCGGCCCGCCGACGCCGACAGCGCCGCCACGCCGCTGACCTGGGCCGGGTTCACGTTCTGGCCGGCCCTGGGCAACGACGACGAGGCATTTGTTCGCGCGCAGTTCGCGCTGCACCTGTCGCAGGCGGCCGAGGCAATCCCCAACGACGTTCGCGCCTATGCCGAGGCGTACGGAGAGGCCCTGCGCCTGACGGCCGACGCCCTGGGCAAAGCGTGGCTCCACGATGCGTTCCAAGCCGCTGTGGAGGACAGCCTGGGCGGTTTGGACGGCAGCGGGGAACCCCATGCCTGGCGCGCCGTGACGACCGCCCTGGCCGGCTGCCGCACGCCGTTTCCGGGGCCGGACAACACCTGGCCGGAGGCGGATGACGCGGCGGACCTGCCCGACCTGACGCTGGAAACCATTCCTGAGGCGGCGCGCGCGCTGATCGACGGCTTCCCGGCGGCCGAGGCCGGCCCGTCGGCTGAGCGCGCGCGGTTCGTCGACCTCAGCCCCAACGCCTTGATCGAAGCCATCGGCGCCGGGCAATGGGACGAGGTGTTCAGCGTCACCGGAGCCTGTTTCGGTGGCGGCCTGTTCAAGGTCCAGGATCCGACGGAATCGGCGCAGGTCGCGGAAAAGGCAACACCGGCGGAGGACGACCCGGACAGCAACGAGGACGCGGACACGGACGAGTCGCTCAATGGCGCCGAGTCCGACGACGACGGGGAGGCGGCCAATGGCAACGACGAGGGCAACCTGTCCCTCGCCGCCATGGAAGAGGAACTCAAGCCCCAGGTCATCGCCACGTTCGAGAAGATCGCGGTCACCTATGACCGCCTCAAGAAGGTGCAGGAACAACGCCTGGGCCGCCTGCAGAAGGGCGACGCCGTCGCCGCCGCGACCGAGAAGCGCTACACCAAGCTGCGCCACGAACTGATCGACCTGATGGAGGGCGTGCACCTCAACGCGGCCCGTATCGACCAGTTGGTGGAACAGCTCAACGACCAGAACCGGCGCCTGATGTCGCTGGAAGGCAAGCTGCTGCGCCTGGCCGAGCGCGCCCGCGTCAAGCGCCCGGACTTCGTCGAGGCCTACCAGGGCCGCGAACTCGACCCGACGTGGCTGGACGAGTTGCGCGAGCATCCGAACAAGCCGTGGCGCGACTTCGCCGCCCGCTTCGAGACCGACATCATCGGCCTGCGCGCGGGCATCGCCCAGGTGGCCGAGTCCTCCGGCCTGCCGATCCCCGAGTTCAAGCGCGTCGTGCAGACGGTGCAGAAGGGCGAACGCGAGGCCACCATGGCCAAGAAAGAGATGATCGAGGCCAACCTGCGCCTCGTCATCTCCATCGCCAAGAAGTACACCAACCGCGGCTTGCAATTCCTGGACCTGATCCAGGAGGGAAACATCGGCCTGATGAAGGCCGTCGACAAGTTCGAGTACCGGCGCGGCTACAAGTTCTCGACCTATGCCACATGGTGGATCCGACAGGCCATCACGCGCTCGATCGCCGACCAGGCGCGCACCATCCGCATCCCGGTGCATATGATCGAGACCATCAACAAGCTGGTGCGCACCAGTCGCCAGATGCTTCACGAGATCGGCCGCGAGCCGACGCCGGAGGAACTGGCCGAGAAGCTGCAAATGCCGCTGGAGAAGGTGCGCAAGGTCCTGAAGATCGCCAAGGAGCCGATCAGCCTCGAAACGCCCATCGGCGACGAGGAGGACAGCCACCTGGGCGACTTCATCGAGGACAAGAACGCCGTCCAGCCGCTCGACGCCGCCATCAACGCCAACCTGCGCGAGACCTGCACGCGCGTGTTGGCCAGCCTGACGCCGCGTGAGGAGCGCGTGCTGCGGATGCGCTTCGGCATCGGCATGAACACCGACCACACCCTTGAGGAGGTCGGCCAGCAGTTCAGCGTCACCCGCGAGCGCATCCGCCAGATCGAGGCCAAGGCGCTGCGCAAGCTGAAGCACCCCAGCCGGTCGCGCAAGCTGCGCAGCTTCCTGGACAGCTAGCCCCCCGCTTCTCCCCCTCTATCGCGCACTCGGCGGCGGATCCTCAGGGATCCGCCGTCGTCGTCTGTGCGCATGGCAGGGGACCGAACACAACTCTGTTGAACACCTGATGATTCGGCTACCCTTGGCAA
Organism: uncultured Rhodospira sp.; assembly: GCF_937138205.1. Taxonomy (GTDB): domain Bacteria; phylum Pseudomonadota; class Alphaproteobacteria; order Rhodospirillales; family Rhodospirillaceae; genus Rhodospira. Next base: position 15,244 of record NZ_CAKZOT010000034.1, on the reverse strand, counting down.
GCACACCGTGGATAGGGGCTTTCCGGTCTCCGGCCATGCCTGGCTGGACTGGCGGGAGGCCCTGACACGGACCCCTCGTGTCGCAAGCGGAGCCGCCCATCGATGTCGAGCCCCCACCCCCTGGGTTTCCTGGCCAAGCACAGTCCCGTTCCGGACCTGAGTCCGGCGCAGCGGGAAGCCCTGGTGTTCGTGCTGTTCGGCACGCTGGGGACCCTGGCCGCCTACGTCAACGTGAACCTGCCCCACACCGACATCTTCCTGTCCGGCCGGTATGCCTTCGGCTTTATGGGGATGGTGCTGTTGCGCCACTGGTGGACGGCGCTTCTGCTGACGGCGCTGTTGGCGGCGGTCGGGGAGCACACGCTGCCTCTGAGCGTTGTGTTTCCGATCAACATGGTCCTGACCGTGCCGGCGATGGTGATCCTGCGCCTGCTGTATCATCGGGTCCTGAGCCGGATGGACAACACCGGGCTCTTCGCGCTCGTCTGGGTCGTCGCGGTTGTCCTGTACTATCAGGTCGTCATGGTGCTGGTGGGCACGATCGACGGCCTGCGCCAGGGCGCGCCGCTCGCCGACTCTGTCCTGACCTTTCTGTTAGCCCAGTCGCACCTGGTGGAGTCGGTCCTGGTGGCCGTCGTCTCCGGGGCCGGCCTGACCATGCTGCGGGCCTACGAGATCGTCGCCCGCCAACGGCGCGAGCTGGAGGTCACCCTGGCCTCGATCGGCGACGCGGTGATCGTCACCGACGCTCAGGGATGCGTCCGGCGCATCAACGCCGAAGCGGCGCGGCTGAGCGGCTGGACACCGGCCGAGGCCGAAGGCCGGTCGCTTGGCGACATCCTGCACCTGGTCAACAGCGAAACCCGCCAGCCGGTCAGTAATCCGGTGTCACGCGTGCTGGACGAGGGGATCACCGTCGGGCTGGCCAACCACACGGCGTTGCTCTCACGCGACGGCCGGGAACACCAGATCGCCGACAGCGCCGCGCCGATCCGCGACCCCTCCAACCGGGACAAGACCGCCCCGCCGCACGGCGTGGTGATGGTGTTTCGGGACGTCACCGAGGCGTACCGGATGGAGGAAGCACTCGCCCTTGAACGGCGCAACTTCGACATGGCCGTCACCGCCAGCGCTACCGGCGTTTGGGACTGGAACGTTCGGACCGGCATGGTGGTGCGCACGGGCGACTATTTCCAGTTGTTCGGCATCACGATCAAAGACTCGAAGGACGGCCCCCTGTCCGACCAAGTCGCCGCCCTGATCCACCCGGAGGACCACGCGCCGATCCCCGACAAGCTCGACCATGCCCTGAAAACGGGAGAGGAATACGAACATACCTACCGCGTGACCCACCCAGACGGCCAGACGCGCTGGCTGCGCACGCTGGGTCGCGTGACCGAGCGGGACGAGGCGGGACCGATCCGCATGGCGGGCACCACCCAGGACATCACCGACCTTCAGAACACGCTGGAGGCCCTGCGCCGCTCCAACACCGACCTGGAGCGGTTCGCCTATGTGGCCTCACACGATCTGCAGGAGCCGATCCGCAACATGGTGGCCTATTCCCAGTTGCTGGGCCGGCGCTACGAGGATCGCCTGGACGCTGACGCGCACGAGTTCCTGGGGTTCATCGTCGGCAGCGCCAAGCGGATGCAGGCCCTCGTCCTCGACCTGCTGGAATACTCACGGGTGTCCAGCCGCGCCCAGCCCTTTACCCGGGTGGCGCTCGACGCCGTGGTCGGCGACGCGATCGGCAACCTGGACCAGGCCATCAAGGATTCGGGCGCCCAGGTCACTACTGTCGGGGACCTGCCCAACGTCACCGGCGACAGGCCGCAACTGCTGTCCGTGGTCCAGAACCTGCTCGCCAACGCCATCAAGTTCCAACGCCCGGGGGTCCCGCCCGAGGTCAGCATTTCCGTCCAGCGCGGCGTCGGCGCCTGGGACCTGGTGGTGACCGACAATGGCATCGGCTTCGATCCGGCGTTCCGCGACCGCATTTTCGAGGCGTTCAAGCGGCTGCACACAAACGATTCCTATTCCGGCACCGGCATCGGGTTGGCCATCGCCAAGCGCATTGTCGAGCGCCACGGCGGCACCATCGACGCCGACAGCACGCCGGGCCAGGGCAGCCGCTTCGTGGTCACTTTGCCGGATAGCCCGCCCACGCGGCCCGAGGGCGCCGCCGAGGGCGACGGCACCGCACCGGTCCCGAATGGGGTGTCGCAAAGCCCTTGACCCCGCCGAGTGGCTCGCTAAAGTCTCGCCCCTCCCGGGAAGCCGCCGGGCACGGCCCGGGCCCGTAGCTCAATTGGTTAGAGCCGGCCGCTCATAACGGTCTGGTTGCAGGTTCGAGTCCTGCCGGGCCCACCATTTTTCTTCTGCGCGCAGGTGCCACGCCGCCCCTGCACTGCGCCCAGTAATGCTCCGAGCAATTTCCAATTGGATTTCGTCTATACGTTGCGCACACTGCTTTCCGTGCTGGTCCGGATCTGTATCGTCCGACCCGCGTTTTGGCCTGCGCGACGACCGAGCGGCTGGGAGGATTTCCCAGTAGCAGGGCTGCCTTTGGTTTTTTTTGATGACTCTTGCTGGGCAGCGCATGTCGGACAGAAGCACTGGCGCGAAACCATGGTACCTTGGAGGGTAATGTGGCTGATCTCAGCTTATGGGAAGGAATTGTAGTCGGCGGTGCAGGTGGCGCTGTTGCGGGAATTACCGTCAAGATCGTCGGATGGCTCGCTGAAATGTGGCGCCTCCGATCAGACAAGGAGCGCGTGTACAAGTGGCTTCAAGAAAACACTCAAGACGTCGACAAAAAAAGGTTTCGTTCCACTAGAGCCATCGCAAGCTGGAACAATCTGACTGAAGATCGAGTACGATACGTGTGCTCTCACGACAGACGCATTTACCTCTCGACCGGCGAGAACGAGGATATTTGGGGCATCGACGGGCGAGACTAGATGTCCGTAGTCCGTAGGGCGAATTCGCCCCGCACAGCGGGGCAATCCGCCGGGGTCGGTGTCGCGGCGCACTGCCCGCCGCTTCGCGGCAGTCGAGTGCGCCCTACGGCGTTGTTTCTTTCTCGAGCGACGCGCGAACACTCAAGATGGAAGGACAGGACTTGTCGCCGCCGCCCTCACGCCTGGCGGCGGCGTTCCTCCACCTGCATACAGAGGTCCACGGCCCAGACAAGGCGCTCGCCGAACGACGGCTTCATGGGAGGCGGTACCCGCGCACCCACCCAGATGTTCGGCTCAAGGGCGGCGGCATCCACCAGGAAGCTGGTTTCAGGCAGGGCCGGGGCCGGGTGGACCGTCTGGTACAGCACCGCATCGATGGTGGCCTGGCCGAGCAGCGCCAGCTTCTTGCGAGCCGGCACGAACGCGCGCCGCGACACGGAATCAAAGCCGTTGGCGGCCACGTCGTCGCCGATGGCCGAATAGATCAGGCGGGCGCCGTGAATGGCCGGGCGACACCCGGAGGGCAGACCGGCGACCCCCGTCGCCGCGCGCTCGTACAGGCGCTTGGCCTCGCCCAGCACGCGGGCCACGACACAAGCCAGGGCGGGCGAGTACGTCGGGTTTTGCAGCCACGCATCCGGATCAAGGCCGGCCTCTCGCATCCACTGCCGGGGCAGGTAGAGGCGGCCGTTGCGGGCGTCTTCACCGACGTCGCGGGCGATGTTGGACAACTGCATGGCCACGCCCAGGTCGCAGGCCCGGGCCAGCACCTGCGGGCGCCGCGCGCCCAGCAGCACGCTCATCATGGCACCGACGGTGGCGGCCACGCGCGCACTGTAGGCGCGCACGTCGGAGATGGTTTCATAGCGGCGCGCGCTGACGTCCCACTCAAAGCCTTCGAGCAACGCCTCGGGCAATTCCCGCGGCATGTCGTAGGCGCGCACCATGTCGGCGAAGGCGCGATCCACCGGGCTGTCCACCGGATCGCCCTGGTAGACCCGGTCAAGGCGGTCGCGAAGATGCGCCACGGCCTCCATGCAGGAGGCCTCGCACTCGTCCACCGCGTCGTCCGACAGGCGGCAGAAGGCGTACAGCGCGTAGGCCGGGTCGCGGTACGACGGCGGCAGCAGCAGCGACGCGGCGTAGAAGCTGCGCGATCCGGTGCGGATCATGGCGCGGCACTGGGTCCGGTCCTCTTCCGAGGCGAACGGGCGGTTCTCAGACCAGGGCTGAGGCATCGGGCACCACCGTATCCAGGACCCGGGCCGAGGACAGGACCCCGGGCAGACCGGCACCGGGGTGCGTCCCGGCGCCCACCAGATAGAGCCTTTGCACGTCCTCGCTCTTGTTATGAGGCCGGAACCAGGCGCTTTGCGTCAGCACGGGTTCAAGACCGAACGCCGCCCCCTTGATCGACAGCAGGTGGTGGCGGAAATGCAGCGGCGTGACCATGCGCGAGCTGATCACGTTCTGTTCGAGGTCCGGCAGGATGGTCCGGTCCAGGAAGGCGGACACTTTCTTGCGGTAATCCTCGGCGATAGTTTCCCAATCGTCGCCGCTGTCCAGGTGCGGCACCGGCGACAAAGCATAAAAGGCATCACAGCCCGCCGGCGCCATGGACGGGTCCGTGGCGGTGGGGCGATGCACATAGAGGCTGAAGTCCTCGGCCAGGTGATGGCGCTTGAAGATGTCGGTGAGCAGCCCCTTGTAACGCGGGCCGAGCAGGATGGTGTGGTGCGGCACGTCCTCGTAGCGGCGTTTGGTGCCGAAGTACCAGACGAACAGGCTCATCGAGTACCGGGCCTTGTCCAGCCGGCGGTCGGTCCAGCGCTTGCGCGCCTCGGGCGGCACCATCATGCGGTAGGTCCAGGCCGAGTCGGCGTTGGAGACGACCACGTCGGCGTCAATGACCTCGCCCGAGCTCAGGCGCACCCCCTTCGCGGCGCCGCTCTCCACCAGGATCTGTTCCACCTCGGTTTTATAGCGGAGGGTATTGCCCTGCCCCTCGATCAGCTTGGCCATGCCGGACGCCAGACGGCCGGTGCCGCCCATGGCGAAATGCACGCCGTGGGCGCGCTCCAGGTAGGCCACCAGGCTGTAGATCGACGTCACCGTGAACGGGTTGCCGCCCAGGAACAGCGGGTGGAAGCCCATGCCGATGCGGATGCGCTCGTCCTTGAAATGCTTCGACACGTGGGCATGGACCGAGCGGTCGGCGCGCAGCCGGATCAGGCCCGGGGCGATCCGCACCATATCCATCAGCGTGTTGAAGGGGATATGCCCCAGTTCCTCGAAGCCGACCCGGTAGATCTCCTGGCTTTCCTTGAGGAACCGGTCGTAGCCGGGGACATCGCCCGGGGACAGGCGGCCGATTTCGGCGCGCATGGCCTCCGCGTCGGCGCTGCAGGTCAGCCATTCACCGTCGTCGAAGCGGATCTTGTAGAACGGATTGAGCGCGCGCAGCTCGACATCGTCGGCCAGCCGCTTGCCGCACATCTCCCACAGTTCCTCGAACAGGTAGGGCGCCGTGACGATGGTTGGGCCGGCGTCGAATACGAACCCGTCCTGGCGGAACACGGTGGCGCGGCCGCCGGGGCCGTCCATGCGCTCAACCAGGGTCACGCGGTAGCCCCGCGCACCCAGGCGGATGGCCGCGGCGAGGCCACCGAACCCGGCCCCGATCACAACGGCATGGGGCACACGCCCGCCGGATGGACCGCCGCCCGAGCCATCGGCACGGCGGAGCGGCGTGGGATATGATGTCATGTCGGACTGCGTCCCGGAACTGTCAACGAAACCTGACTATACCAGTGTCAGGCGTGCTAGATCAACCATCCGCCCGCACGGCGGCTAGGGGTTCTGGCGGCAAGGCGCCGACCTCGCGGGCGATCTCCACCACCAGATCGTGAATGAGGTCCGGGCGCTCCTCGTGCGCCAGATGACCGAGCCCGGGCAGCATACGCAGACGGGCCTTCGGCGTCCGGGCGACGAACATATCGGCGTCGTGCGGGCTGACCGTGCCGTCGCGCTCGCCGACCACCAGTTCCAGGTGCGTGTCCAGGTGGGCGACCAGATCCCGCATGGCGCGCACATCCCAGTTGGCCATCATGGACAGCGCGCCGCCCACGTGGCCCGGCTCTCGGAACAGGCGGCGATACAGGTCGAGCCCGCGCGCATCAAGGGCCGAACCGGTGCTGCCGATGACCTCCGCCACCTGCGTTTCGTCGCTGGCCCGCCAGGCCAGGAAGCGCGGCATCAGGGGGTTGGCCAGGAACAGCTTGGCCGCGCCGGAATACCAGTGCCCCTGCGCCCCTTTAAACGGCATCAGGGCGCCGTTCATGCTGATGATGGCGTTGGGCGCGATGTGCCTGTCGAGCGCCATGCGGATCAGCACGGCGGCCCCGGCCGAATGGCCCAGCGCCAGCGCCGGCGACAGGTGCAAGTGTTTCAAGAGCGCGGTCACAGACCGCCCCATGCCGGGCAGGGTGAACGAACTGGCCGGCGGGTTGGCGGTGAAACCATGCCCGGGCAGGTCCGGCGCCACCACCGTGAAATGCCGCGCCAACGGCTCCAGCAGATCGCGGAAGGAATGGGTCGAGGCGGCCGTGCCGTGCAGCAGCAGCAGCACGGGACCCTGGCCGGCGAGCTGCACATGCCAGCGGAAGCCATGAGCGATCACGAAGCGGCTGTGCTCGCGATTGGGCCAGTCCTTGCCGACCGTGTCCCAGTTCGGCCGGCGCGCCCAATACACCATTGACCCGTCTCCCTGCCCTTGTCCGTCTCGTCCTCGCCCGCTGTCCCGAATCCCCAGCCTCTCCGCCAGTCATTCGTACGCGTATCGTTTGTCGGTGGATTGTCGTCCCCCAATCACTCCGCCGTCCGGGCCGCGTCGCGCGCGGCGGTGGACAGCGCCCGTGCGTCGGCCCGGGGAAGGGGCATGTAGGTGGCCCCCATGGTCTCCGCCAGGGCCTGTGCCTTCGGCGCCGGCCGCAACGACGTATCCACCAGCAGGGTGGCGACCCCGATCGCCTTGAGCGACTGGGCCGCCCCCTTGGCCTCTTCCTCTGCGCGGGCGCGGCCGCCAATGCCCTCCAGCGTGACGTTGGCGCGGCCGTCGGTCAGAATCACCACGGACGGCGTCTCGCCCCGCGTGCGCGCCACCTCGGCCATCATGTGGGCGGCCTCGATGCCGGCGGCCAGGGGCGTGCCACCGCCACCCGGGAAGCCGGCCAGCCGCTTCTTGGCCCGCGCCAGCGAGCGCGTCGGCGGCAGCAGCGTCTCCGCCCCCTTGCCCCGGAACGCAATCAACGCCACCTGGTCACGCCGCGCGTAACAGTCGGCGAGCAGCAGTTCAACCGCCCCCTTGGCCTCGCCCAGGCGAGCGATGGCCGACGAGCCGGAGGCATCCACGACGAAGATGATGGTCGCCTGCGAGCGTTTCTTGAAGCGGGTGACGCGAAAGTCGTCCTTGCGCACCAGCACGCGCGGCGGCGACCGGCCGGTGTCGGCCCACAGATTGACCTCGGCCCGGCGCAGCGGCTGCCAGGGGGCAGCCGCACGCAACGTCTCGATCAGCGCCAGACGCGCGCCACCGCGCGGATCCCCCCGCCTGGAGCCGATCGGCCGGCCCCGGGTCAGTGCCTTGCGCTGCTCGCCCGAGCGGCCAAGGATGCCGGTGCGCCGCCGCCGCTCCGCCGCCGCCATCAGGCGGGCGAGCAGGTTGGCCGGAATGGCGGCCTGCGCCGCATCGACGATGCGGTCCTCCAGCGGCTTGTCCTCGTCGTCCTGCTGGTCGCGTTCGTCTTCGCCGTCGTCGGGGGGCGGTGGTTCCTCCTCCTGCTCCTCCTCGTCCTCGGGCGGCGGAGGCGGTGGTGGCGGCATCCGGGTGGCGCGCGGCGCCAGCACCAGACGCGCGGCCAGGGTCAGGTCGTCCTGCTCGACCGTGTCGCGACGGTCGAGCGCGGCGGCGGCCCGCGCCACGCGCAGGGCAAACGTGGGCGCCCGCAGCGAAGCCACGCCCATGGCCATGGCGGCACCGCACAGGGCTTCCAGGCTCTCGTCGGAGATGGTCACCGCCGCCAGACGCTCGCGGGCGGCGATCACCTCGTCGCGGTCGTGCAAGGCCTCGCCGATGTCGCGCTGCCGCAGCCCCTCCAGCTCCATCAGGAACGCCAGCCGGTCCAGCAGGGCGTCGGGCGGGGCCTCGTCGGGACCGACCGACTCGTCAAGAGCCACCACACCGAAGCGGGTCGCCGTCAGCGCGGCGATGCCGTCGCGCTCCACCCGCACGGCGCCCTGGTCAATCACCAAGCCCACCTTGGCGGCGAAGCTCGGCGTCAGGCGCTCGGCCATGGCCAGCACGACCACCCCACCGTCCGCCTCCACCAGCACACCGCGCTCGGCCACCGGCCGGCCGGCGTGCAACGTGGCCGCCAGATCGAGTCCGCCCAGCAGGCGTTCGTCGGTGACGTGCAGGGGCACCCGGCGCAGCGGCGCCGAGTCCGGCAAGAGGTCGCGCAGCATCGCCAGCCACGCGTCGCGCGCCGGACCGGGCAGCGCCTTGATGCACACTCCGCCCAGGCCGGCCGGATCGACGGCGATCAAGGCCGCCACCAACGCCGCGTCGGTCCAGGGATCGACCCGCTGCGGTTCACGGGGATCAGGACCGGTCTCGCCCGCCGGACCGAGCCCCGCCGGGTCCGGGGCCTGCGTGCCCAGGATTTCCATGCCGCCGCTATGCCTCCGCGCCCAGAACCTCCCCGACCGCGCGCTCAACCCGCACGGTGGAGCCCGACTCGTCCAGCGGATCGCGCCGCAGGCGGTGGCGCAGGGCCATGGCGGCCACCTTGCGCACGTGACGCTCGTCCACTTCGACGTCGCCTTCCAGGGCGGCCAGGGCGCGGGCGGCGCGGATCACGGTCAACTCGCCGCGCAGGCCGTCGGTGCCCAGGGTCATGCACAGTTTGGCGACGGTGTTGAGCACATCGTCGGGAACCTCGACCTCCTGCACGCGATCGCGGGCCTCGCGGATGCGCAGCGCCTCGCCGGCCTCGCGTTGGTTCCAGGCGGCCAGGAAGCCGCGCGGGTCGCGTTCGAAGGCGTCGCGGCGCTTGACCACCTCGACGCGGGTTTCCAGGTCCTTGGGCGTGGTCACCTCGACGGCCAGACCGAAGCGGTCCAGCAGCTGCGGGCGCAACTCGCCCTCTTCCGGGTTGCCGGAGCCGACCAGCACGAACTTGGCCGGATGGCGCACGCTGAGGCCCTCGCGCTCGACCACGTTCTCGCCCGAGGCGGCCACGTCGAGCAGCAGGTCCACCAGGTGGTCCTCCAGCAGGTTCACCTCATCGATATACAGAAAGCCACGGTGGGCGCGCGCCAGCAGGCCCGGCTCGAATGCCTTCTCGCCCTGGGTCAGCGCCCGTTCCAGGTCGAGCGCGCCGACGACGCGATCCTCGGTGGCGCCCAGGGGCAGGTCGACCACGGGAACCGGCGCGTCCTCGGTCTCCATCTCCGCGCCGCCGTCAATGGCCGCGCGCACCTCGCAGGTGGTGGCGCAATAGTCCTGGTGGCTCTTCGGATCGCCATTGAAACGGCAGCCCTTGACCACACTCATCGGCGGCAGCAACGCGGCCAGCGCGCGCACCGCCGTCGACTTGCCGGTGCCGCGGTCGCCGAACACCATCACCCCGCCCACACCCTGATCGACGGCGGCGATCAGCAGGGCCATTTTCATCTCGTCCTGGCCGACAATGGCCGAGAAGGGAAACGCCAGAGCCATGGTCAGCCCCTCCCGCGCGGAGACGACAGGAAGACGGCGGGGCGGCGGCACGGTGTCAGCAGACGGACGATCATGGGCGAACGACTTTCCTTGCACGACGGGACGAACGGCTCCGCGCCGGTGCCGGGCATCGACCCTCGGCACCGGCTCGGCGCGCGCGACTATGGCCCCGGGCGGGGTGAGGGTGCAAGGGAGACGATGGCTTGTTGGCGACGCGCGGTCGCGTCAGCGGCTTGTTCGCGACGCGCGGTCGCGTCAGCGTTCGAAGTCGGCGAACGACCCTTCGTTGCCGCCGGTGGTGTCGGTGGCGGGGCCGGCGGTCTTGCCGCCACCCCCCGCTTGGTCCGGGCAGTTTTTGCCCTGGCAGCCGGACGACGGGCCGGTGACCTCCTGGCCGCTTCCCGCCAGGGCCGGGATGGTGCTCGTCATGGAAAACGCGGCGATGGCCACACCGAAGATGGCCGCCGTGCCGAGGCGTCGTGTCATGGGATGTCCTCCTCCGTTCTGGGCTCTGGTCCGTGGTTCTCCCCGACGACCATTTCCCGTATGCGCGCCGTTTTGGGCGAAATCATGATGAGCGGCGCATCGCGTGACCCTGCCCGCGATCAATCTTTGGATCAACCGAACTCCCAGTTTTCCTTTTCGATGAAGTCAGCCAAGCCCAAACAGGGAATGCCTTCCGCCAGACACACGTCGGGGATTTTCGGGCTGTTGCGCCGTCCCGGTTACTCCTCCGTGATGACGGTCAGATGTGGAGTGCACACGGCGGCAAGGGCAATTACAAAAGGATCCGCTCCCGACCGCCCTTTCACGGTATCGACCAACCGTTCGTACTTGTCCATGATGCGAATCACTTCGAGCTGGCAGGCATCATCAATCTCAACAAACAAAAGCTCCTTTCTCGCCTTACCCCACTCAAACAGCTCATCGTCTTTCTTTTCCAACTCTTTCAGAACTTCAATCGACGCCCGCAGCCGACCTTCCTCAATCAGGGCATCAAAATGCCGCCACACCATTCCGAAGTTCTTCGGTCGATAAACCCGCCGCCAAGCATGGATCAATGCGCTGCTATCGATGCTGTAAATTGGCGCGGCCATTCACTCACCTCAGCCCGAGACTTTGTTCGAGCTTTGGGATGTGTTTGGTCTTGATGCCGAGATAGCCCGCCACCTCGCCCAAGGTGATCCGATCCTGGTGATAGGTACCGAGCACCATTTGCACAAGAGGGCGCCCCACATTGCTGAGCGTTTCTTGTGGCATATTGCGGGCCATCCTGTTGTCGGCCGATCGCTCGCGTTGCCGGTCCTTAAACGCCAGGTACTCGGCGAGATACCGCGCCCGAGCTTCCCGATAGTAGCCATCTGTCGCCCGCCCCAGGGTTAACAGACGGCGAGCCACCGCCTCGCGGCTGACCCCGAACGTCCGCGCCAGATCGGCGATTTCAGCATCGGTCCAGTCGTCGCGCCGCCCAACTCGAGCCGCGACAAGCGGTTCGGAAAGCAGTCCATCTCGCGGCATCAATGCCGCCGCCGCCACAGCATTGCAGAAAATCTCCAGGGCTTGCTCTTCAGGGGGGCGAATATCATCAGTTTCAAGATCGGACACGCCGCTGACCCGCAGCATAAGATGAGCCAACTCGTGCAGCAGGCTGAACGTGCGTCGGGTGGGAGAGTCTTTTCGGTTCACGACGATGACTGGCAGGAGTTCCTCCGACAGAGCGATCCCCGACGCCTCTCCGGCCGCGAGGCGCGTCGCCTGAAACACAAGGACACCGGCGTTTTCGATCCGTTGACGCCACGCGTTGAAGGCGGTTCGGCCTTCCGCGTCCCTCCATTTTCGTTGCACATCAGCCGTGATGTCGAGTTTCGCGCGAATACGCTCCCCGACCAGTTCGGGATCTTCATTGCGCTCAGCCGTAAGCGAGAACGGTGGGACCACGTCGCCGAGATCGTCAGCCAGCTCCAGCACCAGTTCCCGTCGTTGCTGCGCATACCGAATTTCCAAAGTCAGTTCGGGAGACTGTTGGCGCGGCCCTGTTCCTGGCAAGCGCCGAAGGTCGCTGATCACTTTGAAGTCCAGGGGGACCCGCTGGAGATAAAACACCGCGAGGGGACGTTTATAGAGGTCCGCGAGCTTGCGAAGTTGCGGAATGGACGGAGCATCCTCCCCAGCTTCCCACGCAGCGAGACTGTCTACGTCCATGTGGAGCCGCCCTGCGGCCTCGGCCACGCTGAGCCCCGCACTGGTCCGGGTCCAAACCAGCACCTCCGGCTTGATCATTGCTTTGGTCCGCGCGGCCATCCCTTGGAGCCCTATTCTGCCCGCAACACACAACCTATAGCATCAGCGACGACACTGCCACGTCCGGCCAGTTCACTGCATTCGTTTAGCCCGCTCCGCCTGATCGCGTCCGTGGCGACATCAAGGCCGGATCATCGTCTGCTTCACCGTGCCACCATTTGGCACCAAAGGCAATTTTCTGCACCGACCCCACCAACAGGAAAAGGTAACCGGGGCAAAAGTCCGGGCGGTCAGGCCTGGCAGCGCGCCGCGACCAGGTCAGGCAAGTGCGGCACGGGGTTTCTGACGGCGGCGCCCAGTCGGGTTCCGATATAGTCCCAGAACGGGATGCCCAGCTTGCAGGAAAAGCCGCCAACCCATTGGATTGGCGGCCTTTTCATTGGTGGGCGCGACTGGGATTGAACCAGTGACCCCTACGATGTCAACGTAGTGCTCTCCCGCTGAGCTACGCGCCCGTGGCTCGGTTTCAATGACCGGCCCGACGGCCACCACGTGACCCTGTCGGCGCCGGCCCGCCCCGGAAGGACGCTCTTCTACTCTTCCCGACCCGCCATTTCAACCCTTTTGCCGTGCCTTTTCAGGGTGGGCGTACGGACGCCGGAGTCCGCTCGCTTGACCATGGCCCATGAATCAACCGGTTTGCAGCCGCCCCGATCCGCGTTAGGTTTGGGACAGGGTCCCAGACGACCGGTGGCGGGGAGGATCGCCCGTGGCGCCGCCGGTCGCGTCAGGTCCAAGGGACGGAGCATTCACGTGATCATGATCCCGCCTGGCGACGAGGCGAACGTCGTCCCCGACGGCGTGCTTCGGCTGGTGCGCCCCGAGCGGTGGACGCGCCCCCTTGTGGTCACCTCGCCCCATTCGGGAACCCGTTATCCTCCGGCGTTCCTGGAGCTGTCTCGGCTGTCGCTGCTGGACCTGCGCGCCAGCGAGGACACCCATGTCGACACCATCTTTTCCGCCGCTCCGACCCTGGGGGTGCCCCTGCTGAGCGCCCTCTTCCCCCGGGTCTACCTGGACGTCAATCGCGAGCCGCTGGAACTCGACCCGTCGATGTTCAGCGATGCGTTGCCGCCGCACGCGAAAACGGACACCGCGCGCGTGCGCTCGGGGCTTGGCACGCTGCCCCGCACCGCCGGCGACGGGCAACACATCTACCGGCGCAAGCTGCCGTTCGCCGAGGCCGCGCGGCGCCTGGCCGAGTGCTACGAGCCGTACCATGCCACCCTTGCCGACCTGATCCGGACGGCGCGGGCGCGGTTCGGCCGCTGCATCCTGCTCGACTGCCACTCCATGCCCAGCACCGCCGTCGAGGGCGACCGCGGCGGAACGCCGGACATCGTGCTCGGCGACCGGCACGGCACGACCTGCACCCGCGTGATCACCGATGCCGCCGAGGCGGCCCTGACCGCCCAGGGGTTCCGGGTGCGGCGGAACAAGCCCTATGCCGGCGGCTTCACCACCGCTCACTACGGACACCCGACCCGGGGCGTCCATGCCTTGCAGATCGAGATCAACCGTGGGCTTTACATGGATGAGCGGACCCGCGAGCCGACAGCCGGCCTGCGCCGTCTGGCGGCGGCGGTGCCGGCCATGCTGGAGGCCGTCTCGGGCCGTTCGGGCATGGCACACGCGGCCGAATAGGGGGAGCGCGTTCTGGCCCGGTGTTTGCTTCGTGATCGCCGTGGGTTGCCCCGTCCGGGGCGTCACGGAACCGGGTTCTCGATCATGATCACCGCCCTGCCCCATCTTGGCCGTCTGTTCGTCGTCGTCGCCGTGCTGGCCCTGGTCGGCCTGACAACGGGGCCGTCGCGCGCCGATCAGTACGCCTACGCCGACGAGCTGTGCTACGACCAGACCTCGGCGCAGGAACAGGTCAACGGCATCCCCGCCCAGGTGTTGACAGCGATTTCGCTGGTCGAGTCCGGGCGCTGGGACGAACGCCGCGGGGCAAGAATTGCCTGGCCGTGGACGGTCACCAACGGCAAGGACGGCAGGTTCTTCCCCACCAAGGCCGAGGCGATCGCCCATGTGCGGGCGTTGCAGGCGCGCGGCGAGACCAACATCGACGTCGGGTGTATGCAGATCAATCTGTACTACCACAGCGATGCCTTCCCGACCCTGGAAAAGGCGTTCGAGCCGGCGGCCAACGTGCGCTATGCTGTGGACTTTCTCACCCGCCTGTACGCCGAGACCGGGTCGTGGACGCGGTCCGTGTCCCGCTATCACTCGGCCACGCCAGTCCATGCGGAACGCTACATGAAAAAGTTCCGCGTCGCTTGGCGCGAGGCCAAGGACCACGCCGTGGTCGCCGGCCTGCCGCCGGTGCGCGACATCCCGGGGCGCGCGGCCGAGATCGAGGCCGCCAATCAGATCGAACGCGCCCGCCTTGAGGCCGAGCACGAAGCGGAACGGGCCGCCAGCCGCGAATTCGCCCAAAACTGGCGCGACGAGAAGCTGCGGGCCTACCTGGCGCGGCGGGAAGCCCGCGCGGCCGAACGGGATGCGTCCTAGCCGACCATGGCCCGAGTGAGTCCGATCTGCAACACGTCCCGGCGGCGACTCGACCAACATCGGCCCGTGGTTGACACCGCGACTCGCCTCTGACTCACTGGACGTCAGCCGTCAAGCCCCCGACTCGGGCCCGCCGAACATGTCCTCTGCCGCCGCCCCGCGATCCCGCGTCCGATCCGCCGTCGTTCCCGTGCTTTTGGTCGCGACCGTTGCCTACTTCGCGTATCACGCTGTGAACGGGGAACGGGGCCTGCTCGCCTGGTGGCAGCTTCGCCAGGACATCCGCGCCGCCGAGGTCCTCCACGCCGACCTGACCGCCGAGCGCCAACGGCTGGAACACCGCGCCGCCCTGCTGTACCGGGACCGCCTGCACCCCGACATGCTGGACGAGCGGGCGCGACGTATGTTGAACCTGATCGGCCCCGATGAGGTTCTGGTCCTGCCGGACGACGAATAAATCCACTTGCACGCATTCGTAATCGGCGCGCGGCAGAATTCCCCTTGAATTCGAGCGTCGAACGGTTACGTGTGCATCGGCTACCCGGGCACCCCCGCCCCGAGGCGACGACCGCCCGCCCGCCCAATCCCGAAGGAGTGCAGAGCATGGCGTCCACCCGGCGTACACGCGCATCGTCCGATCCCGACCAGGACGACCGAGACACCCCCTCGGCGCGGCAGTACGAGCCCA
>NZ_CAKZOT010000033.1 GCF_937138205.1 uncultured Rhodospira sp. | reverse complement strand
AACGCGCCGTGCCTGATCTTCATCGACGAGATCGACGCCGTTGGCCGTCACCGTGGCGCCGGCCTGGGCGGCGGCAACGACGAGCGCGAGCAGACCCTGAACCAGTTGCTGGTCGAAATGGACGGCTTCGAGGCCAACGAGGGCGTCATTCTCATCGCCGCCACCAACCGGCCGGACGTGCTCGACCCGGCGCTGCTGCGCCCGGGGCGTTTCGACCGTCAGGTGGTGGTGCCGAACCCGGATGTGCTCGGCCGCGAGCGCATCCTCAAGGTGCACATGCGCAAGACCCCGCTGGGGCCGGACGTGGACCCGAAGGTGATCGCGCGCGGCACGCCCGGCTTTTCGGGCGCCGACCTCGCCAACCTGGTCAACGAGGCGGCGCTGCTGGCGGCGCGGCGCGGCAAGCGCGTGGTGGGCATGTCGGAGTTCGAGGCCGCCAAGGACAAGGTCATGATGGGCACCGAACGGCGCTCGATGGTCATGACCGACGCCGAGAAGAAGCTGACCGCCTATCACGAGGGCGGGCACGCCATCTGCGGCCTGCACATGGAGGAATCCGACCCCATCCACAAGGCGACCATCATTCCCCGGGGCCGCGCGCTGGGCATGGTGATGCGCCTGCCGGAGGGTGACCGGATCAGCATGTCGCGCGCCAAGCTGGAGGCCGACCTTGTGGTGGCCATGGGTGGCCGCGTGGCGGAGGAGTTGATCTTCGGTCCCGAGAAGATCACCACGGGGGCGTCGAGCGACATCAAGATGGCCACCAACATGGCCCGCAAGATGGTCACCGAATGGGGCATGTCGGAAAAACTCGGCCCGCTGCTGTACGCCGAGGATCAGGAGGAGGTGTTCCTGGGCCACTCGGTGGCGCGGCACAAGAACATGGCCGACGAGACGGCGCGCCTGGTGGACGAGGAAATCCGCCGCATCGTCGATACGGCCTATGAAACGGCCCGCGAGATCCTGACCGGGCATATTGAGGACCTGGAAAAGCTGGCCCAGGGGTTGCTCGAATACGAGACCCTGAACGGCGAGGAAATCCAGGCGTTGCTGCGGGGCGAGCCGATCGACCGGGAAGAACCGCCGCAACAGCCCGATCCGACCCCGCCGCGTGGCCGACGGGCCTCGGTGCCGACCACCAGCGGCCAGCGACCGCGCGGCAAGCCTGGGTTCGGTCCGGAACCGCAACCGGGAGCCTGACCCGATGGAGGGGGTGACCGCGTTCGAGGACGCTGCCGACGCGCGCGCTCAAAAAGGCGCCGCTCTGCCCCGGGGGCTGTTCCGGGGCGGGGCGGCGCCGCATCCCCTGAAAGGGCTGTTGCTGGCCCCGGCCGGCCTGCTCCGGGGCCGCGCCGCCGAGGACGCGGTCGCGGCGGGCCGGGCGCGGCCGCTGACCGGTGGGCGCACGGCGTTCTCCGCCGTGACCGTGTTCTTGCGAACCGACTGCGAGACGCCGCCGTGGCGTCTATGCGCCGCCGACCTGGGAACCCTGCAGGCGTGGACCGAGGACCACGGCCCGGCCATGCGGGCGGTGGTCGACGCGGTGCTGGGGCGTCTGTCGGCGCCGCGCCCGCCCTTCGCCGGCCTGACCCTGGATCGGCCGCGCGTCATGGGCATCCTGAACTGCACCCCGGATTCCTTCAGTGACGGCGGCGACTACTTTTCCAGCGGTGATGCCATCGCCGCCGGCCTGGCCATGGTCGAGGCCGGCGCCGACCTGATCGACGTGGGCGGCGAGAGCACCCGGCCGGGGTCCGCGCCGGTGGCCCCGGAGGAGGAGCTCCGCCGCGTGCTGCCCGTGGTCAAGGCGCTGGCCGATCGGGGAATTGTCGTCTCGATCGACACCCGCCGGGCGTCGGTGATGGAGGCCGCGTTATCCTACGGCGCCACCATCGTCAACGATGTCACCGCGCTCACGCATGATCCGGGCGCGGTCGATGTGGTGGCGCGCGCGGGGGCGTCGGTGATCCTCATGCACATGCAGGGCGAGCCCAGCACCATGCAAGCGAACCCGACCTACGACCGGGCGCCGCCGGATGTCTACGCCTGGCTTGCTCGCCGCGTGACCGTGTGCCAGGTGGCTGGCATCCCGCCGGGGCGGTTGTGCGTTGATCCGGGCATCGGCTTCGGCAAGACGCTGGCGCACAACCTCGACCTGCTGCACCACATCGGCCTGTTCCATGGCCTGGGGTGCGCGGTCCTGCTGGGGGCCTCGCGCAAGAGCTTCATCGCCCGGGCCACCGGCGCGATGGACGACCAAGGCCCGCCGACCGATCATCCCAAGGACCGTCTGGGCGGGTCGCTGGCCGCCGCGCTGGCCGCCGTCGAGCAGGGCGTGCAGGTCCTGCGTGTGCACGACGTGGCGGAAACGGTGCAGGCGGTGCGGGTGGCCGAGGCGATCCGCCACGGCGGCTGACGACCGGGGCGTGCCGGCATTGGCGGGCCGCGATGCCCGCCGACCGATCACGACGATCCGGTGTGGAACTCCGGCCATTCCCGCGCCACCACCGGGCTGTCCGAGCGCAGGGCGTAGCAGGTATCGAGGATCGGCGGTCGTTCGCCGGTGTTGGCGGCCTTGCGCTTTTCCTCGCGCCGGAAGTGCAGCGTCTGGTACGCGGTCGCCGCCAGAGGCTTCAGCAAGTCCACCAGGTGCGTGCAGCCCTCGGCCCGCCCCAGCGCCTGCTTGACCCGCCCCGAAAAGCCGGCGCCGATGGACAGGCCCACCAGCCGCTGGAAGCTTGGCGTCACGTCGCCGCAGATGGTGAAGGGCGCGGCGTCGGTCACCGCCTCCACCGCGCGGATCACCAGATCGTCATCGACCGTCACCCGCAGCGACATGTCGTGCAGCGAGTCGCCGGCGGCGATATGGCCACGGTCCTTGTTCGAGAACGTATAGGTCTTGGTGTCGACGATGCGGGCCTCGATGTCCCACAGGCCGTCGTCGCGGCGGTATCCCTGGCAGTCGATGCGCCGTGTGTGGATGTGCTGCCGGGGTTGGGGAGGGGACAGGGGCATGGTCATCCGCCGTGAAAGCGTGGAACACGGAAGAAGTATACGCTGCCGTATGGCGACCGTCCAGTCCCGCGCGGCGCTCAATCTGTGGTCGCGCCCGGCCCCGCCTCCGCCACCGCCGGCTCAAGGTCCAGCACGCGGGCCAGCTTCTCCAGCCGCCGCTGCACGAACACCGGATCGAACAGTGGTGTGTCGCGCGGCACGGTCAGGGTCAGCGTCCCGGCGGGCGCGCGGTCCAGCCGCGTCAGCCGCACCACGCCCGGGGCGCCGCCGCTCAGCGTGTGGGCCAGCCGCAAGGCCGTGCCCACGACGCGCGTGCGGCGCACCCGCGAGGGATCGTCCAGCAGGGCCTCGGCCTGGGCGGCGAACGGTGCGTCCGCGGCGCCGCCGTAGCGATGATAGACCGCCAGCGCCAGCGCGGCGCGGTCGCGGTGGTCCAGGCCCATGAACGGCAGCCGCAGGATGCGGTGAAACGCCTGTTCGGCGCGGTAGTCTGGGTGCTCGCTCCAGAAGATATCGCCGATGATGCAGGCCGCCAGGCGCATCCGCGCCAGATCCGGCGGCTCGGCCGGGAACAACGGCGCCATCCACGCCGCCACCTCGTCGCCGTGGGCGGGGAAGCGTCCCGCCTGCCGCGCCAGCACGGTCATGGACGCCAGCAGGGGATCCTGCCGCCGCAGGTCGTCGGGCAGGTCGAGCAGGAATTGCCCCTCGCGCACGCCGTAGACCGAGAACACCACCCGGCGCGGGCGCACGGCGGCGACCAGGCGGCCCAGGGCGACGGCGGCCAGGGGCAGCATCGCCATGCGCTTCTTGCTCAGGCCCGGCACGCCTGCGAAGTCCTTGGGCGAGGACCCGGCCACGTGATCCAGCATCGGCCGGGCGTCGGCCGTGCTGAGGGTGAAGTTGTCGAGCACGCGCAAGGGATAGGCCATGCGGTCCATGCACACCCGGGCCAGCGCGCGCCACGCGCCGCCGACGGCGTAGACCGACTGCCCCTCGCCCTGGCCCAGCCATGGTTCGCGGGACAGGGCCTCGTCCATGATCTGTTCGGCCTGGGCGCGGTCGCCGCCGTCCGAGGCCTCGGCCAGCCGCAACAGACCGAGGGGGAAGCTGGCGAAATCCACGAATGCGCGGTCCTGGATGCGCGCCAGGTCCAGGCTGCCGCCGCCCAGATCGGCCACCACGCCCTCGGCGCCGGGCACCGCGCACTGTACGCCCAGCGCCGCCAGCCGGGCTTCGTCGACCCCGCCGAGCACCTCGACGCGGACGCCGGTGGCCTGTTCGAGATTCGCCACGAAGTCGGCCCCGTCGGCGGCGTCGCGCACGGCCGCCGTGGCCAGCACATGCAGGCGCTCGACCCCCATGGCGTTGGCCAGCGTCACGAAGCGGCCGACGGCGACGAACGCCAGCGCGCGACCCTCGGGGTTCAGGCGGCCGGTGGCCCCCAGGCCCTGGCCCAGGGCGCACACGGCCTTTTCGTTGAACAGCGGCACCGGGATGCGGGCGCCGCCCCGGTAGACGACCAGGCGGACCGAGTTCGAGCCAATGTCGATGATGCCTACCGGCGGAGCACCCGGTTCGACGGCCACCCCCATGTCGCCGCCGCCGTTCAGCCGGTCGGCCAATCCGATGTCGGCGTCACCCGCGCCGTCCATGTCGCGCCCCCTTTCCCTCGTCCCTCGTCCCTCGTCTCTCGTCCACCGGGGCCGGGCGCCCTCACACCGCCGGGCGCGGCCTCAAAATGAGCTGCGGGATTTCCTTGCTGGCCTTGTCGAGCGCCTTGCCGCGTCCCGACAGGCTCGGGTTGGTCATGAAGTAGGTGTGGGCGTTGAACGCGTCGTCGGCCGAATCCACGCGCTGGAACGACCCGTCCGCCATCAGGTACCAGCTTTGCTGCTCGTCGTTCAGGTTGGCGACCATGATCTGGTCCATGATCTGGGTGCGGACGGTTTCGTTCTCGATCGGCACGAACGTTTCCACGCGCATGTCCAGGTTGCGCGGCATCCAGTCGGCCGAGGAGATGTAGATCAGCGCCCGCGACGATGGCAGGTCGCTGCCGTTGCCGAAACACGCGATGCGCGAGTGCTCCAGGAAGCGCCCGACGATGCTCTTGACGCGGATGTTGTCGGACAACCCCGGCACGCCCGGCCGCAGGCAGCAGATGCCGCGCACCACCAGGTCGATCTGAACCCCAGCCTGGGAGGCCCGGTACAACGCGTCGATCACATCCCGATCCACCAGGCTGTTCATCTTCGCCCAGATGGCGCCGGGCCGGCCGGCCTCGACGTGCGCGATCTCCGCGTCGATTAGCTCCAGAATGCGCGTCTTCAAGGACAGGGGCGCCAGATACAGCTTGTCCATGCCTTTCGGCTTGGCGTAGCCGGTCATGTAGTTGAACGCGGTGGCGGCGTCGCGGCACAGGGTCAAATCGGCGGTGAAGAACGACAGGTCGGTGTAGATCTTGGCCGTGATCGGGTGATAGTTGCCGGTGCCAAAGTGGACGTACGAGCGAAGCTGCCCCGACTCCCGGCGCACCACCAGCGAGATCTTGGCGTGCGTCTTCAGATCCATGAAGCCATAGACGACGCTCACGCCGGCCCGTTCCAGGTCCCGCGCCCAGCGGATATTGGCCTCTTCGTCGAAGCGGGCCTTCAACTCCACCATGGCGGTGACGCTCTTGCCGGACTCGGCGGCCTCGATCAGGGCGGCGACGATGGGCGAATTGTTCGACGTGCGGTACAGGGTTTGCTTGATGGAGACGACATTGGGATCGGCCGCCGCCTGGCGCAGGAACTGCACCACGACGTCGAAGGACTCGTAGGGGTGATGGACGACGATGTCCTTCTCGCGGATGGCGGCGAAGCAGTCACCGCCGAAGTCGCGGATGCGCTCCGGAAACCGCGCGGTGAACGGTACGAACAGCAGGTCGGGGCGGTCGTCGGCGATCAGCTGCTTGAGGTCGGCCATGCCGATGGGACCGTTGAGACGGAACAGGTCGGCCTCGGCTACCTGCAGTTCCTCGCAGATCAGCCGCACCAGCGGCTCCGGCATGTCGGCGTTCAGGGTCAGGCGGATGCAGTGACCGCGCCGGCGCCGCTTCAGCGCCGACTCGAAGCTGCGGACCAAGTCCTCGGCCTCTTCGTCGATCTCCATCTCGGAATCGCGGATGACGCGGAAATGCCCGCTCTGGTCGACGCGGAAGCCGGGGAACAGGCGCCCCAGGTACAGTCCGACAAGGTCCTCCAGCAGGATGTAGCGGTGCCCCTCGCCCGGCAGCCGGATCAGCCGGTCCACCTGGCCCGGCAGCGGCACCAGGGCGCGCAGGCCGTCGCCGTTGCCCTCGCGCTTGAGCTGAAGCACCAGGGCATGGCCGAGGTTGGGGATGAACGGGAACGGATGCGCCGGGTCGATGGCCAGCGGCGTCAGGATGGGGAAAATCTGGTCGTCGAAATGGGTTTCCAGCCAAGCGCGGTCATCGGCGGTCAGTTCGCCGACACTGACCACCGACACGCCGACCTCGCGCAACTCGGCGTGCAGTTCGGCCCAGATTTCCTGCTGTTCGTCCAGCAACTCGCGCGCGGTGCGGTTGATTTCCAGAAGCTGCTGGGCCGGCGTGCGGCCGTCCTGGCTGGTCTTGTTGACCCCGGCGTGAACCTGACCCTTCAGGCCGGCGACGCGGACCATGTAGAATTCGTCGAGGTTCGAGGCGGAAATGGACAGGAACCGCGCCCGTTCCATCAGGGGATGGCGCGGGTTGCGGGCCTCGTCCAGAACGCGAAAGTTGAAGCCCAGCCACGAAAGCTCGCGGTTGATGAACCGGTCCGGCGTCTCCAGCCCGATGCCGCGTTCGGCCGTCGCCGCGACGATGTCCCCGACGCTCGCCGGCACCTGTGCCCCGTCGGCTCCCGAATCGGCGGCATTTCTCATGGCCGTCTCCCTGCCTCGTTGTTGTGTCGGACATCGGTACGCCGGCGCCGCACGGCCGGACCGCTCCGGCCGGGTCTCGATGCGATTGACCCCATCCAGGCGCGGCGCGTCAAATGAAACCGTCCGTCATGAATGGGGCTCGACCGCCGGGCCGCCAGTCTCTAGTGTCCGCGCCGCCTGACCTCAACAGCGGCGGGACCGGACCCCATGAAGCGTCTATACCTTTTGAGGCACGCCAAATCCAGTTGGGATGATCCCAACCTGGAGGACCACGACCGCCCGCTGGCGCCGCGTGGGCAGCACGCGGCCGAGGCGATGGCGGCGGTGCTCGCCGCCCTGAGCCCGCGTCCCGAGATCGTGTTGTGCTCGACCGCCGCGCGGGCGCGCCAGACCCTGGAACTGGCGCGGTCGGGCCTCGCCGACCTCCCGGAGACGGCCGTGATCCTGGATGCGGCGGTGTACACGTTCGAGCCCCTGGCCCTGCGGCAGCGGTTGGAGGGCCTGGACGACGCCGTGGCGACGGTGCTGGTGGTCGGCCACAATCCGGCGCTTGAACTGCTGGCGCGCGACCTGGCGGCCGACGACGACGGCCCGGCGGCCAAGCGGATGTTGCGCAAGTTCCCCACCGCCGCGCTGGCCACGCTGGACCTGCCCGCAGACCGCTGGAGCGATCTGGCCCAGGCCGGCGGCCGCGTCATCGACTTTGTCCGACCGGCGGATCTTGAGCCGGAGGCCGGTGCGGCGTCTCGATGATCTCCCGCGCCAGGGCCTGGGTGATGGGCCGGCCCCGGCTCAACGCCGCGGCATCCAGACGCGAGACGGTGTCGCGGGCGGCGGCGAAGCTGCGTTCGATCCGGCGCGCCAGATAGCGCACGACCTCCGGCGGCACCGTCACCTGACGGTCGGCGAACAGCTTGACCAGGATCATCTCCAGCAGCGTTTCGTCGGGCCGTGTGATCTCGGCCAGCGGGATGGCGGCCAGCCGCGAGTGCAGGTCGGCCAGCGCCACCGGCCACCGCGCCGGTGGCTCGGCCGCCGTCAGCAGCACGTGGCCCCCGCGCTCGCGCGTCAGGTTGAGGACATGCAGCAGGTCCACCTGCATGGGGGCGTCCAGGGTTGGCATTCCCGGCGGGAATTCGATCACCACCGGACCCAGGCCGTCGGCCACCAACGCTTCGTCCAACTGGGCCGCGTCCGGCCGGTCGAGGATCACGGCGCCGGCCCGCGCGGCCAGCACGTGGGCCAGGTGGGTCTTGCCGCAGCCCTCCGGTCCGATCAGCGCCAGAACCGATCCCGGCCAGTCGGGCCAGCGGTCGATCCAGGCGACGGCGGCGGCGTTGCACGGCGCGACCAGGAAATCGGTTCGCCCCAGGGCCGGCCGGGCGGGAAAGTCGAACACCATCTGCCGACCGTCCTGGTGGGCCGCGTCATCCCTCGGTCCGCTCATGCGCCAGCGTTCCCATCGGTGGGGGAGCGCCGGGCGTGCCGCAGATGCGCCAGCGCGGCGCGCCCGTAGTCCAGGCCGGACACCAGCGTCGTTACCGCCACCGCCGGCACCAAGGCGGTGACCACCGGCGCCAGGAGGGTGGGGGCCAACACGGGCACGGCCAGGGCGGCCGCCAGCAGGGTCATCTGCGCGACGGTGTTGAGCCGGGACATCCGGGTCGGGCGGGGCGCGAAGGCGCCTCCGGCCCAGCGCACGACACCGACCCCGGCGACCAGGGCGAGATCCCGCCCCACGACCAGCACGACCAGCCACCACGGTAGGTCGCCCAGAACCGCCAGGGCCACGAACACGCCCGAGACCAGGGCCTTGTCCGCGAGCGGGTCGAGCACGGCGCCGAGCGCGGTGCGCGCGTTCAGCCGACGGGCGAGATAGCCGTCCAGGGCGTCACTCACACCGGCCAGCACGAACAGGAGGAGGGCAACGACCGCCCACCCCTGGGCGAGACACCACAGGATCGGCCCCACCAGCAGCAGGCGTGTCACCGTCAGCGCATTCGGAAGCACCGCCCAGGTCACCACGTCGTTGCGGATCCTCCCTGAGTTGCGGGGCTGCCGGTTCCGCCGGACGCGGCTGGCGGCGCGGTTCCTCCCTGGGATCCGTAAGCGCCTGCGCCGCCACTGGCGCGGCCGATCATCCAGTACCCGCCCCGCTGATCCAAGGTCAGGCCCGCCGGCGCGACCGCCGCCCGCACCTGCTCAACCGAGCCCAGGACGGTCAGCGTCAGTTGCGCCATGTCCCGGTTCAGCGCCTGCACCGTCATGTCCCGCACCAGCGGCGACTGCTCCAGGGTGCGGCGGATCGCCACCCAATCCTGGAATCCCGTCAGGCCGACCAGGGCCGTCACTTGGTGCGCCGAGCCGGCCTGGACCATGGTGGCGGACCGCCAGTCTCCTTCCATGCGGTCGGCCACCGCGCCGGCGGCGCGCGTCAGGAACGCGGTCTCGCCCTCGCCGGGCTGGCGGCGAATCTCCCGCGCGGTCGTGCGCGCCATGGCCCGGGGTGTCCCGTAGTTCAGAGAGACCGTGAGCGTCTGCGGACTGGTGCGCACGGCATGGGCCACCAGGACCCGCGCGCGGTCGTACCGCGTCACCAGGCGGTCCAGCGCCATGCTCACCGGCACCAGGGCTTCCTCGGCAGTGACGATTGTGACGTCCCGCAGGTCTCCGGTCGGGACCTCCAGCGGCATCAGCATGGACTGGCTTTCCTGTCGGCGCCAGGCGGCCAGCCAGGGGTTGGTGTCTTCCCACAACAGCGCGGTGGCGTCCGGCGAGGCCTGATAGACCGGCACGACCAGGACCGGCTCGGAGGCGCTGGCCACATAGCCGATGCCGCGCTGGCGCAAAAGCTGGCGCACGGGCTCGCCGGCGAAGCGGACGGTCATCATGGCGCGGTAGCGGGTGTCGGTGGTGCGCTCGTCGGCCAGGCTGTAGGTCTCGACCATGTCGCGGACGGCGGCGGCGGTCGGTTGGGGCAGGCGCCCATGGTCGGCCGGATCGGTGATGCGGCGCAGCAGGGCCTCGAACGCCGAGACCTGCCCGCCGGCGATCGCCTGGTCGCGGGCCTGGGCGGCATCGGCGGCCTCGGCCTCGATGGGCACGGCGGGCGCGGTATAGGTGGACGCCTCGTCCGCGTCCTGGGCGCGCGCCGGGCCGGTGCCGCTCAGCAGGGCGGCCACGAGCACGACCGCCAGCAGCGATGCCATGAACGCGGCAAGCGGGGGTCCGCCTGTTGCACGCCGCGCCCGTTCGGGTATGGTTCGCCGCATCGGGCCCTGGCCCCCTGTCAGCACACGCGAGGTCGCCATTTCCAAGTCCTTCCAAAACGCCGGTCCCACACCCGGGGGCCTGACGTACAAGGCCGCCGGGGTCGACATTGCCGCCGGCGACGCGCTCGTCCAGGCCATCAAACCGCTGGCCCGTTCCACCGCCCGGCCCGGCGCGGACGCGGCCCTGGGTGGCTTTGGCGCGGTGTTCGATCTGGCCGGCGCCGGCTTCCGCGATCCCCTGCTGGTGTCGGCCACCGACGGGGTTGGGACCAAGCTGAGACTCGCCATAGAAACCGGGCGGCATGATGGCATCGGCATTGACCTTGTGGCGATGTGCGTCAACGATCTTGTCGTCCAGGGTGCCGAACCGCTTTTGTTTCTGGATTATTACGCCACGGCGCGACTGGATGTCGAGACCGCGCGGGCCGTGGTCGCCGGTATTGCCGAGGGATGCCGCATCGCCGGCTGTGCCCTGGTCGGTGGCGAGACTGCGGAAATGCCCGGCATGTACGCGTCGGGCGACTATGACCTGGCCGGCTTCGCCGTCGGCGCTTTGGAGCGCGGGCAGTTGCTGACGGGCGAGCGCGTGGGCGAGGGCGACGTTGTGCTGGGCCTTGCCTCCAGCGGGGTGCATTCCAACGGGTATTCTCTGGTCCGGCGGATCATCGCCGACCAGTCCCTGGCCTGGGAGGCCCCGGCGCCGTTCGATCCCGACCGCACGCTGGGTGCCGTCCTGCTGACGCCGACGCGCATTTATGTGACTGCCTGCCTCGACGCCGTGCGTTCGGGGGCGGTGCACGCGCTGGCGCACATCACCGGCGGCGGGCTGGTCGAGAACATCCCGCGCGTGCTGCCGGACGGGCTGGCGGTGGCGCTGGACGTGGCCGCGCTGCCCCTGCCGCCGGTGTTTCGCTGGCTGCAGACAACCGGCGGTGTTGCGCCACAGGAGATGGCCCGGGCCTTCAACTGCGGCATCGGCATGGTGGCCGTGGTGGCGGCCGACCGCGTGGACGAGACCCTGACCCGGCTGACCGGCCACGGCGAGGCCGCGCGCGTCATCGGTCGCGTGGTGGCTCGTGACGCAGGTCCGGCGGTGCGCCTGGACGGACTGGACGAGGCTTGGTCATGACCACACCCGACGACGCCGAGAAAAAACGAACCCCGGTCGCCATCCTGATTTCCGGGCGCGGCAGCAACATGATGGCCCTGGTCGAGGCGTGCGCCGATCCGGCGTTCCCGGCCCGGGTGGTGCTGGTGCTCAGCAACGAGCCGGACGCCGCCGGTCTGACGTGGGCGGCGGACCGGGGGCTGCCGACCGCCCTGGTGAATCACCGCCACTACCCGAACCGCGAGGCGTTTGACGCCGCCTTGGATGCGCGGCTGCGCGAGGTCGGCGCCCGGATCGTCTGTCTGGCCGGGTTCATGCGCCTGCTGACACCGGGGTTCGTGGCGCGCTGGCCGGACCGGTTGCTCAACATTCACCCGTCGCTTCTGCCGGCGTTCAAGGGCCTGCACAGCCATGAACGAGCGCTGGACGCCGGGGTCAGGCTGCATGGCTGCACCGTGCATCTGGTCAGTCCGGAAATGGACTCCGGCCCTATCGTTGCCCAGGCGGCCGTTCCGGTGCGCGCCGACGACACGCCAGAGAGCCTGGCCGCGCGCGTGCTGGAGCAGGAACACCGCATCTACCCGCTGGCGCTGCGGCTGCTGGCGGAGGGGCGCCTGCATGTCTCCGGCGCGGCCTGTCAGGTGCGCGGCGCGAAAAGCCCGGACGGCGCGCTGTCCAATCCGGTGGGGTAGGGGGGCGGCGAGAGCCGGATTGGGCACGGGCAGCCAGGCTCGCGATTCCATCACCGAGCGCACACCATAGCCGGCAAACGCCGATCCGCCATCGCCCGTCAAACTGGCTGTTGGGACATAAAACATGTGAGAGCGCGGGATTGCACCCGCAAAAAGAAATGGTATAAAACGAGAACATTTCGCCGCGTGGCGGGGAACGCGATGCCATTCTTAGAGCCCGTCCGGAAAGTCTCGAAGACCACAATATGTGGGGTGCCGGTCCCCAGAACGAGCACCGTCCGTGGTACCCATAAGGGCTTTCCGGACAGACACTTAGAACAGCGTCATCACCTTTCTGGGGTTCCCTTATGAAAGCGTTCGGTTACGTTGCGTCAGGAATGGCAGGTGCCATAATTGCCGCCTTGGTCGTTCTTCATCCTCAGGTGACAGGCAGGGCTGTTCAGTTCTGGCGCCGGTTCGCGCGGGCTGTCGGAGGGCGAGTCGTTCGGGCGGTGTGTGTCCAGAAACGGGAGTCTGCCAATGATGAAGGATCTCTGACTCGATAGAGGGCACCTTTTCGATCGAGGGTGCCAGGGTTTCGTTTGCTCATCTTCTGGCGGCCTTGCGCGAGAGTCCTGATCCCCGGCGTGCCCATCGGGCAGGGTCGACAGCCAGACGTTGGTGGGCACCTTGGCTTCGGGCGGTCAATGCTGCCAACCGGCTGCCCCTGCGGGCGCCACTCACCACGCGCGCGGCGCGCGGCCGCCGGCCAGCGCCTGGTAGAGCGTCATCAGCGTCGGCGTCGGCGGCTGGTCGGTGTGATGCACCAGCAGGCGCCAGTCCGCCGAGCGGGCCAGGGCCTCCAGGCCGGCGCGGTGGTTGCGCAGCCGCGCCACATAGGCGTCGCGGATGTCCTCGGCCCGGTCGACCAGCATGTCGCCCTCGGCCTCCAGCCCCTCCAGGCGCAGGCGCCCCCGGAACGGGAACGCCTCCTCGGCCGGGTCGAGCACCTGCACCAGCACCCCTCGCACGCCGCGCCCCGCCAGCCGGCGCACCAGCGCGGCGGTGTCCTCCAGCGGCGCCAGCAGGTCCCCGATCACCACCGCATGGGCATGGCGCGCCACGGCGACACCCGACGGCGGCCCGGTGACCGACGGCGGTCGTTCCAGGGCATCGGCCATGCGCCGCAACGCCAACCGACCCCCGCCCGGCGGCTGCATTCGGCCCGGATCGGCGTCCAGCAGGGCGAAGCGTTCACCCCCCCGGTCCAGCACCACCGCCAGCGCCAGCGCCAGCACGGCGGCGCGGTCGGCCTTGCGTGGCAGGCCGCGCGCGCTGGCGTAGTCCATGGAGCCGGAGCCGTCGACGGCGATCCACACCGTCTGTGCCGCCTCCCATTCCAGCTCGCGCACGAACACCGGATCGGCCCGCGCCGAGCGGCGCCAGTCGATGGATTGCGGCCGGTCGCCCGGCTCATAGCGGCGGTATTGCCAGAAGGTCTCGCCGACGCCGGCCCGGCGCCGGCCGTGCAGCCCCTGGGCGACGGTGGCGGCCACGCGCTCCGCCTCCACCAGCAGCGGCGGCAGCGGCGCGGCCAGCGTTTCGCCGCGCGTCAGGGGGGGCGCGGTCTCATGGGCGCTGGTGCGGAGGGATCGGGCCATCGGCGTCTCGCGTCCGGACTTTCCCCGGAAGCGAACCCCCCGGGCGGTTCCACGACATATAAGACACGCAAGCGGACCCGACGAGACCGCCGGAGCCGGAAACCGATGGAGGGAATGGTGGGCGCGGCTGGGATTGAACCAGCGACCCCTCGCGTGTGAAGCGAGTGCTCTCCCGCTGAGCTACGCGCCCGGTCGGTGTGCAGGGTCTCCGCCCCTGACGGGGCCAAGCGAGACCATCGCCGATCCGATGAAGCGCGGCTTATAGACCCGCCCCTGTGCGTCCGTCAAGCCGGATTCGCCCGCGCCGCCGCCAACCGCGACAGGGCCTCGGGGACCTCGGCAAACGACGAGACCAGCAGGTCGGCGCCGGCCTCGGCCGGCGGCACCGGACTGTAGCCGAAATCGACGATGATCACCGGCACGCCCGCCGCCCTGGCCGCGTCCACGTCATAGGGCGTGTCGCCCACCATGGCGGCGCGGCCGGGGGCGACGCCCATGCGGTCCAGGGTCAGCAGCAGGGGGGCGGGATCGGGCTTGCGCTGAGGGATCACGCCGCCGCCGACCACGCCGGCGAACAGGTCGGCCAGCCCCAGCGCCTGCAAGACGCCGACGGTCGGCCCGTGCGGTTTGTTCGTGCACACGCCCAGTGTCACGCCCTGGGCGCGAAGCGTCCGCAGCACCTCGACGGCGCCGTCGTAGGGCCGTGTGTCCCGCACCGGCTCGGCCTCATACAGGGCGACAAAGCGGTCGTGCAGGCGCTCCAGGTCGGCCGCGCCCGCGTCCCCCTCTGGAATCGGGCGGCCGACGGCGGCCATGGCCTTGGTCACCAGCACCCGCGCCCCCTGGCCGACAAAGGCGGGAACCTGGTCGGGACGGACACGGGGCAACCCCTCCTCGTCCAGCAGGGCGTTGAGGGCCAGGGCGAGGTCGGGAACACTGTCGATCAGGGTGCCGTCGAGGTCGAAGACAACGCCGTCGAAGGGAAAGGGGCTGGTCATGGACTCTTCCGATCCGGGCGCGCCGTGGTCTCTGTAACCAAGCGCAACACAGTTTGAGTTTGCCTGAACGGGAGACTATGGCAGCGTACGCGTCCTGACCACCCCACCTGTCCGTTCGTTGTCGATCGTTTCGCTTTATGACTCACTCCGATCTCGCCGCCATCGTTCTCGCCGCCGGCCAGGGCACGCGAATGCGCTCGCGCCGGCCCAAGGTCGCCCACCCGCTGGCCGGCCGGCCGCTGCTGGGCCACGTGCTCGACACCCTGGACGCCCTGGGCGCCGGCCGCCGCGTGGTGGTGGTCGGGCCGGACATGCCCGAGGTCCAGGCCATCGCCGCGCCGGCCCCGACCGTGGAGCAGGCCGAGCGCCTGGGCACGGCGCACGCCACCCTTCAGGCCCGCCCGGCGTTGGACGATCCGCCCGGAACGGTGCTGATCCTGTACGGCGACACGCCGCTGATCCGGCCCGACACGCTGCGCGCCATGGTCGACGCGCGGGCCGAGGCGGCCTTGGTGGTGCTGGGGTTCCGCGCCGCCGATCCCACCGGCTACGGCCGCCTGGTGACGGGCGCCGACGGCGGCCTTGACGCCATCGTCGAGCACAAGGACGCCAGCGAGGCCCAGCGCGCCATCACCCTGTGCAACTCGGGCGTCATGGCGGTGGACGGGCGGTTGCTGTTCCCCCTGCTGGAGCGGGTCGGCAACGACAACGCCAAGGGCGAATACTACCTGACCGACATCGTCGCCCTGGCCCGCGCCGACGGCCATCGCTGCGCCGTGGTCGAGGGCAACGAGGCGGAAATGCTGGGCATCAACGACCGCGCCCAACTCGCCGCCGCCGAGCGGGTCGTTCAGGACCGCCTGCGCGCCGCCGCGATGGCCGGTGGGGTGACCATGACCGATCCCGCCAGCGTCTTCCTGTCCATGGACACCCGGTTCGGCCAGGACGTATCCGTCGGGCCGTTCTGCGTCTTCGGTCCCGGCGTGACCCTCGGCGACGATGTGGAGATCAAGGGCTTCTGCCATTTCGAGGGCTGCGAGGTCGCGGCGGGCGCCGTCCTCGGTCCCTACGCGCGCCTGCGCCCGGCCGCCATCGTCGGCGAAGGCGCCCACATCGGCAACTTCGTCGAGGTCAAGAAGGCCACCGTCGAGGCCGGCGCCAAGGTCAACCACCTGACCTACATCGGCGACGCCCGCGTCGGCGCCAAGGCCAACGTCGGCGCCGGCACCATCACCTGCAACTACGACGGCTTCGGCAAGTATCACACCGACATCGGCGCGGGCGCGTTCATCGGCTCCAACAGTGCGCTGGTGGCGCCGGTTAAGATCGGCGACGGCGCCATCATCGGCGCCGGTAGCGCCATCACCAAGGACGTGCCGGCCGACGCGCTGGCGCTGACCCGCGCGCCCCAGACCACCAAGGAGCGCTGGGCCGCCATGTTCCGCACCCACATGAAACGACTGACGGGGAAGGGGTAAGGCCGTGGACGTCCGCATGAGAACCCAGTGCGGAATGACGGCACAGTCAGGCCGCGGCGACCGGCTTGAGCGCGTCCAGGTCTGGGATCGTTTCGGCAGCGGTCGTCAGGTCGTGCATCGCCTGAAGGGTCATCCAGAACTCGGGTCCAGTCTTCAAAACGGCGCCCAGACGCAAGGCCGTGTCGGCCGTCACCGGGCTTTCCTCGCGCGCCAGGCGTTCGATCCGGGTGCGCGGCACATGGCACGCCTTGGCAAGCGCATACGGCGTCAGTTTGAGGGGGGCGAGGAACTCCTCCCGCAGGATTTCGCCGGGATGAACCGGCGGCGTGGGACCGAACATGGCGGTGTCTCCTCAGTGATAGTCGACGATCTCAACGTCTTCGGCGTCACCGTCCCGCCAGCGAAAGCAGATCCGCCATTGGTCGTTAATGCGGATGCTGAATTGGCCCGCGCGGTTGCCCTTGAGGGCTTCCAGGCGATTGCCGGGTGGCTGGCGCAGGGCCTCAAGATGAACGGCCGCCGACAGCATGGCCAATTTGCGTTGCGTCGGCCGCACCAGATCCGGGGGGAAGCCCTTTGGGGGGCGACCCGCCCAGACGGCCTCGGCGACCTTGCCTTTGAAGCTTAGAATCATCGCGATAATTGTATCGTGTCACGATACGTTCCGCAAGGCCCGACGGATCATGATACGCAGCGCTGACCCAGGAGAGGACACCCGACCATGTGCGGCATTGTTGGCATCATCGGCACCGAAGAGGTGGCCCCCCGGCTGATCGACGGCCTGCGGCGGCTGGAGTACCGGGGCTACGACTCGGCCGGCATCGCCACCCTGGACGGCGGCGCCATTGCCCGGCGCCGCGCCAAGGGCAAGATCGCCGATCTCGACGCCCGCGTGCGTGACGAGCCCATCGGCGGCGCCACCGGCATCGGCCACACCCGCTGGGCCACGCACGGCGTCCCCAACGAGGCCAACGCCCACCCCCATGCCAACGACCGCGTGGCCGTGGTTCACAACGGCATCATCGAGAACTTCCAGGCCCTGCGCGAGGAGCTGCTGGCCAAGGGCCATGTCTTCGCCTCCGACACCGACACCGAGGTGGTGGTCCACCTGATCAGCCAGACCATCAGCGACGGCGTCGATCCCATCGAGGCCACCCGCCGCGCCCTGACCCGGCTGGAGGGGGCCTTCGCGCTCGGCATCCTGCTGAAGGACCGGCCCGACATCCTCATTGCCGCCCGGCAAGGCAGCCCGCTGGCCATCGGCCACGGCGACGGCGAGATGTACCTGGGCTCCGACGCCCTGGCGCTGGCCCCCATGACGCGGCGCATCACCTACCTGGAGGACGGCGACTGGGCGGTGCTGACCACCGATGGCGCCACGGTGCGCGACCTGTCGGGCGACCCCGTCACGCGGCCCGAGCACCTGACCAACCTGTCCGGCGCTATGATCGGCAAGAGCGGCCATCGCCACTTCATGGCCAAGGAGATCTTCGAGCAGCCGCAGGTGATCGGCGACACCCTCAACGCCATGTTCAACCCGGCGGAGCGCACCATCACCCTGCCGCCGCTGCCTTTCGACCTGGCCGCCGTGCCGCGCCTGACCATGATCGCCTGCGGCACCGCCTCGCTGGCCGGCATGGTCGGCAAGTACTGGCTGGAGCGCCACGCCGGCGTCGCCGTGGACTGGGACCTGGCCAGCGAGTTCCGCTACCGCGCGCCGGTGATGGCCGAGGGCGGGCTGGCGGTGTTCATCAGCCAGTCCGGCGAGACCGCCGACACCCTGGCCGCCCTGCGCTACTGCAAGGAACAGGGCCAACACTGCCTGGCCATCGTCAATTCCCCCGAAAGCACCATCGCGCGGGAGGCCCACGCCGTGCTGCCCACCCTGGCCGGGCCGGAGATCGGCGTGGCCTCGACCAAGGCCTTCACCACCCAGCTTGTGGTGCTGGCCTGCCTGACCATCGCCCTGGGGCGGGCGCGCGGGACCATGGACCGGGCCACCGAGGCGCGCCTGTCCGGCGCCCTGACCGAGGTGCCGAGCCGCGCCGCCGAGGTGCTGAACCACGACGAGCGCATCAAGGCCATCGCCCAGGAAATGCTGACCCCCGCCCGCGACGTGCTCTATCTGGGGCGCGGCACCAGCTATCCGCTGGCCCTGGAAGGCGCCTTGAAGCTGAAGGAGATCAGCTACATCCACGCCGAGGGCTACGCGGCGGGGGAGATGAAACACGGCCCCATCGCCCTGATCGACGAAACCGTGCCGGTGGTGGTGATCGCGCCGAGCGATCCGCTGTTCGAAAAGACGGCCTCGAACGTGCAGGAGGTGGTGGCCCGGGGCGGCAAGGTGGTGGTGTTCTCCGACGTCGCCGGGGTCGAACGCCTGAAGCCCCTGGCGCTGGAGGCCATCGCCCTGCCCGAGGTCGACCCGTTCGTGGCGCCGATCCTGTACGCCATCCCGGTGCAGCAGCTCGCCTACCACACCGCCGTGGACAAGGGCACGGACGTGGACCAGCCGAGGAATTTGGCGAAGGCGGTCACGGTGGAGTGAGGCTTTCGGCGCGTGACCGTCGTACCCGAGTCCATTTGTAGGGTGCGTCTGCGCCCCGGCCCATGGTCTTTGGACCACGGGCCTATCGTCTGATACCTGGCGACCGAAGTCTTGGCTCCTCCCCATTCGCCGGGCGCGGTGCCGGCGCGGGAGATCCCTCGGCTCGCTTCGCTCGCTCGGGATGACGTATGTTTTTGTTTTTTATAAACTTATCCGTCATCCCGAAGCGTCCGTCAGGACGCGAGGGATCTCCCAAGGTGGCGTGCCGACGGTCCGGAAAACGTGTCACGATTTCCGTCGCTTGGTATGACACGGGCCGTTTCCCAAGGGAAACGACCGGGGCGCGACGCACCACGGATCCGCACGGCGGTGCGTTGCCCGCCTCTTCGAGGCGGTCAAACGCACCCGACGACGGGCCGCATGAGACAAGCTCCCATACCGCTGGTATCACCGTGAGAAAAGCCAATGATCGAGAAACCCGGCGATATGTCGCCACCCCCCGATGAGCCCGACGCCGACGCGCCGCTGAGCGACGACGAGTTCGCGCGCGGGCATGGGGCGGTGCTGGCGCGGCGCGCGCGGGCCGCGACAAACCTGTCGCAGGAGGCGTTCGCCGCGCGCTACGGCATTCCGGCCGGCAGCCTGCGCGACTGGGAGCAGGGCCGCCGCGCGCCCGATGCGGCGGCGCGCAGTTACCTCCGCGTCATCGCCCGCCTGCCCGAGGACGTCGCGCGGGCCTTGAGAGAAGGCGGATGATTCGCGGCATTTGGCGTCGATATGATGTTTTAGGCTATGGGCAAAGCGGATCTCAATCCCATCACAACGGCGCATTTCCTGCCCGTCGGCGACGAAAACGCGCCGAGGGGACGCTTGTCCCTGGATGGATTGGATGGGGCGGTGGAGATCCCGGGTTGCATCCTGGAAGGGGCTTGGCGCATTGATTGTCACTTCTTGATTGCAACAACGGATGACATCACGTCGGAAGATCAGCTTCACTTTCTGCTGCTGAATTCGCGCGCGGAGTTCATAGACCAAGTCACGTTGGGAGCAGTCTATAGCACCGGTGTCTTTGCCGCGTCCCATCCCAAAGGGGCGCGGTTGAGCTTTCGGTTTTTCGGAGACACAACATGGACATTGACCGTGTTGCCGAGCCCTTCATTTCGCGTGCCAATCCTAGGGGATCCGCGCGGCGTGCATCGCCCCTTTTCGTTCCGGACACGTTTGCGCATTGAAGGGCGACCGAAGCCCGGCGTGTAGTCCAGAATTGCGTTGCCACACCAACCGACGGAAAGGTTGGCCTGTCGTGGCGGCCTGCCATCAAGCCAATGCTCGAGATCCCTCGACTCGCTTCGCTCGCTCGGGATGACAGATGTGGTTGTTTCATATCATAAAATGTCATCCCGAGCGCCCCGGAAGGGGCGGAGGGATCTCGGGAAAAGGCAAAAAGCGGGCCCAGTAAACGAGGCAACCCAAATGTCTGCTGACGTCACACCAGAAGGATGTGCTCCCGATTGTTTGGGCAGGTTTGATGGGGCGTGAGCTTTGAAGGGCTTCCCGGACGGGTTGGTGTAACGGGTCAGGTTCCAGAAAAGTGCGTCTGCGGCCCGGCCCATGGCCTTCGGACCATGGGCCTATCGTCTGACACGGGCCGTTTCCCTTGGGAAACGGCCGGGGCGCGACGCACCACGAATCCGCACGGCCGTGCGTTGCCCGCCTCTTCGAGGCGGTCGAACGCACCCTACGACTGTGAGGTCTCACGTGCCGCCGGGACAACCGCCAATCAGACGGAGGCTGTCGAACGCGCGGTCCACGCCGTGCTGGACGAGGTGCAACGTCTGGAAGTGGCCGTGGACCGGCTCACGGGCAATGGTCAGGGGGCCGCGGGGCGGCCGGGTCAGTGCCGCTACGGCCAGGCGGCGTAACGCCAGCCTGTCTCCCTACCCCGCCGCCACTCCGGCCAGGTCCTTCATCAGCCGGTGCAGGCCCTGCAGGCGCCGCGCGTCGTCGGCCCAGTCGCGCTTGACCACCAGCTTGTGGTCGGGGCGGAGTTTGACCGTCGCCGTATTCTTGCCGATGAACTGCACCAGCCCGGCCGGGTTGGGGAAGTCGTTGCCCCGGAAGGTGATCACCACCCCCTTCGGCCCGGCGTCGATCTTCTCGGCGTTGGCGGCGCGGCACAGGACCTTGACAAAGTTCGTTCTGGCAAATTAGGCGCGGGGCGGCTTTTTCGGTAATTGACCAGTATTGGTGTAGGCGGAAGTTCATTCGCGGACCCAGCGTCTGTAAAACCGATAACGTCAAATAAATGGCAGAATAAACCCAATAATTCTTTTGATATGCGTTAATATTGTTACTAATTTTTCTAAAATAATGTCAATAATGTTCACGGCCTCTACAGATTTTTTGTACGAAATGTTTACGATTTTGTCTTTTCTATTTCGCATTCTACCGGATTCAAATTGACGGTCGCTCGACATCTGGCTTTTACTTGTTGGGCTGGTTAAGTCAACGTCAGAATCAATCTTTTCAATTATCTTGTCGTGACTAATTTCTGAGCTTTGCATCGCCGGACTCCAAACTGCATTGCTCGCTTCTTGTTGGCTGTGCCAAATTTCAAAGACTCCAGGGCCGCGCGTGCAGATCCCACAAAAAAAAGGACTCAAAAACCCTTTTGGTTCCATCTTAATCGTTTCAATATTTTTTAGTTTCTCAATAATTGATCTGCCTGACTGGCCTGCAAAATACTCTGTATTTATGTTTCTATAACATAACACATCATGAAGGTCACCAGAGAATGGTATGTATTTTACGTTTCCAGAATCTATCTTTCCAATATTCAGAAAATCTGGATTGTCAAAAAAACCTTTTGGAGTATTGCAAATATCAATGCCGAATCTTTCGCAGACGTAGTAAAACTCGGCCCACGTCAAGACAGCATCAAAATCTGTTTCAAGTTCGTCGACCAGTTTCTTATAGGCAACGCAGGGTCCGATAAAAACGACATATCCTTCTATGCCGGCAGTTTTTAGTTTGTGACGGGCAAAGCGCGCGGCCGAAAGTCCAGTGCTATCAGCTTTTATTAGGTGGCTAGATAATCTTGGAGAGAAATTATTCAAAAAATTTCTTATAGCTGCACATCGGTTATCTATAACATACGCCTCAGTCTTAACTCTTTCTGAAATCTCGTCATCTATTGCCTCGCGCACTTCGTCGGCGAAAAGAGCACCGCGAACAACGTAAGACGCCCCCAAGTCTCGGCAAACTTGACTTGCTTGCTCTAAGCAAATATTATTGTTATAATACTCAATTCCAGGACCAATGGCCACCGAAATTGCTGCTCGACCCTTGATCCATTCTATAACCCGGTTTAAATGCGATCTATCAATATGCAGGCCATGGCATCTATATGGTTTTCTTGGGCTAAGCAAGCGAACGCATGACCCACATGATATACAAGTGTTTTGTTTGACTGTTGCGAAGTAATTTTTTCCTATTTTTTCAACGCTAATACTGCCAGTTGGGCATATGTCTTTGCAAACAGGATCCTGGCAGTCTTGACATCGCGTGGAGATGTGCTGCATTGAAACACCTCTTTATGCATCCATATGTCGAACACAGCGCTCCCTCACAAGGAAAATACACTTAGACAAAACGTAGTATTTTAATGGTAAATTGTGCCACGACGAAGGCGAGTGTGCAACGCTCTTAGAATGCGCAGCCAGGGCAATCGGGTGAATTAGGGCGTGACAACGCGCGAAAGTTCTGAATCGAT
>NZ_CAKZOT010000032.1 GCF_937138205.1 uncultured Rhodospira sp. | reverse complement strand
CCGACACTGCTGCGCCGCGCGCCGGGGTGTGATAGAGGAATGTCGCCATTCGGCAGTCGGGGCCACGGTCCCCACCCCTGACATTCCTGATCTCGACAGAGGCCCCATGACCGTCGTTACCCGGTTCGCGCCCTCGCCCACGGGCTTTTTGCATATCGGCGGCGCCCGCACGGCGCTGTTCAACTGGCTTTTCTCGCGCCACCACGGTGGGCGCTTCTTGCTGCGGATCGAGGATACCGACCGCCAGCGGTCCACGCCGGAGGCGGTGGAGGCCATCTTCGACGGCCTGCGCTGGCTGGGCCTCGACTGGGACGACGACCCGGTGTTCCAGTTCTCCCGCGCCGCCCGCCATGCCGAGATCGCCCACGCCCTGCTGGCCGAGGGCAAGGCCTACCGCTGTTATGCCTCGCAGGAGGAGCTGGGGGCGATGCGAGAAGCGCAGAAGGCCGCCGGCCAGCCGATGCGCTATGACGGACGCTGGCGCGATCGCGACCCGGCCGAAGCGCCGGCCGAAGTCGATCCGGTGATCCGCATGAAGGCGCCGCGCGATGGCGAAACGGTGATCGAGGACCGGGTGCAGGGCCGGGTCACGGTGGCCAACGACCAGCTCGACGACATGATCCTCTTGCGGTCGGACGGCACGCCCACCTACATGCTCAGCGTGGTTGTTGACGACCACGATATGGGAATCACCCACGTGATCCGGGGCGACGACCACCTGACCAATGCCTTCCGGCAATCGCAACTCTATCGGCTGATCGGCTGGGAGCCGCCGGCCTTCGCCCACATTCCCCTGATCCACGGCCCGGACGGGGCGAAGCTCTCCAAACGCCATGGCGCGCTCGGCACCGAGGCCTACCGCGATATGGGATACCTGCCGGAGGCCATGCGCAACTACCTGCTGCGACTCGGCTGGGGCCACGGCGACGACGAGATCATCGGCGACGATCAGGCGCGCGACTGGTTCGACCTGGACGGCGTGGGCCGGTCGGCGGCCCGGTTCGACATGACCAAGCTGACCAGCCTGAACGGGCACTGGCTGCGGCAGGCCGACGACGCCCGGCTGGTGGACCTGGTGGCGGACCGCCTGGGCCAGACGGTGAACGAGGAGGGGCGGCGGCGCCTGCTGGCCGGGATGCCGGGTCTGAAGGAGCGCGCCAAGACCCTGCTGGAGTTGGCCGACAGCGCCGCCTTCTACGTCCGGCCCCGGCCGCTGGCGCTGGACGACAAGGCGCGCAAGCAGATGACCGGCGAGGGGGCGGAGACCCTGGCCGTTCTGCGCGAGCGGCTGGCGGTGCTGGACCCCTGGGACCGCGAGGCGCTGGAGGCTGACGCGCGCGCGGTGGCCGAGGCGCGGGACCTCAAGCTGGGCAAGGTGGCGCAACCTCTGCGCGCCGCCCT
Organism: uncultured Rhodospira sp.; assembly: GCF_937138205.1. GTDB lineage: Bacteria > Pseudomonadota > Alphaproteobacteria > Rhodospirillales > Rhodospirillaceae > Rhodospira. The sequence goes on along the minus strand of NZ_CAKZOT010000032.1, from coordinate 20,325 downwards.
GACCGGGTCCACGGTCTCGCCGCCCATCTTCGAGGTGATGGAGATCCTCGGGCGGGCGGAGACGCTGGACCGTTTGGACGATTGTTTGCGATCAGGGCGGGAGGGTTGACGAAAGAGATGTTTTAGGTACTTAGGGCACGGAATGATGTGTCACGCGAGGGAGACTTAGTCTAAATAACCGGCAACAAAACTGCGTGCCAAGGCCTCCGGGTCGACGGTCGTCCTCGTGGCCGGCCCGCCGGACCCGAACCCGAGGGGGGAGCACTTCGGCATCGTGGCGCGGACACTCTCATCCAATGGAAGGACGAGTCGACATGACGCAAGCCAACACCGTCACCTTGACCGACAACCGGACCGGAACGTCGTACGAGTTCCCGATCATGGACGGGTCGGTTGGTCCCAGCGTGGTGGACATCCGCAAGTTCTATGCTGAAACGGGCATGTTCACCTACGATCCGGGCTACACCTCGACCGGGAGCTGCAAGTCCGACATCACCTATATCGACGGCGACCAGGGCATTCTGTTGCACCGGGGCTACCCGATCCAGGATCTGGCCACCAACTGCCGCTTCCTTGAGGTTGCCTATCTGCTGCTGAACGGCGAACTGCCCTCCAAGCAGGAGTTCGACAAATTCGAGTATGCCATCACCATGCACACCATGGTGAACGAACAGATCCACAAGTTCCTGGAGGGCTTCCGCCGCGATTCCCACCCCATGGCCGTGTTGTGCGGTGTTGTTGGCGGCTTGGCCGGATTCTACCATGATCAGACCAACCTGGACGACCCCCACCACCGTATGATCGCCTCGCACCGGCTGATCGCCAAGGTGCCGACCATCGCCGCCTGGGCCTACAAGTACTCGGTGGGCCAGCCGCTGATGTATCCGCGCAACAACCTGCGCTACGCCGCCGACCTGTTGCAGATGATGTTCGCGGTGCCGTGCGAGGACTACGTGGTCAACCCGGTGCTGGCCCGGGCCATGGACCGTATTCTCATCCTGCACGCCGACCATGAACAGAACGCCTCGACCTCCACCGTGCGACTGACCGGATCGTCCGGCGCCAACCCCTTCGCCTGTATCGCCGCCGGCATCGCCTCGCTGTGGGGACCGGCGCACGGCGGCGCCAACGAAGCGGTGCTGACCATGCTGAACGAGATCGGAACGCCGGATCGCGTGAACGAGTGCGTCAAGCGCGCCAAGGACAAGGATGATCCGTTCCGTCTGATGGGTTTCGGGCACCGCGTCTACAAGAACTACGACCCGCGCGCCAAGATCATGGCCCAGACCTGCCACGAGGTGCTGGAAGAGCTGGATATCAAGGATCCGCTTCTGGACGTGGCCATGGAGCTGGAAAGGATCGCGCTGGAGGACGAATACTTCGTCGAGCGCAAGCTGTACCCGAACGTCGATTTCTATTCCGGCATCGTGTTCCGCGCCATGGGCATTCCCACCTCGATGTTCACCGGTATGTTCGCCGTGGCCCGCACCACCGGCTGGGTGGCGCAATGGAACGAGATGTTCGTTGACCCGGCGCAGAAGATCGGCCGGCCGCGGCAGCTCTACACCGGCTACACCCAGCGGCAATTCGTGCCTCTGGATGACCGGTAGGCCGGACCCTGGTCCGGCGCGTCCGGACCCCTACATCATGATGGGCGGGTGGCATCTGGTGACCCGCCCCATGGTGTTGGAATGGAGACGCCCATGTCCGTCGAGACCGGTCAACCCGCCCCCGATGTCGCCTTGCCCACCGACGGTGGCGGCCATGTGTCGCTGCCCGACCTGACAGGGAAGGCCATCGTCCTGTACTTCTACCCCAAGGACGACACGCCCGGCTGCACCAAGGAGGCGATCGCCTTCAAGGAGTCGCTGGCCGACTTCGAGGCGGCGGGGGCGGTGATCGTCGGCGTTTCCAAGGACCCGGTCGCCAAGCACGACAAGTTCAAGGCCAAGTACGACCTGCCGTTCGTCCTGGCCTCCGATGCCGAGGGCGACGTCTGCGAACGCTACGGTGTCTGGACCGAAAAGAACATGTACGGCAAGACGTACATGGGCATCGCGCGCACCACGGTGCTGATCGACAGGGACGGCGTGGTGCGTCAGGTCTGGCCCAAGGTCAAGGTGCCGGGCCACGCCGAGGCGGTGCTGGAGGCGGTGCGAGCGCTGGGCTGACAGGCGGACGCGGGCGTCCCATATGGAGGGGATCACGCGCCCCCATCTTGCCGTGAAAGGCCGTCGCCATGTCCCGGAGACCATCGCTGTCTGTCGCCGTGATCACCGGCGCCTTGGCGCTGACCGTGGCGGGCTGTCAGAGCGTCCGTACGGTGTCCCACGTCCATTCCCTGAACGACGTGTTCCAGTACGTCTATACGTCGAGCCTGCCGCTGGAGGTCGTGGGCAACCCCTACCCGGGCGCCAACGACGCCGGCGTGGCGGCCGCCGCCGCGCGCGCCATGAGCGGGCTGGTCAGCCGCCGGCCGCTTGAGTTCGTGCCCGTGCCGCCGGGGTCCGGCGCCCACGCCAACGGCTACCGCACGGTGCTGTTCCTCAGCGGCGGGGGTATCGTGCCGGGCGAAAGACTGTGCGCCGGCGGCCTGCCCACTGACACACCCAAGGGCGGCAGCCTGCACGCCAGCGCCGCCTTGTGCGAAGGGAGCACCATGGTCGCCTGGGCCGAGGGCTGGGGCGGCCCGGTGCCGGCCACGCCCGACGCCACGTTCGCCGCGCTGATGGACCGGCTGATCGACGCCGTGTTCAAGCGCGAGGCGGACCGCGACGCGTTTGAGAGCGAGGACGTCTGGCCGGACCAGTGAGTCCGGGATCAAAGCCTCGGTCGGCCCCTGCCGCGCCGACGCAATCGCGTCGGCCGGTACGAGGGGGCACGGGCCGCTACGACACCCGACCCGAGAACAGCCTAAGCGAACAACTGCTCCGTGTCCGCGACGAAGCCGGTTCGCCCTTCTCCTGCGCCGTACGTTACGAAATGGAACAACGGGGCCATGCCGGCATCGGCCACGTCTGTGTTGGCTTCCAGATAGGCGTTACCGGAGAACCATGGCCCGGAATCGCGGCCCTCTTCGGTCCCCCAGGTCGCGTAATGCCGCAGGCCGGATGAGAGCCATCCGTCGGCGATCGCCGCCGCAACGTCTGAATTGCCCGCCAAGTACCAAGCTTCATCCCACAACGGGTTCGGCGCCCGCCCTTCGTCAAGCCCATACTCCAGAAAGTGTGTCCGGGCGTCCGGGAACACGCCGGCCTCAATCGCCGCCGCGACGTCCGCATTCTGCGATAGGTAGAACGCACTGTCGAAGGCCAGTCCCGCCGCCCCCACGGAATCGGAAATGCTGGTGAGGGTTGAGGTCCCATCGCCGCTGAAAACCAGTACCTCGACATCCTCCTCCACGACGGCGGTCCCACCGCTCCGGGTAACGCTGATCGTTGCCGCCCGCTGAATGTCGGCCGCCGCTGAGCTTTCCGCGAACTGAGCCACATCAACGCCGGTTCCGCCGGAAATCGTATCGTTGCCGTTTCCGCCGATCAGGATGTCGTTTCCGCCAAGGGACCCAATGACGTCATCGCCGTCGCCGGCGTTCAGTGTATCGTCGCCAGGGCCGAGGACGATTGTCTGAGCGGATCCGTCGGCAACCACAATGTTGTTGCCGTCGCCCCCGCCAACCGAAACCGGGCCGAGAATCACGGCGAACTCGATCCAGTCGAGGTCGATGCTACTTCCGGACTCCAGTGAGCGGGCGTCGAGGAAGAGGACGTCCTGTTGCCCTTCGCTCCCGGCGAATGCGCCACCGCCTTCTGCCGAAAGGGCATCCGACGTGAGCATGTCGGTGGTGAGAGTGACGCTTTCGCCGTCGGGGAGATCGTCGAGGAACGCGTTGAGTTTTGAGACGAACGCCGCCCGGTTTTCGACCGGCACATCGACCGTGTCGAAGAAGCTGCCGGCGGCCTCGCGAACCTCGTCCATTTCGGTGGTCACGAGGGAACCCGTGTCGTCCGGCGTGCCATCGTCCGTTTCTCCGCCAGGGTCCGCCACGCCAACGTCATCGTTGCTAACGATCAGCTGCTTCTGCGGCACCGCAAGCATGGCGCCCGCACTCGGGTTCGACAGGACAATGGCGATCGCCTCATCCGGTTCCGCCACAGTGTCACCGACAATGCGGACAGACGCTTCGCCCACCGTTTCACCTTTGTCGAAGTAAATGGTGCCAGACGGGAAGACACCGCCTTCCAGGTCTTGCGCAACCACCGGATTGTCGCCCGCACCGACAACCGTGTAGTCGACGCTTGCTGCGGTGTCGAAGCCGCTGCTACGGACAACCCTGAAGGTCAACTCCGTCACCCCGGAGTCACCTTCGTCAAACGCGGTCGCTGGCAACTGCAGCGCAAAAGCCGGTTGTGCGGGTGCATCGTCGTTCTGGATCCTGCCTCCGGCGGTGGCGCCGATGACGGCGAAATCCGTCGAAGGATTCAGAAGCGACACCTTGAAGTCCTCGTCGGGCTCGTCCACGGCGTCACCGGCCACCGCAACCGTCACCTGTTGCGATGTTTCACCCGGGGCGAAGGTGATCTTTCCGGTCGGGAACGCAGCTCCGGCGAAGTCCGCAGCGTTTGCCGGGTTTGATCCGACGCCGGTCACAACGTAGTCGACGCTTCCGGCGCGATCGATCTCGCCACCGCGTCTGACGGTGAAAGTCAGGTCGGTTTGCGGGTCGTCGGGGTCGCCTTCCAGCGCCCGGGGGGCGTTTCCCGAGATCGTTACATTCGACGTCGCGTCGTCGTTGACGATGGCCACCTGCTTGTCGATGGCTGTCGCGCCGTTTTCGAACGTGGCGTTCGCAAGACCGGTGAAGTTCAGATGGAAGTGCTCTTCGCTCTCGACTCTGTCATCGCCAAGCAGGTCCAGTGTGAGGGTGGTCGATGTGGCGCCGGCCTCGATGCGGAAGGTCTGGTTGACGGCAACGTAGTCGGCGCCGGCAACCGCTGTTCCGTCGCTCGACCTCACCTGTCCGGTCACGTCGGCAGTCGGTGCTTCGCTGAGAGTCAGCGTCACCGTCACCGAGTTCGCCGTATCACCTTCGTCGAACCGGGTCGCGCTAAAGGTCAGCTCCGGGCTCGGCTGCAGCGTATTGGTATCGATGCGCGTGTCTTTGAACTGCACGAATTCGACGTTGCTGAGCGTGTCTGTTCCAGTGCCGACCGTGATCAGACCGCCGCTTTTTTTCACGGGACCGACATCGGCCATGTTCCGGTCGTAAACAACGGTGTCGACACCATCCCCGCCATCGATGCGGTCGTCCCCATCGCCCGGGTTGATCTGGTCGTTGCCGCCACCGCCCAAAAGCCGGTCGTTGCCCTTGCCGCCACTAAGTGTGTTGTCAAGGTTGTTGCCGACCACCCGGTCGTTCCCGTCGCCGCCGTCGCCGGTTTCGTCGAACGCGCCGAGCCGGATCGTGTCGTCGCCCTCCGTGGTGTTGCCTTGTCCGTCGCCGCCGGAGATATCGAACTCGAGTGACGCACCGACGGTTCCGTCCGTCAGGATCACGTCGGCCCGCAGTTCGTTGCTGGCGCCCGGACCCGTCGTCAGGTTGTCCTGGCTGTCCTTGAGGTTGAAGCCGAGGGTGGTGTCTTGGAATTGATCAATCCCAAATGTTTCGACAAAGGTGTCGTTGAGGAAGATTTCCACCCTGTCGACTTGGTCCCCGGAAAAGCCGGAGGTCTGGAATTCGTCGGCAAGCTGCGAGGAATCCCGCAACATGACCGCGCTGTTGCTGTCGATAATGTTGAGAGACGACAGGTCGGCATTGCCGATGCCAAAGGCACGCACATCGGCAAACGCCTGCAGGCTTGAACTGGCGCCGGACCCATGACCATCGGAGAGGAAGTAGGCGATGTTGGTGCCGCCCGGCGGCAGGTTCGAAAAGAAGGCCTGAGCCTTCGACAGCGCTGGGCCAAACGATGTGCCGCCGTCGGCGTAGAGCCCGCTGATCGCCCCTTTTGCGCCCGAAGCGTCCAGTGGTGCCTGCAGTGAGGCGTACGAAGTGAAGGGGATCACGGCAAACTGGCTGACGGCCGCGATGCCTTCAGCCTCAAGACTGTTGATCAGTTGATTGTAGGCTTGCTTCGCGTCGGACAGTTTCTGTCCTGTCATGCTGCCCGATTTATCGATGATGAACGCCAAGTTGTACTGAATGTCGCTGGACTGTGTGGAAAGCGTGATCTGGTAGTCGACGTCACCATCGTTGGTGAAGGTCGGCGCGGTCAGGGTTGCCAGCCCAATGGTATCGCCGTCGGCTTCGTTGATCGGCGCTTCGACCGAGTCTGTCGGACCATCGCCGTAGGGTATGCGATAGGTCCGCTCCAGCAAGGTGGTCAGGTCGCCGCCGATCGCCGCGTCGGACAGCCGGATCGGGTTGTCCGCATTGCCAAAGATGTCGAATGTTGCTGACGCATCTATACCGAGAAGATCCAGGATTTCAGCCTCAATAACAGGGCCTGCGCTAAAGCCATTAAACGAGGCGCCCACCTGAGGGCCGTCAGAATCTTTTCGGTCGTCTCCCTTGTCGCCGCCTCCGTTGTTTTCGTCGCCTTTGTCGCCTTTGTCGTCACCGCCAAGCCCGATCTCGAAGGTCGCATCCAAAGCCTTGACCGGAAGCTTGATGTTCGGGGTCAGGCCGAATTGGGTGCTGATGTCCCCGTCGATTTTGTACTTGGCGGTGATTTCAAGCACTCCTCCATCCGCGTCAGGTGCTTGCAGGGAGAACGCGTCGCCGACATTGCCTTGACCAAGGAGCGTGCCCGTGTCGTCGAACAACTCAACGGTGAACGCGTCAGGGTCGAACGTAAACGCCTGCGTCAAACCAAGATTGGCCTGCGCCTTGAGATCGAGAAGATTGGCCCCGAGCGTGACACCCCCCAAATCAAACGTGAAACCGCCAACCGGCGGCAACCCAAACGCTGTCGTGGCGATTTTGTCGAGGTCTACCGCAAAGGTTGCGAAATTTGACGTTGGATCAACGGTCAAGGGTGGCAGGTCTGCGCCGCGCGAGACCGTGGCATCGACCGTATCCGAATCCTCGAAATCCCCCGGGATGCGGATCGAGCCTTCGGCAAACCCACCGAACAGATCGCCGAGTTTGACCTCAAAATTGGTTGGATCGACATTGACCAGGTTGAAAGTCGTGTCGAAGGCCTCTCCGATCCCGATGTCGTCGAACTCGAACAGTGAGTATCCGAACAGGTTCCCCACGCCAACATCGCTGAGAACGACCTCAGACATAGACATCTGGACATCGACCCCGGCCGAGCCAACCCCAGCGCCGCGACCAAAGATTTCTGCATTGGCCACCCTGGCGTTGTCGCCGGTTTCCACGCTGAACATCTCGCCGGGCGCCACGCTTTCCGGCAGCACGACGTCGAAATTGACGGGATAGGAGAAGTCTAGGCTGCCCAACGTCGGGAAATTGATGTACGGAATGAGATGCGCACCGAACGTGCCGTTGTAATCAAATTCAAGCCCTGGAGTACTCCATCGGCCGTTCATGGGAATCTCGCCGCCCAACGGCAGACGAAAACTGTCTGTCGTGGTCCCGAATCCCCACGGCGATAAATCCTCCGCCGTGAATTCCAGGGTTTCATGCACAATCTTCGGTATCATATCATCCCCCCCCCCCCCTGGGTTGAAAGCCGACACTATCGCTATGCCCGCGTTTTAGCCATAAATTGTGGCCGCGCGCAACCGTAAAAGTTGGGATGAGTCCGGGATCAAAGCCTCGGTCGGCCCCTGCCGCGCCGTTCCGACGCGTACAGGCCGACCGCCAGCCAGATCAGGCCGAAGCTCGCGGCGTGGCCCACGGTGAACGCCTCGCCGTAGACCAGCACGGCCATGGTGAACTGCAGCGTCGGGTTGATGTACTGCAACATTCCGAGGGTTCCCAGGGGCAGCCGCCGCGCGCCGACAGCAAACAGCAGCAAGGGGATCGCCGTGGCCGGCCCGGAGATCACCAGGACGGCCATGTCCACCGGGTCGCCGTGGGGCATCGCGCCTGAGCCGGTCCAGCCCAGCCAGATCAGAAACGCCGCCGCCAGCGGTCCCGTCATCAGCACTTCCAGGGTGAAGCCGACCAGCGACTCGGCCGGCGCGATCTTGCGCAGCAGGCCATACATGCCAAAGCTGCTCGCCAGCACAAGGGCGATCCATGGCACCCGCCCCAGACCGACCAGCATCACCAGCACGCCCAGCAGGGCCAGCCCGACCGCCAGCCACTGGCGTCGGCTTGGCCGCTCGCCCAGCACCACGGCGCCAAGCAGGACGGTGGCCAGGGGGAAGATGTAGTACCCCATGCTGGCGTCCAGCTTGTGGCCGCCACCCGTGGCATAAATGAAGGTCAGCCAATTGATCGAGATGGCCAGCGCGCTGCCGGCGAACACCAGCAGGTCACGCGGCCGGCGCAAGATGGCCAGCAGGGCGTTTGTCTGCCCGAAGGCCACGATCAGGGGTAGCGACAGGGCCAGCGCCCAGACGATGCGGTGGGCCATTACCTCCAGCGGCGGCACGTGCCCGAGCAGGTGATACAGGATCGGCGACAGCCCCCAGAACACATAGGCGCCGATGGAGGCCGTCAGGCCGGCGCGGCGGCGTCGGGCGGTGTCCTCGGCCGCTCCGGACGGCAGGGAGCGGGGCGCGGCGGGGAGTGGGTCGGGCACGATCGGTGTCCTGGATGACGGAAGGGAGGGCACGCGCCGAGGTGCGCGCAGGCCATCAGGTGGAGAAATACGCCGCCAGCCGGGTCTCGATCGTCGCGGCCAGGTCGTCGGCGATGGCGCGTTGCGCGGCCCGGCGGCTCTGTTCCGTGGCGTACTGGTTGTCGAGGATGTTGTAGGTGACGGCCGAGCGCGACGTCTCTTCCAGATCCAGGCGCCGGCGTCCCTCGCCGGTCGGCGTCAGCAGCCGCCACGTGACCGTGGCGTACAGATTGCCCAGCGTCGCCCGGTCGTTGCTCTGGATGCCCAGGTCCTGGTCCACGAGGGTGACCTGGGCCTGCAGGACATGGCGCGTCTGGCCGGCGGGCTGCAGGCGGTCGAGAAGGGCGTTGCGCAGGAGCTGGCCCATGCGCTCCGGGATGGGCTCGACGGCGATGGACGACAGGGCCGGCCCGCCTCGGCCGCGCCGCCCGTACAGGGGCCGGAAGCCGCAGGCGGCCAACGCGAGCAGCGGCGCGGTGGCGACGAGGCGTCTGCTGATGGCTGGCCAGCGCGGGCTCATGCCGCGACGACGATGTTGACGATGCGGTTGGGCACCACGACCACCTTGCGGATGGCCTTGCCGTCGGTGTGCAGGCGCACGTTCTCGACCGCCAGCGCCGCCGCCTCGGCCTCCTCTTTGGGGCAGTCCTTGGGCACCTCGATGTTGCCGCGCAGCTTGCCGTTGACCTGCACCGCCAGGGTGACCGTGTCGTCCACGCACATCGCCGGGTCGGCCTCGGGCCAGTCGCTTTCGGCCAGGATGCGGTCGTGGCCCAGCAGGCCCCAGCAGGCCTCCGTCACGTGCGGGACCATGGGGTTGAGCAGCCGCACCGCCGTCTCCAGCGCGAAGCGGCACACGGCGTCCGCGCCCGGTGCGTCCGGCTTCACATCCGGGATGGCGTTGGTCAGTTCGCGGATGCGGGCAACGGCGGTGTTGAAGCGGAACCGTTCCAGGTCCTCGGTCACCCCGGCGATGGTCTTGTGGGCGCGCTTGTACAGGTCGAGCGTCGGGCGATCCAGCGTGGCCACGTCCACGGCCGTGCCCACCGGGGCCAGGGCCACCGGCGGGTCGGCCACCAGCCGCCAGACGCGGTTGACGTAACGCCAGGCGCCTTCCAGGCCGGCGTCGGACCATTCCATGTCGCCGTCGGGCGGGTTGTCCGACACGATGAACAGCCGCGCGGCGTCGGCGCCGTAGGTCTCCAGGATCGCTTCCGGATCGACCGTGTTGCGCTTCGACTTCGACATCTTCTCGGCCCGGCCAACGGTGACCGGCGCGCCGTCCGACAGCCGCCGGGCGGTGCCGTCCGGCAGAACCTCGACCTCGGCCGGTTCCAGCCACTGGTCGTCGGGTCCCTTGTAGACCTCGTGCAGGACCATGCCCTGGGTGAACAGGCCGGCGAACGGCTCGGCCAAGCCGAGATACCCGCAGTCCCGCAGCGCGCGGGTGAAGAAGCGAGAGTACAGCAGGTGCAGCACCGCGTGTTCGACGCCGCCGATGTACTGATCGACCGGCAGCCAGTAATCGACGGCGGCGCGGTCGAATGCCTGGGTCTCGCTCTGGGGCGAACAGAAGCGGGCGAAGTACCACGACGATTCCATGAAGGTATCGAAGGTGTCGGTCTCGCGCCGGGCCGGCTTGCCGCAGGTCGGGCAGTCCACATGCTTCCAGGTCGGGTGCCGGTCCAGCGGGTTGCCGGGGGCGGCGAAATCCACATCCTCGGGCAGCCGCACTGGCAACTGGTCCTCGGGCACCGGGACGATGCCGCAGGACTCGCAGTGGATCATCGGGATCGGGCAGCCCCAATAGCGCTGGCGGGAGACGCCCCAGTCGCGCAGGCGGAACTGCACCGTGCCCTCGCCCTTGCCCAGGCTTTCGACCTTTTCGATGGCGGTGCGCTTGGCGTCGGTGACCGACAGGCCGTCGAGGAAGGCCGAGTTCACCGCCACGCCGTCGCCGACGAAGGCCTCGGTGCCGCCCTCGAGATCGGCCGAGAACGCGGCCACGTCGGCGTCCCTGGGGGCCACCACGGTCTTGATGGGCAGGCCGTACTTGCGGGCAAAGTCGAAGTCGCGCTGGTCGTGCGCCGGGCAGCCGAAGATGGCGCCCGTGCCGTATTCCATCAGCACAAAGTTGGCCACGTAGACCGGCACGGTCCACTCGGGGTCGAACGGGTGGACGGCGCGCAGGCCGGTGTCGAAGCCCTTCTTCTCGGCCGTCTCGATGGCCTCCTCGCTGGTGCCGATGCGGGCACACTCGGCCACGAAGTCGGCCAGCGCGGGGTCGTTCGCGGCCAGTTCGGTGGTCAGCGGGTGGTTCGGCGACAGCGCACAGAACGAGGCGCCATAGAGCGTGTCCGGGCGGGTGGTGAAGACCTCCAGCGGGGCGTCGCGGCCGACGATGTCCCAGCGCAGGAAGGCACCTTCCGACCGACCGATCCAGTTGGTCTGCATCAGGCGGACCTTGTCGGGCCAGCGCTCCAGGTCCTTGATGGCGGCCAGCAGGTCCTCGGCGTAGCGGGTGATGCGGAACGACCATTGCGCCAGCTTGCGCCGCTCCACCGGGGCGCCCGAGCGCCAGCCCTTGCCGTCAATCACCTGCTCGTTGGCCAGCACGGTGTGCTCGACGGGGTCCCAGTTCACCCAGGCTTCGGTGCGGTAGGCCAGGTCCGCCTTGTAGAAGTCCAGGAACATCTTCTGTTCATGGCGGTAGTATTCGGGCTCGCAGGTCGAGATCTCGCGCGACCAGTCGATGGACAGGCCCATGGGCTGGAACTGGGCGCGCATGGCCTTGATGTTCTCGCGGGTCCACTTGGCCGGATGCACGCCGCGCTGGATGGCCGCGTTCTCCGCCGGCAGGCCGAAGGCGTCCCAGCCCATCGGATGCAGCACGTTGAACCCGCGCGCCCGGCGATAGCGCGCCACCAGGTCGCCCATGGTGTAGTTGCGCAGGTGGCCCATGTGGATGCGCCCGGAGGGATAGGGGAACATCTCCAGCACGTAGTACTTGGGGCGGGCGGGGTCCTCGGTGGCGCGGAAACAGTCACGCTCGGCCCACACCGCCTGCCAGTGGGCCTCGGTTTCCTTGACGTTATAGCGCTCGGCGGCGGCCATGTACCAACGGTCCTCTGTCTTCGATCGTGTTGGAACGGAAAAGGGGGGAGGCGGTCTATTGGTCCCGCAAGGCCGCCATGCGCAGTTGGCGGGCGCGGGTCAGGATGGCGTCCTCCAGGTCGGTGGCGACGGCCGCGTCCACCGGCACGTCGGTCCAGGCCCCGGGTGTGTCCGCCGCGACGTCCGCGTCGAGCGGGCCACGCTGTTGCTTGAACACCGAAACCTCGATGCCGTCCGCGCGCAGGGCCTTGGCCAGGATGTAGACGTTGATCTTGAACCGCTCGCCGGGGGCTTCGGGCGGGGTGTACCAGTCCGTTATAATGACGCCGCCGAACGGGTCGGCCGAGGCCAGCGGCATGAAGGCGATGGTGTCCAGCGACGCGCGCCACAAAAAGCTGTTGACGCCGATGCCGCCGCCATCCGCCGGGCGCTCGTCGTCGCCCGACCCGAACAGGTCGATGCCACCCGGGCCGAACACGGTGTCGCGCTGATAAGGTTTGCTCAGGTCGCGACGAATGGTGCGGTCCTCGCCGGGCGGTCGGTCCGGGTAGATCGGATCCGCGTATTGGCAGGCGGTGAGCAGAAGGGCCGCCGCCACGGCCACGCCGACAAATCTCATGGTCTCCCTTTCCTCGCCCCCATTGGCGTCCGGCCCGTTCCGGCGGACGGCGCACACCGCCCCTTGCTTATAATAGGCGCGGTCCTGGGGCAACAGCGAGGCGGTGGTCGAGGCGAGGTGGTGGCCGAGGCGAGGTGGGTGCGCGGGACGTCACGTTCGGTCAGTTGGCCAGGAGGGACTCAACCGAACCGCAATCGAACAGGCGGTCCGTCCACATCTCGATCCGATCCGACGTGGCGGACATGACCAACGCGCGGTGGGTCTCGGTCACCTGGCCCGGGAATCGGTGCTCAAGCAGTCGAAGCAGGATTTTCGCTTCGCCCTGGGCCATGCCCTGGGCCATGCCCTGGGCCCTGGCCTCGACCGCCGCCTTTTCCGCCGCCTCGGCTGCCGCCGCCGCCTTCGCCGCCGCCACCTCCTCAAGCACGAATTCCCGGATCACCGGATTGTCCCACAGGTTGATGGTAATGGGCATGGCTTTCACCTCCGTTTTCACGACCTCGGTTGCATCGTGCAAATCCGCCAGAATCATAAGCCTCGTGATGGCGTCACCGCGTGCCTTGCCGTCTAGATCGCCCAGCCGTTCAAGGATCAGGCGCACCCGCGTTTTGATATCGGTCGTCCGGCACAGGATCGCCAGAACCGCCTCGTCGGCCCGTTCGCTGGTCAGGAGCGGTTTCGGATCCAGCGCTTCGAAGCTGCGAACATCATACCGGAACTCGAGCGACGAATGGGATATTCCGCGCGGCATCCGAGCGGCCGCGGCGTCGGTCAGGGTGAGAATGCACTGCTGCAGCGGTGTTCCGCCATTCTGGCGCGAGATCAGGCCATAGTATTCCAGCATCCGCCAGGCCATGTCGGCGTCGGCCGCGCCCTGCAGTTCCAGGTGGAACAGGCCCCCGGTCTCCAGGCGTGCCACGAAATCCGGGCGGCGCGCCCGCGTGCTCGGATATTCCGTCGCATCAAGGCTCACCGCCGCCGCGCCCGCAACCTGACGCAGCAGGGCCGGCGCGCCCAGCCAGAGCAGGTCTTTCAAGGTCGTATCGTATCGCACCGGCCACACATCCCGTGATCGCGTGGCGACGCATACCGCGAGTCGAACCATTCCTGCAAGTTTCCGAAGGGTCGGCGGGTGTGGCCAGGCTCAGGCAGGGGCCGCTGGAGACGGCCTGTCCGACCCCTCCCCCTCGGCCGCCGATGCGGCGACGATCCGATCGTACAGCGCGACCACGCGCGCCGCCGTGTCGCGCATGGCCGCCTTCAGCCCTTGGAAGTCCTCGATGCCGCCCCAGTTGGCCACCAGACGGGCCTTCAGGCCCGGCGGCAAGGCGTCGTCATCCGGCACGCCGTCAAGCGAATGGCGGATCATGCCTTGCAGGCTGAGCCACTGGTCATGCGCCGCGCTCAGGAAGGCGGCATCCTCCTCGGGCAGCAGGCCGGCCGCGCCGACCCGGCGCAGGCCCTCCGCCGTGTTGGGGACAACGATCTCCGGGTGGTCGTGCGCGTATCGCAGTTGCAGGTATTGGGCGATGAACTCCACATCCACGAGGCCGCCCCGCACATGCTTGATGTTCCAGAGGTTCGGGTCGCCGTGTTCGGCATCCATGCGGACGCGCATGTCGGCCACGGCGCGGGCCAGCACGGCCGGGTCGCGTGGCCGGATGATGGTGTCGCGAATGACAGCGGCCACCCGGTCGCCCACCGTCGCCGGGCCGGCCACGACCCGGGCGCGGGTCAGCGCCTGGTGTTCCCAGGTCCAGGCCGCCTCGGCCTGGTAGCGGCGGAACGCGTCCAGGCTGGTGGCCAGCGGTCCCTTGTTGCCGGACGGCCGCAGCCGCATGTCCACCTCGTACAGCCGGCCCTGGGCGGTGTTGGCGGTGATGGCGTTGATGAACCGCTGCACCAGGCGGGTGTAGTACACGGTGGGCGGCAGTGGCTTGGGGCCGCTCGACTGTTCCACGCCCTCCGGCACGTCGTAGACCATGATCATGTCGAGGTCGGACGTCGGGGTCATCTCCTGCCCGCCCAGCTTTCCCAGCGCCACCACGACCACGGCGCCCCCGGGCATGGCGCCATGGGCCTCGGCGAAGTGCGCCCACACGTGCTCCAGCAGCATGTCGAGCACGACGTCGGCGATATCCGACAGGGCGTGCCCGGCGTCTCCCGGCGCGCACTGACCCCGAAGCGTGCGCACGCCGACCAGAAACCGGTGGTCATTGGCCCACCGCCGGCAGATGTCCAGCACGTCCTCGAACACGCGGGCATCACGCAGGGCCAGATTCAAACCGCCGCGCAGGTCCTCCGGCGTCGGCGGTGACCCCAGGGACTCGGGCTCCAGCACGCTGTCCAGCAGCGCCGGATTGCGGGCCAGATGCTCGGCCAGGCGCGGGGCGTCGCCCATGATCTCCGCCACCAGCGTCAGCAGGTCGGGGTTGGCGGCGAACAGCGCGAACAACTGCACCCCGGCCGGCAGGTGGGCCAGGACGGTGTCGAACCGCCGCAGGGCGCCGTCCGGATCAACGGTCCCGGCCAGGGCGCGGATCAGGTCCGGTCCCAATTCGGTCAACCGTTCCCGCGCCCGCGTGCTGCGCAACGCCCGGTAGCGCCCGTGGTGCCAGCCCCGGACGGTGGCGGCCACGGCGTGGGGGTTGGCGAACCCCAGATCGGTCAGGGTGCGCAGGGTCTCCGGGTCGTCCTCGCCACCGGTGAAGACCAGGTTACCCTCGCCGCCGGCCAATGTCGGCTGGTCCTCGAACAAGTCCGCGTAGTGGTCCTGCACCGTCATCAACGTGGCCTTCAGCTCCAGCGCGAAGGGCTTGATGCCCTCGTAGCCGAGGAAGACCGCGAGTTCGCGCAGCTTGTCCTTGTCGGCCGGCAGGGTCTGGGTCTGCGCGTCGTCGATCATCTGCAGGCGATGCTCGACCCGCCGCAGATGCCCGTAGGCCGCGACGAGGTCGTCGCGCACCCGGGGATCGACCACGCCCCGTTCGGTCAGGGCGTTCAGGGCGGCCACGGTCTCCCGCGCGCGCAGGCGCGGCTCCCGCCCGCCCCAGATGAGCTGCTGGGTCTGGGCGAAGAACTCGATTTCGCGGATGCCGCCCCGGCCCAGCTTGACGTTGTGGCCCTCGACGGCCACCACGGCGTGGCCGCGTTGGGCATGAATCTGGCGCTTGATGGAATGGATGTCGCGGATGGCGTCAAAGTCGAGCGAGCGGCGCCAGATGAACGGCCGGATGTGGTCCAGGAAACGCGCGCCGGCACCGATGTCCCCGGCCACCGGGCGCGCCTTGATCATGGCGGCGCGTTCCCAGTTCTGGCCGAAGCTTTCATAGTACTGCTCGGCGGCCTCGGTGGATAATGCCACCGGTGTCGCGCCCGGGTCCGGCCGCAGCCGCAGGTCGCAGCGGAACACGTAGCCGTCGCCGGTTCGCTCCTCCATCATGCGCACCAAGTCACGGGTCAGGCGCACCATGGCCTCGCGCAGGCTGAGGCGCCCCCGGTAGTCCATCGACTCTTCATCGAACAGCACGATCAGGTCGATGTCCGAGGAGTAGTTGAGCTCCCCCGCCCCCAGCTTGCCCATGCCGAGAATGAACAGCCCGCATTCGAACGTCGGCCGGTCAGGGCGCGGCAACACCAGGTCGCCCTTGCCGTGGAGTTGCGTCAGCAGGTGGCCGCAACAGACGTCCAGGGCTTGCTCGGCCAGTTTGGAAAGCTGGGCCGTGACGGTGTCCACGCTCCACAGCCCCAGAATGTCGGCCACGGCCGTGGTCAGGGCGATGCGGCGCTTGGCCACCCGCAGGACCCGCATGACCCGCGTGCGGTCGTCGCCGGCCGCCGTGGCATCGGCCCGCATGGTCGCGAGGGCGGTCTCGGCCGCTGAGTCCACGCCATCGGCCACCAGCCGGCGCATCCAGTCCGGTTCCCGCAGCACGCACGCGGTCAGGAACGGGCTGTTGCCGAACACGGCCTCAAGCACGGCGCGGCCCGGCGTGCCGTCGCTGGCCAGATCCCGCATGAACGCCGCCAGTGCGGTGTCGTCCTCGCGCCCGGCCTGGTCAAGCCAGCGTTCCATCCCGCGCGCGGCGCGCTCGGGATCGCCGGGAAGCGGGGGGGGAGCGGGGGGCGCGAGAATGGTGGCGTCCGTCATACCTTCACCTTATTCCAACGGCCAGATCGGCAAACCGCTGGTGTGGTCCGACTCGGTGTCCACGGGGATTCGGACGCATTGGCCCTTTCCTCAACGAGTCAAGGCCGAGACACTGAGCGAAGCGCGGAGGCCGGTCAAGCCGCTGGCGCCGGCATTGCCCCACCACCGGGAGGATGGGTGACACAACGGATCCTGCACTCGGTTGCCCGACGAACCGGCGTTGCGCTGGGCCTGCTTGTGCTGGCCGGGCTGGTGGTGGCCTGGACGCTGGCGCGCGGGCCGCTGACCGTGACGTTCCTGGCGCCCCGGCTCGAATCCGCGCTGACCCGGGCCGCCCACGACGCGGGGCTGACGGTGGACGTGGCCGTCGGCGACGCGTTGGTGACGTGGGACGGCGCGTCGGGCGGAGTGGACATCGACCTGCGGCGAGTGCACCTGACCGGACCCGGCGGAGCGGACCTGGCCCAGGTCGGGGCCGCGACCCTGACGCTCGACCTGGAGGCCCTGTTGGCCGGGACCCTGCGGCCGTCGCGCCTGGTGCTGGCCGGCCCCACGCTGCATGTGACGCGGGCGGTGGACGGACGGTTCACGGTGGCCGTGCAGCCGAAGGCCGCGCAGGCGGACGAGCCAGCCTCCGGATCGTCCCTGGCGGCCGCGCCGGGCGGCGTGGCGGACGCGTGGACGACCCTCGCCGACCTGGGGCTCACGTTGCGGGACGCGCGCGTGGTGGTCGAGGACAATACTCTCGGGCGCGCATGGCGGCTGAAGGCGCCGGACGTCCGCGTCCGGCGCGATGACCAAGCCCTGCGATTGGAAGCCTCTCTGGCCCTGGACGACGGTCCCACGTCCAAAGGACCCGTGCTGGATCTGGCCCTGCGCCACGCGCCGGGGACCGAGACCGCCGCCGCCCTGGTCACGGTGCGGAACCTGAACCCGGCCCGCGACCTGGCGGACCGGTTCGGGCTGACGGCGCTGGCCGGCTGGGACCAGCCGCTCGACGCGACCGCGACCCTGGACCTGGGGATGCGTCCGGGCTCGCCGCTGGACATGGTGCGGTTCGCCACGCTGTCGGCGCGCGGTGGAGCGGGCGACGTCGCGGTGCCCGATCCGATTTCGCACGCATGGAGCCCCAAGAGCCTTGAGGTCGATGCCCGCCTGGTCCGGACCGAGGACAACGGCGTCGACATCACCGTCGACCGGCTTGTTCTCGGGTTGCCGGGCGCGTCCGTCGCCGCGAGCGCCCGTCTGTCCGGTCCCGTGTCGGGTCCGGTGGCCGGCGGCGCCGAGATCCGCCTGTCGCCCTTGACCGTCTCCACGCTGGTGCAACACTGGCCGCCGGTGCTGGCCGACGGCGCCTACGACTGGATTTCCGACAACATCTCCGAGGGGACGGTGCGGGACGGGCGCTTCTCGCTGGGGTTGGGCGGCGCGACCTGGAGCGATCTCGACGTCACCGCCTTGTCCGGCGAGGCCCGCGCCGACGGCGTGACCCTGACCTACCTCAGGGGATTGCCGGCGGCGACCGGTGCCAAGGGGACGCTCCGCTTCGGCCTGGACGCGGTGACCATCGCCATCGACGGCGGCGGCGCCGGCGACGTGCGGGTGCGTGAGGGCACCGTCGCCATGACGGCGCTGGACACCGAGCAGGAACAGGCGGACATGGTGTTCGACATCGCCGCGCCGCTGTCGAGCGCCCTGGCGCTGATCGACCACCAGCCGCTGGGGTATGCGTCAAAAGTGGGCATCGACCCGAACCAGGTGCAGGGCGAGGCGGACATCACGCTGTCGCTCGCCATGCCGCTGAAGAGCGATCTGCCGCTCGACGCGCTGGAGGTCGATGTCTCCGCCACGGCCACCGGGGTTGGTGTGCCGCGGGTGCTGCTGGGCCAGGACCTGCGCGGCGGCGACGTGCGGCTGACCCTGGACGAAGGCGGCATGGACGTCACGGGCACGGCGCGCGTCGGCGGGGTGCCGGTGACGTTGGACTGGCGCGAGAACTTCACCGACGGCGCGGCCTTCGACCGGCGCTATGCGGTACGCGGCCGCCTGGACAACGCCGCGCGGGCGACGTTTCGGCTGGACGGCCCGCCGTTCCAGCCGCCGTGGATGGACGGAGCGGTGGACGGCCGCGTGACCTATACGGAAACGGCCGGCGCGCCCGGCGTTTTGACGGCCGATGTGGACCTCGCTCCGGCCACCCTGGCGCTGGCGACGCTGGGCTGGCACAAGCCGGCCGGGGCGCCGGCCACCGCGCGGGTCGAGGGTCGCTTCGCCGAGGAGTCCATCACGGTGGATTTCGACGTGGCCGCCGGTGCCGACACCGCGCGCGGTCAGGCGCGGTTGACCGGCGGGGCCGACCTGCTGGGGGTCACCGTGAAGCACGCGCGCCTGGGCGACTCCGAGGCCCGGGTCGACATCGTCGCGCCGCGCGCGGGTGACGTCGCGCCGTTCCAGGTGATCCTCTCCGGCGCCGCGCTGGACCTGCGGGCGGTGTTCGATGATGACGACGCCGACGGCGAGGCGGATCCGCGCGGCGGGGACGGCGCCACGCCCGCCGGCGGCACGAAACCGGACGATCCCCCGGGGCCGCCGCTGGACCTGCGCATGGACCTCGCGCGGGTGCTGGTGACCGACGAGATCACGTTGCATGACGTGCACGGCACCGCTTCCCGCGACGCCGCCGGCCGCTGGACCCGCGCCGGCCTTGAGGCCAAGGCGGGCGGGGGGGCGCCGGCTCGCTTCACCCTGACACCGGACGGCGCCGCGCGACGGTTCTCGCTGGAAACGGCCGACGCCGGGGCCTTGGCCAGCGACCTCGACCTAACCGGGCGGCTGAGCGGCGGCGATCTGTCCCTGACCGGAACCCTGGACGCCGAAGACCGGGCGAAAGGCGTGCTGCGCATCAAGGACTTCCACCTCGCCAACGCGCCCGTCTTGGCGCGCATCCTGGCGGTGGCCTCGCTGACCGGAATCCTTGATGAACTCCAGGGCGACGGTCTGAGCCTGTCCACCCTGATCGCGCCGTTCACCTACGCCGACGACGTTCTGACCCTGAGCGAGGCGCGCAGCAACGGGCCATCCCTGGGCCTGACGGCCAACGGCACCCTCGACCTGGCCTCCGACACCATGGACCTGCAGGGCGTCGTGGTGCCGGTCTACATGGTCAACGCGCTGCTGGGGAACATTCCGCTGCTCGGCGACCTGCTGGTGGGCGAGAAGGGGGGCGGAGTGTTCGCCGTCCGCTACGGCGCCAAAGGGCCGCTGGACGACCCCTCGGTCAGCGTCAATCCGCTGTCGGTCGTCACGCCCGGGTTCCTGCGGGGCGTGTTCGGCGTGTTTTCGGAGGACCCCGACGGCGGCGCGGGCACCGTGCCGACACCGGTTCGGGGGGATTGAGGGGCGTGGCAAACCGCAGTCGTCGCAGGGCGGATTGGCCCCCAGCAGCGGGCCAATCCGCCGCGCGTGATCCCACGCTCGGCGCATTGCGCCTTCGGCACGAATACGCCCTAACCCTTTGACTTAGGGCAGATTCACGCGAACAATCTGAAACACGCGATGATTCAGATTGTTCACGATCTGCCCTAGAAATAAACGTGATTGCGGTAAAATAGCTTTGCCGGAGATATACTATACAAAAGGCTTATCCCTTTGCTTCCGGCGCGATCAACATATCGTAGGTGATTGGTCCT
>NZ_CAKZOT010000031.1 GCF_937138205.1 uncultured Rhodospira sp. | reverse complement strand
CCGCTGTCCGGCAAAACCCTGAAGACGTCGCCGGCCGACTGAGGCCCGGCGCCGTGGCCGGACCGCCCCTTCCCCCTCAGGGACGCGGCGGTCCGGTCACCGTCTTTGATCCACCGCATCCAAGAGATTTGACCAAAAGCAAAGGAGCCACACACCCATGACCGACACGACCGCCGACGCCAACTCCCCTGGCCCGGAAACGACGGAAACCCGCTCCATGATGCAGGTGTGGGACCCGGTGGTGCGCATCGGCCACTGGGTTTTGGTAGGCGGATTCCTGATCTGCTACCTGACCGAGGGAGAGCCGGAATGGCTGCACAACAACGTCGGGTATCTGGTCGCCATCACCGTCATTCTGCGCCTTGTCTGGGGCTTTATCGGGCCGAAGCACGCCCGCTTTTCCGACTTCGTGCGCGGCCCCGGCGCCGCCCTGGGCTATCTGCGGGATGAACTGTCCGGCAAGGCCAAACGGTTCATCGGCCACAACCCGGCCGGCGGCCTGATGGCGCTGGCGCTGCTCGCCTCGCTGGGAGCGACCACCTACACCGGCATGGCCATGCTGGCCGAGGAGGGCGAAGGCCCCTTGGCCTCCGTCATGGGACCGACCGCCCAGGTCGCGGTGGTCGGCCCCGCGCTGGCCGATGAGGACGAGCACGAAGAATACGGCGAGCACGGCGGCGAAACCGGCGGTCACGGCGAGGCCGGCGAGCAGTGGGAAGAGATCCACGAATTTTTCGCCAACACCACGCTGGTCCTGATGGCCCTGCACATTCTCGGCGTCATCGCCAGCAGCACCGCCCACCGCGAGAACCTGGTCCGCGCCATGATCGACGGCCGCAAGCGGGCGTAGCGCGGCGGATGTCCGCGCCTGCGGCGGACCGGCTTTCGGGTCGCCGCGTCCGCCCGCCGCGCTTCCGACGCCCGAGCATCCGATTTTCTTTCCGAGGAGAGTTTCCATGATTACGCGCACCATCGTTCACGGTCTCGTCGCGGCCGGCGTCATCGCCGGAGCCGGCATGGCCTGGGCCAAGATCGGCGTGTCCGGCCTGAACGCCGTGCCCGACACCACCGGAACGAACATCACCGCCCCCGGGTCGCTCCCCGATGCCGCCGACGCGCCGCTGGTGGTGGCCGCCGCCGACACCGGCTACCGCGCCGCCCAGGCGGGCACAACGCCGGGCGCAACGCAGCGCGGACAGCGGACACGCGATGACGACCGCTGGGAGGAGCGTCGGGAGGAGCGTCGGGAGGACCGCCGCGAGTCCCACCGCGAGGACAGGGAGCATGGCCGCCAAGGCATGAACGGCGGCATGAGTGGCGGCATGAGCGGAACCGGCTACCGCTCCGGGGCTAGCGGCACCTGCGACGATTGCGCGGGAGGCCGGGACGATGACTAGACCAGACACTCCCGCCACCCCCCGCCCGTCCGGTGGCGGGGGCCGGCGCGGCCGCAACCGCCTCGCCCTGCCGGCCATGCGGGCCTGGCACGCCGTGATCAGCGGCGGGTTCCTGGTGGCCTGGCTGACCGGGGATTCTTACGACTCCTACATGATGCATCAGGTGGCCGGATACACGGTGCTGATCGCCGTTGTCGTGCGCCTGCTGGTCGGGTTGGTGGCGACCCGCGCGCCCTGGCGGCTGCCGCGCCCGTCGCCCGCCGCCGCCCGGCGCTGGCTAGCCGAGCGTCGCGGCCGCAACCCGGGCTTCGCCTGGCTGGCCGTGGCCCTGCTGATCACCGTCGGCGCCTCGGCCGGCGCCGGCATGGCCGCGCACTGGTTGCCCCAGGTCGAGGACCTGCACGGCGCCCTGACCGACGCCGCGCTATGGGTCATCGGCGCGCACGCCCTGTTCATCGTCGCCATGTTCGGTGGCCTGCGGCGCCTGCGCGCCCTGGCAGGGCGTGTCATCCCCCGCCCCCGCGAGGCCTGAACCGATTCCACCGTCACCACATAACCAAGAGGAGCCGTCCCGTGCCTGTTCCGTCCGCGCGTCTTTCCACCCTGTCCCTTGCCGCCGGCCTTGGCCTCGCGATCCTGGCGCCCATTTCGGCCCATGCCGATGCCGCCGCCGAGCGCCGGGCCATCCTGGATGCCCTGGCCGAGGAGGCCCGCGCCGCCGATCCCGCCTTCTCGGGCTTTTCCGCCGCCGCCGGCGAAACGCTGTTCCGCACCGCCTGGGCCGGCGGCGACGAGCGCACGCCATCCTGCACCGCCTGCCACACCGAGGACCCGACCGCCATGGGCCGCAACGCCAAGACCGGCCGGCCCATCGAGCCGGTGGCGGTGTCGGTCAACCCCGACCGCTTCACCGACCCGGACGAGGTGGCCAAGCAGTTCCGCCGCGACTGCAAGGCCGTGCTGGGCCGCGCTTGCACGGCCCAGGAAAAGGGCGACTACATCACCTTCATGGCGGAGCAGTGATCATGACCAGACATGCCGTTTCTCTTGCCCTCGCCCTGTCCGCCCTGGTGACCGCCGGGCCGGCCCTGGCCGATGACGACTGGATCCCGCCGGTCACCGACGCGTTGACCATGGCCGAGTGCGGTGACTGCCACATGGCGTTCCAGCCCGGGTTCCTGCCGGCGCGCTCGTGGGAGGCGATGATGGACGGCCTGGCCGATCACTTCGGCGACGACGCCACCATCGCCGCCGACAAGGCCGACCATATCCGGGCCTACCTGACCGCTAACGCCGGCGACCGCATCCGCGCCGGGATGGCGCGCGAGTACATGCGCTGGGTGCGGGCGGACGGGGTGCCCTTGCGCATCACCGAGAATCCGGCGTTCCTGGACGAGCACGACTTCCGCCCTTCGGTCTGGGAGCGCCCCGAGGTGGTCACCAAATCCAACTGCCCCGCCTGCCACACGGCCGCCGAGCGGGGATACTACGAGGACGACTGAGCCGGGGCCGGATCGACGCGCTTCATCAGACTGTCGCGCCAACGCCCCCGGGAGACGCTGGTCCGACAGGGAAGAGCGTGCGCGTGACGGAACGGGACGGCCACCGCCAGTCGAGTGAGACCTCGCGCCTCCAAATGACGCCTTGACGAGGCCTCGCGTGACCCGGATCGCCTCAGAGCCACGGGTCACGCTGCCCCTTCGCCCTCGTCGTCGGCCACCTCGACGTCGAGGGTTTCCACGCGCCGGCCGTCCTCGGAGACGGCCAGGGCCAGCCGGCCGTGTTTGAGATCAAGCGCGGCGGCGCCGAACAGCTCGCGGCGCCAGCCGTCCAGCGCCGGCACGTCGGCCTCGTCGTCGGCGGCGATGCGCTCCAGGTCGGCGCTGGAGGCCACCAGCTTCTGCGCCACCCCGGCGGCCTCGCATTTCATCTTCAACAGGACCTTAAGCAGGTCGATGATCGGACCCAGGCCCTGCGGCAGGTCCTCGCGCAGGGGCGGCTTGGGCAGGTCCGAGACCGGCCGCGCCCGGCCGCGCTCCAGGGACTCCAGAATCTCGCGGCCGTGGCGGCCCTCGGCCTGGCCGCGCGACATGGAGCGCACCTGCGCCAGCGCGTCGACCGTCTCCGGGTTCTGCGCGGCGATGTCCAGCAGGGCCTCGTCACGCAACACCCGTTGCCGGGGCAGGTCGCGCGCCTGCGCCTCGCGCTCGCGCCACGCCGCCAGTTCGATGACCAGGGCCAGGAACCGCTGCGACTTGCCGCGCACCTTCAGGCGCCGCCATGCCTCCCGCGGATCCGTCTCATAGGAGGACGGGTTGGTCAGCACCTCCATCTCCTGGTCCAGCCAGCCGGCGCGGCCGTTCTTGACCAGCATGGCGGCCAGCTTCTCGTACACCACCCGCAGGTGGGTGACGTCGGACAGGGCGTAGGTCAGGTGCTTTTGCGACAGCGGCCGGCGTGACCAGTCGGTGAAGCGCATGGTCTTGTCGATGCGCGCCTTGGCCAGCTTGCTGGCCAGGGTCTCGTAGCCCACCTGCTCGCCGAAGCCGCAGACCATCGCCGCCACCTGGGTGTCGAACAGCGGGCGCGGCAGTTCGCCCAGCATCTGGTGGAAGATCTCCAGGTCCTGGCGCGCGGCGTGAAAGACCTTCAGGACGCTGGTGTCGCGCATCAGGTCCTTCAGCGGCTCCAGGTCAAGGTCCGGGGCCAGCGGGTCGATGCAGCACGCCTCGTCCGACCCAGCGACCTGCACCAGGCACAGCTGCGGCCAATAGGTCTTCTCGCGCATGAACTCGGTGTCCACGGCGATGAACTGTTCGCCGCGGAGCCGGTCGCGAAACGCAGCCAAGTCTTCCGTTGTCTGAATCAGGGGCATACTTGCCTTCTATCCTGCGAGGCGCGTGAAGGCAAGGCGGGCGAACCATCACTGGCAAATCATAATCCTGTCACACTCAGTGTGCCGGGTTGGTGTCCATGCGGATATCCAGCATCGGCACGCCGATCAGTCCATGCGAGAAATGGCTGGCCAGCACCGTGAAGAACAGGGCGTCGTTGATCCAGTGATGGTGCAGGTGGTCGGCCTCGGTGCCCTCGGCCACGGCGGCCGTCACCGCATAGTCGCCGGCGCTCAGGTAGGGCATCTGGAAGCGGAACTCGCTGCGGAAGGGCTGGCCGGCCGCCACGCGCGGGGCCTGCTCCAGGGTCGTCAGATAGGTGTTGTCGCCGAACAGGTTCTGGCCCAGGCGGTCGCGAACATAGAAACCGATGATGGGGTTGACGAGGTCCTGGTGCGCCTCGGCCGTGACGCGGAGGATGACCTCCTCGCCGCCGTACAGGGTGGACAGGCGGGCGCCGTCGCGGTCCAGCAGGGCCACGTCGGTGATGCTGGCGCCGCGATGGCCGTGCCAATCGGCGTCGGGATCAAAGTCGAACACCTGCAGGAGGTTGGCGTGCGGCGAGGCCTTCAGCAGGTCATGGCGTGGGTCATGCACCACCTGGGGTCGCGCCGGCCCCTCGCGCTGGTGTCGGGCGCGGCCGATGCGGAAGCCGCCGCCGTCGTCCAGGCTCTCGCTGATGGCCGCCTGATACTGGTCGCAGATGTCCTTGGCCGGCCCCAGGTCCCGTACGCGCCCGGTCTCCAGCCACAGCACGCGGTCGCACAGCTTGGTGGCGGCGGCCAGGTCGTGAGTGACGAACAGGATGGTGCCGTGTTCCTTGAAGCGGTGAATGAAGCGCATACACTTCTGCGTGAACGCGGCGTCGCCGACCGACAGGATCTCGTCGATGATCAGCACATCGGCGTCGACGTGCGCGGCCACCGAGAAGGCCAGGCGGGCATACATGCCGCTGGAATAGAGCTTCACCGGCTGATGCAGGAAGTCGCCGATGCCGGCGAAGTCGATGATGCGGTCCAGCCGCTCGTCAATCTGCGCCTGCGTCAGGCCGAGGATGGACGCGGCCAGGTGGATGTTCTCCAGCCCGTTGAATTCGGGATTGAACCCGGCGCCCAGTTCCAGCAACGCGGCGACTCGGCCGTTCACCCGAACGCTGCCGCTGGTGGGGGTCAGGGTGCCGGTGATGATCTGCAACAGGGTGGACTTGCCGGCGCCGTTGCGGCCCAGCACGCCCAGGGTCTCGCCCCGGCGCACCTCGACCGAGACATCCTCCAGCGCCCAGTACGGGCGGAAGAACTGCTTGCGGCCGCGCCACAGCATCTGCCACAGGCGGTCCTGCGGCTTATCGTAGATGAAGTAGCACTTCGACAGCCCGGTCACCGCGATGGCGGTCTCAGACGACATCGGCGAACCCCTTGCGCGTGCGCGCGAACCACCACAGGCCAACCAGCGCCACGCCCCAGGCCGCCACCGCGTAGGCGCCCAGCAGCGCGAAATCCGGCAGGCGGCCGAACAGGGCCACGGCGCGCAACTGCTCGATGATGAACGTCAGCGGGTTCATGTAGATGAACACGCGGAAGGTCTCCGGCACTGCCTCGATGGGATAGAAGATCGGGCACAGGAACATGGTCACGGTGACCAGCACGCCGACCACCTGGTGCAGGTCGCGCAGGAACACGCCGATGGACGACAGCACCCAGATCAGCCCCAGCACCAGCAGGATGAACGGTGCCAGCACCAACGGCGTCAGCACCAGGGTCCACGGCGGCGGACCGTTGAGGACCACATACCCCAGTACCAGCATGATCAGGCTGGCGGCCATGTTGAACAGCGCCGAACCCACCGACACCCAGGCCATGGCCTCCAGCGGGAAGACCACCTTCTTGATGTAGGACGGGTTTTCCAGCATCAGGTTGGGCGCGCGGTTGATGCACTCGGCGAAGAAGCGGAAGACGATCAGGCCGCAGAACAGCACCAGCGCGAACTGGCCGTGGCCGCCGTCCAACTCCGTGCCCCAGCGGGCCTGGAACACGATGCTGAAGATGAAGGTGAACACCGCCAGCATGATCAACGGGGTGATCAGCGCCCACGCCAGCCCCAGCAGCGAGCCACGATAGGTCTGGGCGATCTCGCGCCGGGTCAGGCGGGCGATCAGCTTGCGGTGGGTGACCCACACCAGGAAGGGGAGGACAAGGCGGGTCATGGCCGGTCCCGGGGATCGTCCAGGATCGCCCGCACTCGCGCGCGGAACGCGGCCGGGTCGCATTCGGTCTCGATCCGCCTCAGAGCGTTGGCGCGCACGGTCTCCCACAGTGCGTCGTCGGTGTACAGCCGCGCGATCTGATCGGCGAATACCTCGGGCGTGCCCCCCACCAGCAGATCGTCGCCGTCGCGCCAGCCCAACTGTTCGGCCAGCAGCGGCGTCGCCACCACGGGGAGCCCGTGCGCGGCCGCCTCGTGGACCTTGTGCGGGATGCCGCCGGCGTAGCGCGTGGGCGCGACGAACACGCGAGTCTTGTCGTACAGGTCGGTCAGGTCGGCGACGCGCCCCAGGAGCGTCAGGCCCTTCTTGCCCAGCGCACGGATGCTCGGCGCGTCGTTGGTCCCGGCCACCAGGACCGAGACGACCTGCTCCAGCCTGGCCTCCAAAAGGGGCAGAACCTCGCGGTGGAACCACAGCAGGGAGTCCACGTTGGGCGAATCCTCGTCCTTCAGCGCGCCGACGAACAGCAGCCCGTGGCGGTCCTTGACCGGCCGCGTCGTCGGGTGCGTGATCAGACTGTGTCCCAGAACGTGCACGTCGGCGTGACCCGCGCCCCGGAACCGCGCGGCTTCCATCTCCGACACGGAGACGACCTGCGCCGCGCCCTCCGCCAGCGCCAGTTCGGCCAGAATGGCGTCCTGGGCACGGGCCGTCTCGGCGGCGTCGTGGCCGGCCAGCCTTGACTTGTGGAGATCGCGCACGGCGAAGACGGCCTCGGCGTCATAGATCAGGCGGCCGGTCGGCCGCACGTCCGGGTGGGCGTCCATCAGTTCGCGGACGGTTCGCATGTTGTGCGGGCGACTGATGATGACGGTGTCATAATAGGACCGGCGTTCGCGCAGGAACGCCTCCAGGCCCAGGCGTCCCTTGCCCATGGCCACCTCGACCCCACGAGGCAGCCACGTATAGGTTTCGTCCCAGTCCTCGTCGGGCGTGTCCAGCGGATAGAAGGTGACGAACCGCCCGCTTTCGGCGATGGCGCGCAGGAGGGTGCAGGCGCGCGGGTACCCGGCGCCCAGCGCCGGCAGGGGCACGCGGTCGTCGATGACCAGCACGGTCTCGGCCCCGGCCGGCAGGCGCTGCCGGGCGGTCAGGGCCCGCGCCGGGTCCGGCGGTTCGTGCGCGGCGTCCAGCACCGCCGCGTGTTTCGACCGGAAGAGGCCATGGTTCTTGCGCTGCTGGGCCAGCGCGTGCTCGCTCTTGCCGGCGCTGCCGAACTCGAAATGGTCGATCACGGCCAGCGGTTCGTAGACCACCCGCTGGCCGGCGGCGCGCAGCCGCATACAGAAGTCGGCTTCCTCGTAGTAGGCGGGGGCAAAGGTCTCGTCGAACCCGCCGAGGTCGAGGAACGTCTTGCGCCGGAACAGCAGGAAGGCGCCGGAGCAGTAGTCCACGTCACGCCGGAACATGGCCTCTCCCGCTTCGGGCGCCAGGTCGCGGGCATAGCCCAGACAGCTTCCGTCGCGCCAGATGATGCTGCCGGCCTCCTGCAGGCGTCCGTTCGGCAGGACGATGCGCCCGCCGACGGCGCCGACCGTGTCGTCGGAGTCCAGCGTCCGCACGGCGGCCAGCAGGCTGCCGGGGCGCATCACCGCGTCATTGTTCAGCAACAGGACGTGCTCGCCGGTGGTCTCGGGAACGGCCTGGTTGACCGCCTTGAGGAAACCCACGTTGTCGGTGTTGCGGATCACGCGGGCGCCGTCCACCCGGTCCAGCAGGGCCCCGGTCTCGTCGGTCGAGGCGTTGTCGACAATGACGACCTCGATGGGCACGGCGTGTTCAGCCGCCAATCCCCGCAAACAAGCCAGCGTCAGGGCGGCTTGGTTCCACAGCACCAGGACAACGCTGACCCGGGGGCGCGCCGAGGCCGGCAGATTCACGCGGTCGGTTCCCTCCAGCAACGCCCGCAGATCGGCATCGGTACGGGCGCGGAAGGCCGCCTTGGCGGCCTCCAGATCGGGGCCGGTGCGCTTCGCGATCACCTCCCGGGCCTGCTGCATGAAGCGCGCCCGAGCCTCCAGCAGCCGGCTTCCCCCCGGAAGGCGATGCAGGGTGCGCAGGATCAGCGCCTTGCCGTAAGGACCGATCCGCCCGCTCATCAGGACGCGCATGGGCGCCGTCATCTTCCAGGACCGGGAACTGAGAACCGCGTTCAACTGGTCCTGACTCTCGCGAAGGTCCGCCTCGCGGCGTTCAAGGTCGGCTTCGAGTGTGCGCACGTACGGGCCGATGTCCTCGTAGGCCTTGCGCACGGCCTCGGTCAGGCGGTCGACGGTGACGTTGAGCGCCTCCTGCAGGCGGTGGTGCGTCTCGGCCTGGCTTTGCACGCGGGTCTCCAGGCCGACGACGTGGTCTTCCAGCCGGCGGACGGCCAGGGTCTGCTGAAGCCCGTCCCCCATCGCCTGGAAGAAGTCGCGAACCTGCGCCGCCTCCGCTTCCGGCAGGCCGGTCAGCCACCGCACCGCCGCCGGGGGCGCGTTGCCCACCGCCAGGACGCCCAGGCCGCTGGAATGAGTGAACGTGAACGCCGGATAGCGCTCGGTCACCTCCTGCCAAAGACGCCACACACCAAAATCCGCCTGACGCTCGGCGATGTCGTGGAACAGCATGACGCCGGCCGGGCTCATCTTCGGCAGCCAGGTGTCGAAATCCTCGCGGACGGCCTCGTAGGTGTGCAGCCCGTCGATGTGAACAAGGTCGACGCTGCCGTCGGCGACCTCCCGGGCCGCGTCGGTGAACAGGCCGCGCACCAGGGTCGAAAAGCCGCCGTAGCGGGGATCGTGATACGCCTTCAGCGTCTGATAGACGGATTCCCCGTAGTGCCCGGCGTGACTGTCGCCCTCCCACGAGTCGACGCCCCATGCCTTGGTCGGCAGGCCGTGGCGCGCGATGGTCTCGCAAAAGGTGCAATAGGAGTCCCCCTTGTGGACCCCCAGTTCGACCAGCCGCCGCGGCGCCGTCTGCGTCAGCAGCCAGCGGGCGAAGGGAATGTGCCCGTGCCAGGCGTGCTTGTCGGGGCTGCGCCACTCCGGCGCCAGTGGCAGGGTGCGCAGCACCGGGTAGGGGAACAGCCCGTCCGGGCCTGCGGTCGTAACGTGCGGTCGGGCCATGGACATTCGGCATTCCTTCACATGGACACGTTGGGCCGCGCCGACGGCGGCGCCAATCAGGGTGCCTGGCCGGTCGGCTCCCGTTCAGCGTGCGGCAAGCCACGGATGGGGGCAGCGTGGCACGGCGCCGCGCACCCACCCGGGCGTCGCGAGTTCAAACGCAGGCGGTTGCAACGGGTCGTCTTGCAGCGTGACCCCCCAGCGTGCGATCAGGCCGCGTTCCTCCACCATGGCGCGGTCCCGGTTGCCGGACCGGCGGTCGTCGGTGCGGCTGACGGATTCATGGTGGACGAGGCGAGCGCCCGGCGTCCAGACGACGGCGTATCCGGCCCGCCGCAGGCGCAGGCACAGGTCCACGTCGTTGTAGGCGACAGTGAATGCCTCGTCGAATCCTCCCATGGCGCGGTAGACGTCGGCGCGGATCGCCAGGCACGCGGCGGTCACCGCGCTCACCGGCCGCTCGGTGGCGCCGGGGCCGTCGGCGATCCAGGTGTCGTCCATGAGCACGCCCAGGTGCCCGACGAGCCCCTGGTCCGCGCCCATCATGACACCGGCGTGCTGGATGCGCCCGTCCGGGTAGGACAGCAGGGCGCCGACAGCGCCGACTTCGGGCCGCAAAGCATGGGCTACCATTTCGCGCAGCCAGTCGGGGTGCACGACCTCGGTGTCGTTATTGAGGAACAGAAGCACATCGCCCTGCGCCCGGGCGGCGGCGAGGTTGTTCAGGCGCGCGAAGTTGAAGGGCTCGTCAATCCGCAGGATGCGGACGTCGCCGTGCGCGTCGATCGCTTCGAGATACGCGAGCGTTTCAGGCTCTTCGCTGCGGTTGTCGATGATGGTGATGTCCAGCGCCGGATAGTCGGTGTCGTCCAGCAGGCCGGTCACGATGCGGCGCAGGAAATCGACTTTGTCCTTGGTCGGGATGATGACAGACACGGCCGGCCAAACCGTGGGCGTCGGCACCACGCGGCGCAGACCCGTGGCCACCGCGACAACCTGCGCCGCGCGGCGGCGGCGGATCAACGCCTCTTGCACGGCCGCGCGTTCGCCGGCGTCGCGAGCCACGTCGGGAAACGGATCGCCGGCGCGCCGGAACAACGGCTCGGCCACGTGGCGGATCTGGTCGGTCCGCAGCATCTCGGCGGCGCGCAGGGCATGGGCATAGAACCACGCCGGCCCGGTGCCGGACTCACGGTCGACGCAGGCGTTGACGGCCAAGGGACTGCGGATCGCCTTCAACGCGCCGAACAGGTCACGGGTCAGGGCCAGATGCGCGTCCCACGGCTGCTTGCACAGCATCTGGTGGGCGCGCGCCGGACCACTCGCCTCGTCCTCGGCCGTTTCGTCGGCGTAGACCAGGGCGGTCGTCGGCGTCGCGGCGAAGCGCTCAGCGAGGGCGGCCAGGGCCGCCGGCTCCAGCCGTCCCGGGCGGTCGACCAGCAGGGTCAGCGGGGCCGCCTCCGGGTCAAGCGCCTTGTGCACCTGCGGTCCCATCAGTGCCAGAACCGCGCCGGACACCCGCCCATCAATGCGGGCGTAATGCGCGATGACGTCGGCCATCTCAGCGTCCGGCGGCGAGGCGTCGGCGCGGCGCACGAAGACCAGCGACCACTCCGGAAGGATCTGCGCGCGCAGGCTGTCCACGAACGCGGCCAGGGCGTCGGCGTCCCCCATGCAGCCCACGTCAACCACCACCCGGAAGCCGAGCCGGTCCTCGGCCGGCGGCAGCCGCCCGCTCCAGGACTCCCGGACCCGCGACCCGGCCACGGCCCGGCGCCACGCCGCCACGTCCTCGGCGCCGGGTCGGGCATCGGGGCGGGCGTCAGTCGCGTGGGGAGCAACGGGCTCGGAGGCCGGAGCGATCATGGAACCTTGGGCCGGAGGTGGAACGGCGCGACGGCGCGGTCGCGCCCGTTTATAGGAGGCCCCTCGAGTGTCCGCAAGACGCGCGTCGGCTCCGGTCCGGTCAGCGGGCCGTTGGTGGCGCGGAGCCTGGCACGGCGCCCGGTGGATGGGGCGGCTTGTGCTCGTCATTGCGAGGAGCGTCGCGACGAAGCAATCCAGAGCGGTTTTTTTCGCTTTACGCCCTGGATTGCTTCACCCTCGTCTTGCGACGAGGGTTCGCAATGACGAGTCACGTTTCCGCGTCGGGCCCTTACCCGCCGGCCACTCTGCGCCCCCCGATCAGGAATTCGGCGTTGCCCTCGGGACCATGGATGGGGCTGTCGGTCACACCCAGCACGCTCCAGCCCGGCCGCTCGGCCAGCCACGCGCGGATGGTCTCGCACACCTCGGCGTGCAGCGCCGGGTCGCGCACCACGCCGCCCTTGCCGACGCGCGCCTTGCCCACCTCGAACTGCGGCTTGATCAGCGCCACCAGCGCGCCGCCCGGCCGGACCTGATCCAGCGCCGCCGGCAGCACCGTGCGCAGGCCGATGAAGCTGGCGTCGCACACCACCAGGTCGACCGGTTCGGGCACGAGTTCCGCCGTCAGGTGGCGGGCGTTGGTGCGTTCCAGCACCACCACGCGATCATCGACGCGCAGCTTATGGGCCAGTTGCCCATAGCCCACGTCCACGGCATAGACCCGCGCCGCCCCTTGGCTCAGCAGCACGTCGGTGAAGCCGCCGGTCGACGCGCCCACGTCCACGCACACCCACCCGGCCGGGTCGAGCCCGAAGTGCTCCAGGCCCTTGACCAGCTTCAGGCCACCGCGCGACACCCAGGGGTGGTCCTGTCCCTTGACGGTCAGGGGAAGATCGTCCCGCACGCGCTGGCCCGGCTTGTCCAGCCGGCGCGTGTCGGAGAACACCAGGCCGGCCATGACCAGCGCCTGGGCGCGGGCGCGGCTCTCGACAAGCCCCCGATCGACGAGCAGTTGGTCGAGGCGCGGACGTTCCGCTTGGTCCTTGGTCATTCCCCCGCGACCCGGGCCACGACGCCGATCTCAGGCCTGTCCGGCCAGGGCGCCTCAGGCATGGTCCTCCCCCCGAGTCCAGATCGGGTTCTTCAGGCGGGCGAGGAACGCCGTGTGCGCCGCCCGTTCGGCCTCGGTTTCCTGGTGCGGACGCGGCGGACGAACCGGGCGGTCCGCCACCGGCGATACCCTGTCCACGTTTTCATCACTGTCCGGCCCCTGTCCCGCCAGCCGCAGGCCCGGCTCGCGCCCGCCCATCAGGTGCAGGTACACTTCGGCGAGCAGTTCGCTGTCCAGCAAGGCGCCATGCAACGTGCGGTGGGCGTTCTCGACCCCAAAGCGCTTGCACAAGGCATCCAGCGAGGCCGGCGCGCCCGGGTATTTGCGGCGTGCCATCTGCACGGTGTCGATGGCTCGATCGGGGTCGAGCCGCTCGCGGCCGAGCCGCGCCAACTCGGCGTTCAGAAACCCCATGTCGAAGCGAGCGTTGTGGATCACCAGCTTCGAATCCGCGAAAAACGCCAGCATCTCGTCCGCGATGTCGGCGAACAGGGGCTTGTCGGCCAGGAAGTCCTCGGTCAGGCCGTGCACCCGCGCGGCATCCGGCGGCATATCGCGTTCCGGGTTGATGTACCTGTGAAAGGTCTTGCCGGTCGGCATGTGGTTGATCAGTTCCAGGGCGCCGATCTCGACAATCCGGTCGCCCTCGTCCGGCTTGAACCCGGTGGTCTCGGTGTCCAGCACCACTTCGCGGGTCATCGGCGAGCCCTCCTGTCGCGCAGATCACGCACCAACCGCCGCACCGTGCGATAGGCCGGCGCCATGCCGAGCCCGGTGTTGACGACGATGTCGGTGCGGCGTCGTTTTTCCGGTTCCGCCATCTGTTTGGCCCGGATTTGGTCGAGTCGCTGCCGTGTCATCCCCGCGCGGCCCAGAACACGCTGCGCCTGAAGAAAGGCCGGGGCGGTGACCAGCATGACAAGATCGCAGCGCCGCTCGCCAACGGTTTCGAACAACAACGGCACGTCCAGCACCACCAGGGACCGGCGGGCCAACGCCTGTTGGCGCAGAAACGTCTGCTCGGCCGCGCGCACGCGCGGATGCAGGATCGCCTCCAGGCGGCGCAGGGCATCGGCGTCGCCGAACACATGTGCGCCCAGGGCCTGTCGATTCACGCGGCCGTCCTCGACCACACCGGGGAACGCCGCCGCCACCTCGGCCACCGCCGCGCCGCCCGGTCCCAGCAGCCGATGCACCACCGCGTCGGCGTCGTGGCACGGCACGTTCAGGCGGCGCATCATACGCGCCGCCGTGCTCTTGCCCATGCCGATAGAGCCGGTCAATCCGAGCACGGTCATACGCCGCCCGCCCAGACGCGGACCGTGCCGAAGACACCGCCGCGACGCGCCACGGATCCGGAAACCCTCAGCCATCAAGCACTACCCGGCGCAGCGCGTCCGTCACCTCGGGATCGACGCCGAACCACGCCTTGAAGCCCGGCCGGGCCTGATGCAGCAGCATTCCGAGGCCGTCCACCACCGGATTGCCGCGCTCGCGCGCCGCCGCCAGCAAGGATGTTTCCAGAGGCGCATAGACCAGATCAGTCACCTCCGCGCCGGCCGGCAGCGAGTCCAGGTTCAGATCCAACGGGGGCTGTCCCTGCATTCCCAGCACCGTCGTGTTGACCAGAAGGGCCGCGTCCATCATGGCCCGCCCACTTTCGGACAGCGGCGCGCAGCGGATCGGCCCACCCAGAGCATCCGCCACGGCTTCGGCCTTGTTGACGGTCCGGTTCAGCAGGCGGATTTCGGGCACGCCGGCATCCAGCAGGGCGGCACAGACCGCGCGGGCGGATCCGCCGGCGCCGAGCACCACGGCCGGCCCCGCCGCCGCGCGCCAGTCCGGCCGATGCTGGCGCAGGTTCTCCAGAAAGCCGAAGCCGTCCGTCGTGTCGCCCACCAGCCGTCCGTGATCCACGATCAGCGTGTTCACGGCGCCGATGCGTCGGGCCTGATCGGTCAATTCGTCGCAGACGCGGGCCGCGATCTCCTTGTGCGGCACGGTCACGTTGGCCCCGGCAAACCCCAGCGCCGGCAAGGCCCTGATCGCCCGTTCGGCCGTGCCTGGTGCCACGGCCAGGGGAACATAGGCTCCGTCAACGCCATACGTCCGCAGCCAGTGGCCATGCAGGCGCGGCGACCGGGAATGCGCCACCGGCCAGCCGATGACGCCCGCCACCCGCGCCGCGCCACTGAGCAACAGACCGGTGGCGGCGCCGGACAAGGGTGTGTTGTCGTTGGCCCCGCTCATTCGTCAATCACATCCAACGTCCGCAAAGCCTCCAGCAGCGGCAGCAACGGCAGACCGAGCACGGTGAACACATCGCCCTCCACCCGGGAGAAGAGTTGAACCCCCGGACCTTCCAGCCGGTAACCGCCAACCGTTCCGGTCACATCATCACCGACAGTGTCCAGATACGTCTCCAGAAACACATCCGAGAAGTCTCGCATCGTCAGACTGGCGGCGTCGATCCCCTCCCAGACCACCGCGCCGTCTCGCATCAGCACGGCGGCCGAGACCAGCCGGTGCGTGGTTCCGCGCAACCGGATCAACTGCGCCCGCGCGTCTTCCCGGTCCAAGGGCTTGTCCAGACGACACCCGTCCGCCGTCTCCAGCATCTGGTCGGCCGCGAGGACCAGTGTTTCAGGACGCTGGAGCGACACGGCCATCGCCTTGCAGTACGCCAGGGTGGCCGCAACCTCATCTGTCGTGACATCAAATCCGCCCGATGCATCTCGCACCGCGTATTCATCCACATCCGGCAGTTCGACCGCCGTTACGGGCACGCCCGCGTTGGCCAGCATGGCCCGCCGGGTCGGGCTGCCCGAGGCGAGAAGCAACGGCACCGGTGTCACCAGAACGCTCCCTTGTTGCGCTGGATGCGTTGAATGATGCCGGCCGCGACCTCCTCGATCGACTTGCGCGTCACATCGATGACCGGCCACCCCCGGCGCGCGAACAACCGCCGTGCCCGCGCCACCTCGGCCCGCACCAACTCCTCGTTGGCGTAGTCGCTGTCGACCGGCTCGTGCATGACGCGCAAACGGTTTCGCCGCAGGTCGGACAGGCTCTTGGGTTCCCGCGTCAGGCCGACGACGAGGGGTTGCCCTCCCTTGAGCGCCAGCACCTGATCCGGCACCGGGATATCCGGCACCAGCGGGATGTTGACGGCCTTGAAGCCCTTGTTGGCCAGGTACATGCACGTCGGCGTCTTGGACGTGCGCGAGACCCCAAGCACGACGACATCCGCGTCCTCCAGGCCCTCCAGAAGCTGCCCGTCATCGTGCGCCAGGGTGTAGTGAATGGCATCGATGCGCCGGAAATAGGCGTCGTCGAGGGTATGCTGGCGGCCGGGATCGGTGCGGAATTCCGCCTGGAAGTAGTGCTTCAGCGTGTTCATCACCGGATCGAGGATGGACACGCACGGCACGTTCAACTCGCGGCAGGCATCCTCCAGCACCGCGCGCACCTCGGGATCCACCAGCGTGAAGAGAACCACGCCGGGATTGTTCTCGATCCCCTCGATCAGGCGGCGAATCTGGCCCGGCGTCCGCACCAGCCACCACAGGTGCTGGTGCACATTGGGGATGACGTCGAACTGCACCAGGCACGCCCGCACGGCGCTGCTGACCGTCTCGCCCGTGGCATCGGACACCAGATGGAGATGATAGTCGGTCACGACGGCACCCGACTCCGACAGACGAAAACGAAGACGACAGGACGCGAGGGGCACACCGCCGCGCCCGAGATCCGACGGGGCGGCATGTCCGTAAACAGCGAGGAACCGGTCACCGAGTCCCGGGATAACCCTGTGGATCGGCGAGGGACGATGGGGGTAAACCGCATCGCGGCGGCAGGCCCCGATTTGTACCGCGTTTTTCCCATCGCGGTCACCCCTCGGTTATCCGCAGGCGGACAAATGACTCACAGCCCCGTGAATGCTGGGGATGGCGATGGCCCGGTCCGCGGCTTATCCCCGCTCTCCCCATTTTTACGACGCCCCGCCCCGCGCCTGCGACTTCAAGGCCCGACTCCGCGATACCGCGCCGGTTGTCCCCAGACCTGTCCCCAGACACACCCGGAGCCCGGCCGACCCCCCGCCCGGTTTGGGATGGCTGTCGGACAGCCATGAATCCCCAGGATCCCCCCCTCCAACAACCTCACCATCCCTTTCAATTCTTCTTTTCTATGTTTAGAAGGAGGGTCCCCGACGGGTCGGCTCCCAGGCGCTTGAGCCGTGCCCGCCATGGGTTTCGCGTTCCCTT
Organism: uncultured Rhodospira sp.; assembly: GCF_937138205.1. Taxonomy (GTDB): domain Bacteria; phylum Pseudomonadota; class Alphaproteobacteria; order Rhodospirillales; family Rhodospirillaceae; genus Rhodospira. Next base: position 17,030 of record NZ_CAKZOT010000031.1, on the reverse strand, counting down.
CGCTGGAGTCCGCTTCGTGTCCGAGTCCACTGCCGCTTCGTCTCCCAAGCCCTTCCTGCGCACCCTGGCCGGCGAGGCCGTGTGGCCGCCCCCGGTCTGGCTGATGCGCCAGGCGGGCCGATACCTGCCGGAATACCGGGCGACCCGGGAGACGGCGGGCGGGTTCCTCGATCTGTGCTATACGCCCGATCTGGCCGTCGAGGTCACGTTGCAGCCGCTGCGCCGTTATGGGTTCGACGCCGCGATCCTGTTCTCGGATATCCTGGTGATCCCGCACGCGCTGGGCCAGGACGTGGCGTTCCGCGAAGGCGAGGGGCCGGTCCTGGAGGCCCTGAAGGACGAGGCCGATCTGGCGCGGCTCGACATCGGCCGGGTGCTCGATCACATGCGCCCCGTTTTCGAGACGGTCAGTGGCCTGTCCAAGGCGATTCCGGAGACCACGGCGCTGATCGGTTTCGCCGGGGCGCCGTGGACGGTGGCCACGTACATGATCGAGGGCGGCAGTTCGAAGGACTTCGCCACCACCAAGACCTGGGCCTATGGCCGGCCCGATCTGTTCGGGCGACTGATCGACACGCTGGTGCAGGCCACGGGGGACTACCTGATCGCCCAGATCGACGCCGGCGCCGAGGCGGTGCAGATCTTCGACACCTGGGCAGGGGCGCTGCCGGAAGCCGATTTCATGCGGTGGGTGGCCGATCCCATCGGCCGACTGACGCGGCGCATCCAGGCGGAACGCCCGGGCGTGCCGGTGATCGGGTTCCCGCGTGGGGCGGGCGCGTTGTATCCCCGCTTCATCGAGGAAACCGGTGTAACGGCCGTGGGGCTCGATACGTCCGTGCCGTGCGACTGGGCGGCGGAGGTCGTGCAGCCGAAGGCCGTGACCCAGGGCAATCTGGATCCGATCCATCTGGTGGTCGGTGGCGAGGCCCTGGACGCCGCCACGGACCATGTCCTGGCCACCCTGTGCGGACGCCGGCCGCATATCTTCAATCTCGGGCACGGCATCGTGCCGCGAACCCCGCCGGACAACGTGGCGCGGATGATGGAGCGGATCCGGAATGCGCCGCGCCCGACCGATGTCTGAGATGTCGGGCAGGAAGACGGTCCCGGTGCGGCGGGACCATGATGTGCGGGAGTGGTCATGAGTCGTCTGGCGGTCGTCGTCTTCAACCTGGGGGGGCCGGACAGTCTGAAGTCCGTCAAGCCCTTCCTGTTCAATCTGTTCAACGATCCGGCCATCGTGGGGTTGCCGACTGTTCCGCGCTGGTTGATGGCCAAGGTCGTGTCCGCCCGCCGCGCGCCCATCGCCCGCGCCATCTACGAGCGCATCGGCGGACGTTCGCCCCTGGTCGAGCAGACCGAGGCGCAGACCGAGGCGCTCAAGGCGGCGCTGGAGGGGCGTGGGGTCGCCGACGAGGTCGGCGTGTTCATGGCCATGCGCTACTGGCATCCGATGACCAGGGACGCCGTGGACCAGGTCAAGGCGTTCCGGCCGGACACCGTGATTCTGCTGCCGCTGTACCCGCAGTATTCCAGCTCGACCAGCGGCTCGTCCCTGAACATGTGGGTGCGCACGGCCGAGGCCCGGGGTTTGAAGGCCAAGACGTATACGATCTGTTGCTATCCGACCGAAACGGGCTTTGTTTCCGCTCTGGCCGACCTGACCAAGGCCGGGGTCGACAAGGCGCGGGAGCACGGGCCGCCGCGCGTGCTGTTCTCGGCCCACGGCCTGCCCAAGATCATCATCGACAAGGGCGATCCCTACCAGAGCCAGGTGGAGATGACGGCCAGGGCCATCGTCGAGGCCATGGGTCTTCCGGACCTGGACTGGGTCGTGTGCTACCAGAGCCGGGTCGGGCCGCTGGAATGGATCGGCCCGGATACCGATTCCGAGATCGAACGGGCCGGCCGCGACGGGGTGCCGGTGGTCGTGGTGCCGCTGGCGTTCGTGTCCGAGCATTCGGAAACGCTTGTCGAGCTGGACCTGGAATACGGCGAACTGGCCGAGGAGCGCGGCGTGCCGGCCTACGTGCGGGTACCGACCGTTCAGGCGCACGATGCCTTCATCACGGGACTGGCCGACCTTGTCGTGCGCGCGGTCCAACCGGAAGCCGGCGACGGCTGCCTGATCGAGGCGGGACCGGCCAGCGAGCGGCTGTGTTCACAAGTGGGGGCGCGGGTGTGCAGCGGCGAGTGGGCCATGTGTCCGCATGTCCCGGGCCAGGATCAGAAATCGTAATTTGAGAGCGCGAACGCGGCACACCGCGATCGGAACCAGCATGGCGTGGAGGGGATGACTCAATGCAGTATCTCGATTTCATGACTCTTCTTGGCCTGGGCGATTACTATTTGTGGATCAAGACTCTGCACGTCATCAGTATTATTACCTGGATGGCCGGGCTGTTCTATTTGCCACGCCTGTATGTTTATCATGCCATGGAGGAACCGGGCTCGCCGACGTCCGAGCGGTTCAAGGTCATGGAACGGCGCCTCCTGAAGGCGATCATGAACCCGTCGCTGGTGGTGGCGTTGGTGACTGGCCTGCTCCTGTGGGGACCCTGGCTGACGTCCGGCTGGTTCCACGTCAAGTTTCTGGCGGTGATCATCCTGTTCGCCTGTCACGGTCTTTATGCCCGCTGGCGCAAGGAGTTCGCGGCCGATCAGAACACCCGCTCGCACACCTTCTATCGGGTCTGGAACGAGGTGCCCACCTTGATGATGCTGATCATCGTGCCCATGGTGATAGTGCGTCCCTTCTGACTCGGCGCGGGTCACCGACGCATCGTCCTTCGTCGAGGGAACTGGGTTGGCGGCTTGAATGCCCGAGTCCAAAGATCGACCAAGTCCACCCCGCGACACCGGATCGGGATCGCGGCAACCCCGGCGTTCCCGGCGCCGGGTGCTGCCGGTCCTGACCATTCTGGTCCTGCTTGTCCTGGTCGGAACAGCCGGCGCGGCCGGGTGGCTGTTCCGCACCGATGCCGGGCGGGCGTGGCTGAAGGATACGGCGCTGGAGGCGATCAACGGGGCCAGCCCGGTGACCGTGCGGCTGGGCGCGCTGGAGGGCGATCTTCCGTTCGAGGCACGCCTGGTCGACCTGTCCGTGGCCGACGCGGACGGCGTGTGGCTGGCGGCCGACCGCATCGCCCTGGCCTGGGACCCCTGGGGCCTGCTCGATCGGCGGCTGACGGTCACGCGGCTTGAGGCCTCGGCACTGTCGGTGGAGCGGGTGCCGGTGGTCCCACCGTCCGATCCCGATCCGACCCAGGACGACGCGCCGTTCGATCCCCGACTGTTGGGCCTTGTGACTCTCAAAGAGCTTGACCTGGATGGGATATCCCTGGGGGCGCCGGTGGTGGGCGAGCCGGTGATTTTCGACGTCGACGGGCATCTGATCGCCGAGGGCGACGGCTACGATCCGCAGGCCATTGATGTGCGTCTTGCGGTGCGGCGGATCGACGGGCCGCCCACCGCCATCACGGCGACGGCCCGGATGTCCGGGCTGGATTTTGATCGCGTGGCCCTGACGCTTGAGGGGCGGATCGAGCCCCTGGGCACACGTGTGCCACGCGTCGTGGCCGACTTGCTGCCCCATCCGCTCGACCTGACCGTGCGTGGCACGTATGCGCTTGAGAGCGCGCGCCTGACCCTGGACCAGGCGACCCTTACCGACGATGGCGGCGTGACCCTGGTGGCGAGCGGCGTCGTGGAGCCCTCGCCGCTGTCCGTCGAAACCGACGCGCATCTGGACCTGACGCGTCTGGATCGGCTGACGCCGGTGCTGGGCGGGCTGAGCCCCAGCGGGTCGGGCCGGCTGAGCGTCTCCGGCGTGCGTCTGGACGACACGTTGGCGGTGTCGGGAGACGCCACGCTGACGCTCTCGAATGCGGCCCTGGGGATCCAGCAGGTCGATGCCCTGCTGGGTCCGGACCCGACGTTGCAGGGCCGGGTCGCCTTTGATCCGGACACCGGTCTGTCGGTCAAGGCTCTGGACCTCGACGGCACGGACATCCAGGCGACCGGCGCCGTGTCGATGCCGGCGAATTTCAAGACCCTGTCCGCGAAGCTGTCCGCCGACGTCGCCAACCTCGGGCCGTTGACCGGCGGTGCGGTCTCCGGCGCGGCGACACTGGACGCCACCGGGTCGGGCGCCCTGGGCAATCCGGACGTGACGGCGACCGTGCGCTCCGCCGAGATTACCGTGGCCGAACAGACGTGGACCGATGTCACGGTCAAGGCCAACGCCGACACCGTGGCCAGCGGGGCGTCCGGCGCCCTGGACGTCAAGGGCACCGGGCCGGGCGGACCGGTGACGGTCGCGGCGACCTATGCTCTGCCATCCTATGCAAAGGCGGAGCTTCGCGACCTGAGGGTGCAGGGGTCCGGCGTCGCCGTGACCGGATCCGCGACCACTGACCTCGCCACGCTTCTCAGCCAGGGACGCCTGACGCTGGCGGTGGACGACGCTGGCGGATTGGCGGCCTGGGGCGCGCCGCCCATGACCGGCGGCCTGTCCGCCGATGTCACCCTGTCCGCCGAAGAGGGGCGGCAGCGGGCGACGGTGACGGCGCAAGGCCGCTCGCTCACCCTATCCGACGCCGATGTGTCCACGGGGTCGATGGCGCTCGACCTCACGGCCGACGACCTGCTGGGCACGCCCGCCCTGGCCGGCACGGTGTCGTCGGAAGATGGCGCGGCGGGGCCGGTGGACTGGGATCGCCTGACGGTTCGCGTGGACGGTCCGATCAGCGGCCTGTCCGCCACCGCCGAGCTGTCCGGCAGCGGGCCGACCGGGCCGCTGACTCTGACGACGGCGGTTCGGCTTCAGGCCGGCGGCGGCGCGACCCCCACGGTGGCACTGGACCAGCTGTCCCTGGAAACGGGCGGGCACACGGTCACCTTGCGCCAGCCCGCCACCCTGACGCTGGAGGGCGGCGCCCAGGTTGACCGTCTCGCGCTCGCCGTGGACGACGGTACCCTCACCCTGCAAGGCGGCATGACGGGCCAATCGCTGGACGTGGCGGCCCGGGCCGAGGCGCTGCCCCTGGCACTGGCGGAACTCGTGGCGCCGGATCTGGGTCTGTCCGGGCGGCTGGATCTGACCGCCGAGATGAGCGGACGCCTGCCAAATCCCACGGGCCGCGTGACGCTGTCGGTCCGCGACGTGGCCCTGGCGGCCAACGACACTGTGCCGGCCCTGGCCGCCGAGGCGTCTGCCCGGCTCGATGGTGGACGGCTGACGGCGGAGGCCACGGTCTCCGGCTTCGCTGACCGACCAGCCCAGGCCGAGGCCGACCTGCCGCTGACCCTGGGCGGTGGCGCGCCCATCCCGGCCGACCAGCCCCTCTCCGCGCGCGTGGACTGGGAGGGTCCTGTCGCCCGCCTGTGGGAACTGCTGCCCCTGGTCGAGCATCGACTGGCGGGCGATCTCACCTTGCACGCGGTGGTGTCGGGCACCCTCGCCGCGCCGTCCATCGAGGCCGACGCCCGTCTGGCGAAAGGAACCTATGAACACCTGACGGCGGGCACGCTGGTGCAGGATCTGACCGTGACGGCCACCGCCGCCGGCACGGACCAGGTGTCGGTGTCATTGTCGGGCACGGACGGCGGCAACGGGCGTCTGGAAGGCGAGGGCGATGTCGAACTGACCGAACGCGGCCCGGTGGGCACCGTCTCCGCCCGGCTCAACGAGGCCATGGTGGTGCGGCGCGACGAGGTGAAGGCCCGCGCCGACGCCGACCTGACGCTGGATCTGGAGGGCGATCGGGGCGCTTTGTCGGGGTGGGTGGAGACCCGCGAGGTGCGGGTGAATCTGGCCGCTGGCGGCGGTGCGTCGGTCCAGACGCTCGATGCCGTCGAGATCGACGATCCCGACACCTCGGCCATGACGGCGCTGGAGCGCGCCTCGGCCGCGTCGTCGGACAACGATGGCGGGGGCGGGACCACGGCCTTTCCCGTGGCGCTGGATGTCACCGTGCGGATGCCGAACCGCGTTTACGTCACCGGCCAGGGGCTCGATTCCGAGTGGCAGGGCCGCCTGAAGGTCGGCGGCACCGCCGCCGCGCCCCGCGTCACCGGCACCATCGACATCACGCGCGGGACGATCGACGTGATCGGCCGAACGCTGACGATCGAGACGGGCCATATCCAGTTCACCGGCGGGCGGCCGATCAATCCCTTGCTGGAGGTCATCGCCCTGTACGAAACGACGGACCTGGAGGGTCGCCTGGGCGTGCGCGGGCCGGCCCGCGATCCGGAGATCGTGCTGGAGTCATCGCCGGCGCGGCCGCGCGACGAGGTTCTGTCGCACATCCTGTTCGACAAGCGCAGCGGCGAGTTGTCGGCCGTGCAGACGGTGCAGCTTGCGCGGGCGCTGGCGGGGTTCACCGGTGTCGGCGGCGACGGCCAGGGGCTCGGGCTGCTCGATACGGTCCGGCAGGCCACGGGGCTGGACGTGCTGCGCGTCGGCGAGGGCGGCGAAGGCGGCAGCCCGGGCGTTGAGGCCGGCGCCTATCTGGGCGAGGACGTCTACGTCGGCGTGGAACAGGGCATTGATCCCGGTGCGGGCGGGGTCAACGTCGAGGTCGACCTGGGCGCCGGCTTTCGCGTGGAAAGCAAGGCCCGGCGCTCGGGCGCGGGCGAGGTGGGGGTGATGTGGCGCAAGGACTATTAACCCGGCGGGCGTTCGCGGGGCTCGGCATCGCGGTGATTCTGTCTCCCGGTCTCGCCCGGGCGGCGGTGTCGCCGCGCCCGCCCGGCCCCAAGCCCGCCCCGCCGCGCGCCGTCGGGCCGCTCAAGCGGTTCGCGCCGGAGACCTGGGGCTATCACCTGAGCGTGCCGGCGGACTGGATCGTCACCACGCCCGAGCCCTATACCGTTGTCTTCTCGGGTCCCGAGGGCACGGACGCCTACTTCGCGCCGGTCGCGGTGCAAAACCGCGAGGCCCCGGTGCCGGGCGATCCCGAGCGCTCGGCGGTGGAGGTGCTGGCCGCCCATCGCGAAACCCTGCGCGCGCGGTACGACTCGGTGCGGGTGATCCGCGAGACGCTGTTCCGGGTCCCGCCAGGGGCCGCCGACGGCGGGCGCGACGACCTGCCGGCGGGCCGGCAGTTGGTGGCCGAGTGGGCCGGCCGGGACGGGCTGATGCGTCCCCTGATGCGTCAATGGGCGGTGGTTCGACCGCGCCCAAAGGCAACCGTCGTACATCTTTGGACGTATACTGCCGAACACACCCTGTTCGACTTGTATTTGCCAATGGCGCGTACCATTCTCGACAGTTGGACCCTGCAAGGGGTGTAAGGGCTTATTCCGGGTCGGGACCCCTCGGCGGTCGGGCCGACGGGCTTGCTTGACCGAATGTCGCATGAGCGGCGCGCGAAGGCGCCGGCCCGTCGGAGAACCAAGTCCATGCCAAGCGTGTCAGTCCCAACACGAGTCCGGATCGGCCCGGTCATGGCCGGGCTGCTATTGGGGCTTCTGGCGCTGATGCTGAGCGCCTGCGATGACGACTTCGATCAGGCGCAGGCCAGCGTGGACAACGTTCCCGTCCTGCGAATCGCCTGCGAAACGACGCTGGCGCATCCCATTGCCATCCTTGCCAGGCAGTTCGAGGACGAGACGGGGACCCATGTCGTCGTCACCACGGGGACATCGCGGACCCTTTATGAGGGGCTGAAGGCGAACCGCGACGGGGACCTGTATCTGCCCGTATCCCTCTTCTACCGCGACGATACCGTGGCGGACGGTCTGCTGGGCGAGGCGCGGCGGATCGGCTTCAATGTCGCCGCGCTGATCGTGCTCAAGGGCAATCCCAACGGGATCGCGCCCAGTCTGGAAGCGCTGGCCGATCCCTCCAAAACGGTGGTCATCGCCAGTCCGGAGGCCAGCAGCATCGGTCAGGAAACCCGCCGAATCCTGTCCCGGCGCGGTCTGTACGAGGCGGTGACCGCCAACGCCACGGTGTCGGAGACGGACTCGCGCGGGCTGATGCGGGCCTTGCTCGACGGCTCGGCCGACGTGATCCTGAACTGGCGCGGGGCGGCCTTCACACCCGGCGTCAGGGAGCGGGTCGACGTGATCGACCTGGACCTCGACGTCGCGGTGCCGAAAACGCTGGCCCTGAACCTGCTGACGGTCTCGCGCCAGCCGGAGCGCGCCCGCCAGTTCATGGATTTGGCCGCCTCGCCGCGCGGTCAGGCCATTCTGCGGGAGTTCGGGTTCCTCGACACCGGCGGACATGGGTTTGGGGAGTAGGGCCACGATGACGGAAACCGCGTCCGGACGGGTTCAGGGTCTGTCGATTCGTCCGATCATGGTTCTGTTTGCCGTCTATGTCGCGGGTATCCTGGCCCTGGTCGGGACCGAGGTGGTGTTTTCCCGCCTGATCGATGATCTGAACGATCGGTTGCACAACGAACGCAATCGCGTCCTGATCGGCGAGGCCATCATCCAGCGGCTGGAGCACACCGAAGCCCTGACCTATCGCATGGCCGCCGCCGCCCCGGACGAGACCAGCCGGGCGCACGTCCACGCGATGCTTCACGACACCGTCGACGATCTGCGCGAGGCGTTCCAGGTGTTGCAGACCGGCGGGATGTACGTGCGCGACGTTGACCGCACCGTCGACGGCGACCGGGTGCTGCGGCGCGGTATTCCATACGATGCCAGCAAGACCGGGTTCCAGTACGTGCTGGATATCCGCGAGATCAATCCCAAGCTGACCGACGTTCTGCGCGTCAACGACGTTCTCATGGCCCTGGGGACGCGGAAGGACGGTGTGTTGGACCCCCGCACCGGCGCGATTGCCGATGCCCGGGCCTTCGCCGCGTTGCAGCGTGAGGTGGCGGCCACGGTGGCGCCCTTGCCGTCCCTGTTCGCGGGGATGCGCGCCGATGCCAACCGGCTCTTCCTGCGCAGTCAACGGACCCTCAGCGCCTTGACCGCCGACATCCAGGAGCGCAGGACCACGTTCCAACTGGCGCGCGGCGGTCTTTCGGCGGCGGTGATCCTGTTCGTGGTGATCACGGGCCTGTGGATGGCGCGGTCGGTGCGGGCCTCCAACCGGCGCCTGGCCGAGGTGCAGCGGGACCTGGAGTTCCAGAAGTTCGCGCTCGACCAGCACGCCATCGTCACCGCCACCGATGCCGACGGCACCATCACCTACGCCAATGACAAGTTCTGCGCCATCAGCGGCTACGACCGCGCCGAGGTGATCGGTCAGAACCACCGCGTGGTCCGCTCCGATGAGCACGACGCCGCCTTTTTCGCCGACCTGTGGGAGACCATTTCCGCCGGGCGCGTCTGGCACGGCGAGGTCAAGAACCGCACCAAGACGGGCGGGTTCTACTGGGTCTCGGCGACCATCGTTCCGTTTCTCGACGCCGCCGGCCGGCCGTTCAAGCACATCGCCATCCGCACCGACATCACCAATCGCAAGCTGATCGAGGAGCGGTTCCGCGAGCGCAACCACTTCCTGCGCAGCCTGGCCGACGCCCTGGGCGAGGGCGTCTATTCGGTCGACGCGCTCGGCACCTGCACGTTCATCAACCGCGAGGCGGCCCGCCTGCTCGGCTGGACGCATGAACGGCTGCTCGGCCGCGACGTTCACCTGTTGGTGCACGAACCCGCCCAGGCGCGCCGGATCCAGCGATCCATTCAGGCGGGCGAGCCGTATCGATCCGACAGCGCCAGCGTGCGGCGCGCCGACGGCAGCACCTTCCCCGTCGCCCTGACCGCCGTGCCGCTGATCGAGAACGACCGCATCGTCGGCTCGGTGAGCGTGTTCCGCGACATCTCGGAGCGCAAGCGGGTCGAGGAGGCGATGGAACAGGCCCGCAACGAGGCCGAGCAGTCGAACCGGGCGAAAAGCGCCTTTCTGGCCACCATGAGCCACGAGATCCGCACGCCGATGAACGCCGTGATCGGCCTGACCCACCTCGCCCTGCAGACCGAGCTGTCGCCGCGCCAGCGCGATTACCTGGAGAACATCGACCACGCCTCGCAGAACCTGCTGGCCATCCTCAACGACATCCTCGACTTCTCCAAGATCGAGGCCGGCAAGCTCACCCTGGAGCATGTGGCGTTCCGGCTGTCCGAGGTGCTGCACACCATGATCACGGTGGTCCGGCCGAAGGCGCGCGAGAAGGCGTTGACCCTGGATCTGCGCGTGGACCGGCCGGTTCCGGATCAGCTCATGGGCGATCCGGTGCGCCTGGGCCAGATCCTCATCAACCTGGCCGGTAACGCCGTCAAGTTCACGGAAACGGGGGCGGTGACGATCTCCGTGGGGCTCGACCGGCCGGAGGGCGGCTCGCGTCTGTGCGTCGAGGTGCAAGACACCGGCATCGGCATGACGCGCGAGCAACAAGCGCGGCTGTTCGAGGCCTTCAGCCAGGGCGACGGCACCACCTCGCGCCGGTTCGGCGGCACCGGCCTGGGGCTGGCCATCACCCGCCAGATCGTGACCATGATGGGCGGCCGCATCGAGGTCGACAGCACGCCCGGCGAGGGCAGCGTGTTCCGGGTCTGGGTGCCGCTGAACCAGGTGGACGCGGATCAGCGCGTCTCGCCGCTGACCGAGGACCTGCGCGGGGCCGTGGTCGTGCTCGCCTGCGCCGATACTGGCCTGCGCGAGGCCCTCGCCGTGCTGCTGGCGCGGCTGGACCTGGGGGTGGAGACCGTCACCGGCGGCGCCGCGCTGGAAGCCCGCCTGGCCAAGGCCCACCCGGTGCCGGTGACACGGGACGCGCCGCGCCTGGTGGTCGTCGACACGACGCTGGTCGACGACGCCGGCCGGCCGGTGTTCGAACGCCTGGCCTTCGACCGCACCCGGCCGCCGCTGATCGTGATCGGCGATCTGGGACCGGGTCGGGAGTCGCCCAGCCTGGCCTGTCTCGATCTGCCGGTGACCGAATGGGCGCTGCGCGGCGCCGTGCTGCGCCTGACCGGACGCGGGGCGCCCACGCGTGCCAGCGCCGCCGCGACCCGGCCCACGCCGTCCACCCTGGCCGGCGCGCGGATCCTTCTGGTCGAGGACAACGCGCTGAACCAGCGGGTGGCGCGCGGGCTGCTGGACAGCGCGGGCATCGAGGTCACGGTGGCCGAGAACGGGCAGGTGGCCCTGGACCGGTTGCGGGAAGAGGTCTTCGACCTGGTGCTGATGGACATTCAGATGCCGGTGCTGGACGGTCTGGAGACGACGCGGCGCCTGCGCGCGCGCCCCGACCTGACCGACCTGCCGGTGATCGCCATGACCGCGAACGCCACGTCGACCGACCGTGAGCGCTGCCTTGACAGCGGCATGAACGATCATATCGGCAAGCCGATCCAGCCGCCGGAGCTGTTCTCGACCCTGGCGCGCTGGCTCCATCAGGCAACCCCGGGGCCGTCCATGCCGGCGCCGACCGACGATGCTTCGGAAACCGCCATCCTGCAGAGCCTGAACAAGCAGATCCTGGATGTGTTGGACGCGCGTCAGGCGCTGCGATCGGTGTCCGGCGACGTGGCGCTGCTGCGGCGGCTGTTGATCGATTTCGGCCGCGACCAGGGCGTGCAGATGCTGGCCCTGCGGCAGGCCGTCAGGGCCGGCCGGCTGACCGAGGCGCGCGAGATCGCCCACTCGATCAAGGGCATGGCCGGCACCATCGGCGCCATGGAGGTGGCCCGCCGCGCCGGCACCCTGGAAACCATCCTGGCCCGGGGCGATGCCCCGCAAGAGACCACGGTCGACCGCCTGGCCGACACCCTGTCGCCGCTGTTGCGGGCCATCCTGTCGCTGGAGGAGGTGCCGGCGCCGATGGCGTCCGCTGCGCTGGCCACTCCTTCGGCGGCGGACCTGGAGGCCCGCATCGTCGCCGTGCGGGCCGCGCTCCAGGCCGCCGATCCGTCCGCCGAGGACCATGCCGAGGCCCTGGCGCGGATGGTTCCCGACGGCGCCCGCGCCGAGGTGCGCAAGGTCCAATCGGCCGCCAGCGCGTTCGACTTCGAGGACGCACTGGAGGCGCTGCGGGCGGTCGAACGCGAGCTGATGCCGATCGGAGGGTCGTGACATGGACCGTGACGCCTCGCGGCCGGGCGCCCGGCCGCTGCTGCTGATCGTCGATGACGAGCCGGTCAACATCAAGGTCCTGGTGGATCTGTTCGAGGCGGACTATCGCCTGGCCGTGGCCAAGAGCGGCCATCAGGCGCTGAGCCGCCTGCGGCTGGGTCCGCCGCCGGACCTGATCCTGCTGGACGTCATGATGCCGGGCATGGACGGCCACACCCTGTGCCGGACGCTGAAGGGGATGCCGGACCATGCCGCCATCCCGGTCATCTTCATCACCGCCCTGGGCGAACCGGAGGACGAGACCGAGGGCCTGGCCCTGGGGGCGGTGGATTTCCTGCGCAAGCCCATCTCTCCGGCCGTGGCAATGGCGCGCGTGCGCACGCACCTGGACCTGACCCGGGCGCGCCGCATCCTGGAGGACTACAACCGCACGCTCCAGGCCGAGGTGCGCCAGCGCACCGACGAGCTGATGGCCCGCACCCGCGAGGTGGTGCAGGCCCAGGACGTGACCATCCGCGCCCTGGCCTCGCTGGCCGAGACGCGCGACAACGAGACCGGCAATCACATCCGCCGCACCCAGCATTACGTCCGCCTGTTGGCCGAGGCGATGGCGAACCATCCGCGCTTCGCCGCCGCGCTGGACCCGGACACCATCGAGCTGCTGTTCAAGTCGGCGCCGCTGCACGACATCGGCAAGGTGGGCATTCCGGACGCCATCCTGCTGAAGCCGGGGCGGCTGACCGACGACGAAATGGCGGTGATGAAAACGCACGCCGAACTGGGGCGGCAGGCACTGCTGGCGGCGGCTGGCGACGCGCCGGCGGACAGCCTGGGGTTCCTGCGGCTGGCCTGCGACATCGCCGGCGGCCATCACGAGAAATGGGACGGCAGCGGCTATCCCCGGGGGCTGGCCGGCGAGGACATCCCCGTCGCCGCGCGCATCATGGCGCTGGCCGACGTCTATGACGCGCTGATCTGCAAGCGGGTCTACAAGCCCGCGTTCCCCCATGCGAAAGCGATGGAGATCATCCGCGACGGGCGCGGCACGCACTTCGACCCGGCGGTCGTCGACGCCCTGGTGGCGCGCGAGGACGACGTGCGCGCCATCGCCGCCCGCTTCGCCGACCCGGACGACATGGCGGCGGAGTAGAGGGCGTGGCGGGCGACTGAAGGCGATTGGCTGGCGGACAGACGGCCCCGCGCCTAATCGCCAGTCGGTGTGACTCCGTGAAATCCGGCGGATACGCTGGTCCAGTTCTTGCTGTCTTCGACGTCGCGCGTCAGGACACATTCCATTGTGATGGCAAGGACTTCCGGTTCCGTGTCCTGGTCCGGGATGGATCGCCCGCATTGGCACGCCGCCCGACCCAGGGTAAGGAGTCACCGCTTCTGTCCGTTGGTATGACGCAGGCAAAAGATGCGGTGTGCGATCCTTTGCCTGGGTCATAGATATACTGAATTCAAGAATCTGTGCAGCGACGAATGCCGTCACGGATGAGTTCCGGGACGGCGTCGCTGCCCTCGCCCCCTGACGGGCGTGGTCTGTCGGTTCTTCCGGCGGCATGGCGTGGCACGAAACACGACAGCGCTCGCGACCGACCAAGCCCCAGTGCAGGGGCTGGCGGGCGATCCCCAGGTCCTCGGCAGCCCGCCTTGAATCCCCGAGTCGCTCGATCGGACACTAAGGAAACTCACGCGCCCTTCCACCGGGATGCCGCCACGCGCTGGCGCGGCTCTTGCCGGGGCCGGGGCGCCGGCAGTTCCGACCACGCGGGCTTGCCGGCGGTCCCCACCATTTCTTTCTGTTTTCCAACGCGGTAGGCTCTGGTCCCAGGGCAGGCGGAGCCCTGTCCGCCCGCGCGGCGCGGCTGGCGCGGCAGCCGTTTCCGGGCGAAATACCCCATTAGTCGAGGGCGGAACCTTCCCGGTACCCAAGGCGTGGACGCCCTGGTAGATTTCTAAAAAGGGGAAGAGTGGGAGCGGGCCCAGGGCATCGGGCCATCGGCCTCGCGCGATGGCTGAATGGTGATCGGTCAGTGATCCGATGTCCTTTGCAGACGTATGAAAGGTCAGTGATGAAGACGTGGCAACGGCCCCAAGGCGTGACCATTCAGATCAAACCGCGCGCCCCGCACCGTGTCGGCCGCCGGCGATGCACACCCACGGCGTCGACGGGGGGGCGCTCATGACACACATCACAGTGGACGGCGACCACCTGGCCCGGTTGGTCCGGGCCGTGGCGGATCAGCGGGACCAGGCGGCCTTTGTCTCGCTGTTCGAGCATTTCGGGCCGCGCGTGAAAGGGTTCCTGATGCGTCAGGGGGCCGCCGAAAGCGAGGCGGAGGATCTCGCCCAGGACGTCATGCTGACGGTCTGGCGCAAGGCGGCCCAGTTCGACCCGGCGAAGGCGGCGGTCAGCACCTGGATCTTCACCATCGCGCGCAACCGCCGCATTGACGTGTTGCGCCGCGAGCGCCGGCCCGAGCCGGACATGGACGATCCCCTGCTGGCGCCTGAACCGGAACCGTCGGCGGAAACGTACATGTCAAAGACACAGGCCCAGGCGCGCATCCGTCAGGCCATGGCCACGCTGCCGCAGGACCAAGCCCGCGTGCTGACCCTGTCGTTCTACGAGGATATTCCTCATTCCGAGATCGCAGAACGCCTCGGCATTCCATTGGGCACCGTGAAGTCACGGTTGCGCCTGGCCTTCCGCAAGGTCAAGGCGATGGTCGGAGAAGAGTTGGTATGACCGTCAAGCACCATCCGAGCGAGGCGTTGTTGCTGGCCTATGCGGCCGGGCATCTCAGCGAGGCCCTGTCCCTGGTCGTCGCGGCCCACCTGACGTATTGCCCGGATTGCCGGGACATCGTCGCGGAGGCCGAGGCCATGGGCGGCGCCTTGCTGGATGACAGCCCGCCGGCGCGCATGGGCGGTGACGCGCTGGCGGCCGTGCTGGCGCGCCTGACCACGGCGGAGGCCGCCGCGCCACCGCGCCGTGAGGCGCCGCGCGGGGCGGCGTCGGGTGGCGGTCTGCGCCTGCCGGCGCCGGTGCTGGACTACGTCGGCGGCGATCCGGCGCACGCCCGCTGGCAGTGGGTGGGGCCGGGCATTCGCCAACTCGACCTGGTGGCGAACGGGCGGACCAGGGATGCCGCCCGGCTGCTGCGCCTGTCTCCGGGCCGTGTCATGCCGCACCACAGCCACACCGGGCTGGAGCTGACCGTCGTGCTGCATGGCGCGTACACCGATGAGCAGGGCCGATTCGCCCGGGGCGACATGGCGGAGCTGGACGGCGCGGTGGAGCACCAGCCGATCGCCGAGGCGGGCGACGAGTGCGTCTGCCTGGTGGCGACCGACGCGCCGCTACGCTTCCATGGCCTGCTGCCGCGCATGGTGGCGCCGATGATGGGGTTCTAGGTCTATCGGGTCTCAGCGCAATCGGGTGACGGAGGATCCCAACGCCGAGGCGGAACCCCGGGCCAGACGCTCGCACAAATCACGATTGGCCGGGTCGAAGGTGATCGTGCGGTCGGCGGTCATGGCCGGGCACTGTACGCTGAGAGCATACTGCCGACAAGCGGGTTGTGCGCCGAGAGCGGAGGGAGACCCCCCGCGCGCCCGCCCTCTACCGCGCGACCTCCAGGTCGTCGCCATGCACCAGGCCGAGCCGGGCCATTTCGCGGGCCACGGCCTCGGAATTCCACGACCACACCGTGCCGGTCTCCAGACGCACCGACGACACCGCCGAGACGACGGTCAGCAGGTCGCGCGCCTCGTGCCGGTGGGCGTCGTCGATGGCCTCCCAGATGCGCGCGTCCGTCAGGTCGATGGTCGTGCCGGCGGCGATGTCGCGCACCAGCGTCAGGCTGAGGGTGCGCATGGGCCGGTCGAACACGTCGAACAGGGCGAAGACGATCCGCACCGCCTTGACCGCCTCCTTGGCGATCAGTTGGCCTTCTGTATGCAGCACGAACCGCTCATCCCCCGGCTGGTCGTCCCCCGCGTGGTGCCGGCTGTCGATTCCCGCCCGGTCCAGGCGCACGGGCGCGCCGTGGTGCTCCACCACATGGAAGATCCGCGTCAGGGACGACCCGGTGTTCAGCGCCTCACGGGGCGTGACCTGGGTCAGGTTGTCGCCGTCCTCGTGGGTCGTGAAGACGATCAAGCCGGCCGCCGCCGGCCCCGCCGCCAAAACGGCCAGCAGCCCGGCCACCAGCCCGGCCGCCCGGATCGCGCCGCTGATGGATCGCATCGTCCCGTCCTCCTCGCGTGGTCAACAGGGCCGAAGCGTACCATGAACCGGCCGCCCGGATCCCCGGCCCAGGGCCGTCGAGGCAGCCGCCCCAGCAGTCCTCAGTGTGGGTCTGTCACCTGTCCCGCAGCGTTGAGTGGGTGTCTGGCAAAGGGACTAGGCACGACCCGGACCCCTCCCCGTTCACGGAGAGGATTGGGGAGGGGTCTTGCGCCGCCCCGTCGGCTCGCGCGACCGTCGGCGGAGACGTGTAAATATGATCGTGGCGGCGCCGGGCTCAGAACCGCTCCGGGCGCATGACCTGGATGTCGGAAGCGCAGACCACCCCGGGCCAGCTTTCCAGGATCGGGGCCAGGCCCTCCAGGATCGCGTCGGCCTTCTTGGCGCTGGTCAAGACCACCACCTGCACCATGTGCTGGGCATCGACCGGCATGTCGTCGTGCCACGCGCCGTCCAGGCCACGTCCTTCCAGCGCGGGAATGACGGTGTAGCGTTTCGCCCCGGTGTCCTCGATGACCTTCATCACCTGCTTGAGCTGCGGCTTCTCGATGAACATCTCGACTTTTTTGGCGCCGTACGTTTGCATGGGGACCCTCTCTTGTCGTCCACAAGGAAAAGAGGGGCATAATGGCCCATGCTTGTCCTGGCCGCCAGCCACAAGCGCACCATGAGCAGGGCAATCGGGTGAATTAGGGCGTGACAACGCGCGAAAGTTCTGAATCGATC
>NZ_CAKZOT010000030.1 GCF_937138205.1 uncultured Rhodospira sp. | reverse complement strand
AGGCGATTTCCGGACCTACTCTCGCGGCGTTGTTCATGATCTCTCAGAGCATCAATCCGCGTTGCGCGGGACCGCCTCCGCCTCCTGGACCGTCAGGCCGGGGCGGGAACGGGCTGTCTGCGCGTCGCCGCCACCGCCCAGGTCCGCAGGGCCGGGAGGTCGGCGGGCTGTCCGCGTCGGCGGGCGGAACGGCAGATGTCGCGCTTTCTGGCCACCACGAGCCACGACATCCGCACCCCTCTTCACGCTGTGCTTGGCGCCGCCGACCTGCTGCGCACGGCCGAACCGGGCACACGCCGCACCTACCTGGACGTGATCGACCCTGGACGTGATCGACGGCGCCGGGCAGACCCTGTTGCAGACTCTGAACACCGTGCTCGATGACCCCAAACTGGAGGACGGGCCGCCCAGGGTAAGGACCGTGCCTGTCGTGTCATCGCCCTCTCTGGTTTCCCGTGAACGTAACCGTGGGGGCCGCCGCGGTGGAGCGTGATCATGGCACGCGTTTCCGCTCGCCCGCGAACGGGCTGAGACCAAGCCAGTCCTGCATTCGGCGGGCCAGGTCGCGGTCACCGGTCAGGTCCAGCTCTCCGTCGTCCGCCGACCGGGACACGGTGGTCAGCCCCATCCAGATCGCCGTCATGCATCGCAGGTCGGTCTCGACAAACAGATCGACCTCGAAGCCCGGGTCGACCGAGCACAGGTCGACCTCCGCACCGGGCTCGACGATCAGCCACCACTCGCGCCGGTCGTCCGGCTGGTCGGTGTAGAGGAATGCGATCACGGTCTTGGCGTCGGGCATCGGCGTGGGGTCGAGATTGCGCCGCATGTCCCACATCAGAAGACCGGGGTCGATGTTGTCGAGGCTCGGCTCGGAGTCGATCCATTTCTGGCCCCACGCCCCGACGGCCTCGACCACGGGCCTCAGGTCCCGTCCGGCCTCGGTCAACGCGTAGGCCTGGTGCCCCGGATCGTCCGGGGCGGGATGGCGCTCAACGATGCCCGCCGCCTCAAGTTCCCGCAGGCGCTTGGCCAGCAGCGTGGGCGACATGCGCGGCACGCCGCGGCGCAGATCGTTGAACCGGGTTGACCCGGCCACCAGTTCGCGCAGCAGAACCATCGTCCAGCGGGTGCACAACACCTCCGCCGCCATGGCCACCGGACAGAACTGCCTGTAGCGGTGCTCTCCCATACGCGCCTCCTCTGCGGCACCTGGGAACGCGATAAAAAAAATAACCCCCGGTACAGTTCGTGGACTGGAGACGGCGCAAGGCGGCCTGCCAGGGTGAGCGCACGGCCGTATCGCGGCCGGACCGCGACCCGAATGAAGGACAGCGATGAACCACCCCATAGTCCGGTCCGCCTTGTCCACCACGCGATGCACACCGTCCATCGCGGTCGTCGATCCGATCGACGCAATGAAGGGCGCACCGGAGTGACACCCCACGTTTCTGAAAGGACGGACATCATGGATACGACCACTCTTCACTGTGGCGCCATTGAGGTCAGACGCTTTGACGCGCCGGACGAAACGCTTGACATGAAGGAGCACGGCGGCATCGACATTGTGAAACTCACCGCCGGTGCCGCGGGGATGCGCGCGGTGTTCGAGCCAGGCTGGACCTGGGAGACCAACGAGAAGCCGCTGCTCGGCTCGCCCGACTCCTGTCCAATGCGGCACATCGGCTACTGCCTGTCGGGCACGCTGGTCGTCCGCATGGTCGAGACGGACACCGAAACGGTCCTGCGAGCGGGCGACTTCTTCGAAATCCCGCCCGGCCACGACGCCTATGTGGACGGCGCCGAACGGGTCGAGTTGATCCTGTTCGAACCACCCGAACACGCCCACTGACGGGCGTCCCGCTAGCATATGAAACCGCCAGCCTTGGCAGCGAGACGAGGGTGGCGCGGCTTGGGGTTTGAGACACCCGGGGCCGCGCCACCCCGCTCGGCACAGATCAACGGACCGACGACGACGCAGCTCCGCAAAAAATTTGGACCAACACCGTCGCGGCGAGTCAGACACGTTCCACATTTTTTTGAACGCCAGACTGAGGAGGTTCAATCGTGGGAGCGGCCAGCGTGTGCCGCTGCCCCGCCCCGGTCTTCTCCAGCACGGCCTCACAGTGGCGGCGGGCGGTGTTGAGGCGGATGCCCAAGTCGGCGGCGATGTCGGCCGTCGAGCGCCCCGCCAGCAGCAGGCGCGCCGTGGCTGTCTGCCGTTCCGTCAGGTCGAAGCCCGCCGCCAGCCGCGCCGCCTGACGGTACCTGCCGGCCAGTGAACGGATGGTGGCCCTTCCCGTCCGCTGATCCTGGGCGCTCCCTCGGGAACGCGGCCGGCGAGCCGGCGCGTTACCATGCCGCAGTCTCCTGCGCTCAGTTGCTGTCCGAGAGATCGTCCAAACGGTCCAGACGGCCGCGATCATCGGGACTGGTTTCGAGGATCAGGGCCTCGGCACGGCCGTCCGGCCCTGTTTCGAATGAAACCACCGCGGCGCTGCCGAAGTCCCCTCGCATGCGGCGCTCGAACCGGGTGTCGCCCGTCGCCGCCATGTACCAGGGCGCCACGTCGCCCCAGCGCGCGACGATCATCAGGTAACCCTCCGGGATCCGCAGGTCACGCCCCATTGGCGCTTCCGCGGGCGCCACAAGGTAGTCGCGCCCGAACTCGTCTCCCGGCGTTCCGTAGATCCCGTAGAACCGCGCCAGATCATCGCGCGGCGCCCCGAGGGGGTGTGCCTCGTCCGCGACCCCCGATGAGGAGGCAACGAGGCTGGCGGCAAACGCCATGACGGCGACCATGCGCATGAGGATCCTCCCGGCTCGGTCACGTCGGAATCGTAACAATAATGAATCTCTTGGATCAAGCCAGGAGTGGAGACATCCGATCCGGCTCTCGCCTCGCCCGCCCGGTCCCCCCACGGATCACGGGCAGGGTGGCGCGAACCAGGGTTCGGTTCGATCGTGGCAAACCTGGGGTGATCGCGGCCGCCTTACGCCGACCCAAAGACGCGACGCCGATTGCCGGCGTCTGCTGTCGCAGCAGACGCATCGCTGTAGCGGGCGGCGATGGCGGCGAAGCTGTCCGCCCGCGCCAGAAAGGCGTCGGCGACGGCGGGATCGAACTGAGTACCACGTCCTTCGCGGATGATCGCCACCGCCTTTTCATGCGGGAACGCCGGCTTGTAGCAGCGGGCGCTGATCAGCGCGTCGTAGACATCGGCCACGGCCATCAGGCGCGCGGCGAAGGGGATGGCCTCGCCCGACAGGCCGTCCGGGTAGCCCGTGCCGTCCCATTTCTCGTGATGACCACCAGCGATGTCGCAGGCCAGCCGCAGGAAGTCGGTCTGGTTCGGTCCGCCGCCGTTCGCCGCCGCCCGCAGGGCATCGCGCCCGAGGGCGGCGTGGGTCTTCATGATCTCCATCTCGTCGTCGGTCAAACGGTCGGGCTTGAGCAGGATAGAGTCGGGAATGCCCACCTTGCCGATGTCATGAAGCGGGGCGGACTTGAACAGAAGGTCGATGGTCTCGTCGTCCAGAACGGCGGCGAAGCGCGGGTGGTCCGCCAACGCCTCGGCCAGCACGCGGACGTAGTGTTGGGTGCGGCGGATGTGGTTGCCCGTTTCGTTGTCGCGCGTTTCCGCCAGGGAGGCCAGGGCGCGGATCGTCACGTCTTGGGTCGTGGTAAGCTGGTGGGTGCGCTCCTCGACCCGGTGCTCCAGGTCCCGATTGCGGTCGGCGAGCGCCCTGCGCGCCTCGCACAGCGACAAGTGTGTGTTGACCCGGGCCAGCAGCACGCCCGGCGAGATCGGCTTGGTGACGTAATCGACCGCCCCGGCCGCCAGCCCGCGCATCTCGGTCTCCACCTGTGTCATGGCGGTGATGAAAATGACCGGCACGTCCTCGGTGCGGGGATCGGCCTTGATGCCGCGGCACACGGCGAACCCGTCAAGGCCCGGCATCATCGCGTCCAGAAGCACCAGGTCCGGCAACGGATCCCGGGCCAGGCGGGCAAGGGCCGTCGGCCCGTCATTGACCGTCTCGACGAAACACCGGTCGCGCAGGGTTTCGCTGATGACGCGCAGGTTCACGGCCTCGTCGTCCACCACCAGCACGCGGGGGCCTCCCTGTTCTGGCGCGGGGGCCGGCCTGAGCGGAACAACCACGGTCGACTCGGCCGGGCGCGGCGCGGCCTCTGTCGGCCCCAGCGCCGCGCCTGGCGCCGGGTGGTCACCAGCCTCGAGCTCCAATGCCCGCGTGAGAGGCACCGTGAACCAGAAGCGGCTGCCCCGCCCCGGCACGCTGTCCACGTCGATGGTCCCGCCCATCATCTCCACCAGCCGCCGGCTGATCGCAAGGCCCAGGCCGGTTCCGCCGAACCGCCGCGCCGGCGACGGATCAAGCTGGGTGAATTCCTGGAACAGAAGCGGGCGCTTTTCGGGGGGGATGCCGATCCCGGTATCCTCGACGGAGAAACACAGGCCGACGGCATCCGGCGCCGGCGTCACCGTCAATGTGACCGCCCCCTCCAGCGTGAATTTGACCGCGTTGCTCAGCAGGTTCAACAGCACCTGCCGCAACCGGTTGCGATCGCCAACGTACTGCCCCGCAACCTCTGGCGCGACCTGCGCCGTCAGGGTCAGCGCCTTCTTGCGCGCGCGCGGCACGACGATGAGAACGGCGCTGTCCACCACCTCGGCCAACGGGAACACACCGGTCTCCAGGTCGAAGCGTCCGGCCTCCATCTTCGAAAAGTCGAGGATGTCCGTGATGACCGAAAGCAGGGCGTTGCCCGACTGGTGAATGGTTTCGACCATCCGGCGCTGCTGTTCGTCGACCTTCGTTTCCGTCAGCAACTCGGCCATGCCGATCACACCGTTGAGGGGCGTGCGCACCTCGTGGCTCATGGTCGCCAGGAAGTCCGACTTGGCGCGACTGGCCGCCTCGGCGGCGTCCTTGGCCGTTTCACGACAAAATCGGACGAACCGGTTCCGCATGGGTCTTGTGACCAACGGCCCACGGGCCATATGGACTTCGAAATCGCGCCATCAGACGGGGCGCGGGCGCGGCGCACAGGCCGTGGCGGCGGGTGATCGCGTCGGCGACCGGGCGCCCGGGGCGGGACGACAGCAGCGAGGGAGAGCGGACTGATGGGACGTCGGATCGAGGTCACCGAACTCATCCTTCGGGATGCCCACCAAAGCCTGATGGCCACGCGCATGGCGATGGAGGACATGGTCCCGGTCTGCGAGGACCTGGACAACGCCGGGTTCTGGTCCCTGGAATGCTGGGGCGGCGCCACCTATGATGCGTGCATCCGCTACCTGAACGAGGATCCGTGGGAGCGGCTGCGCACCTTCCGCAAGCTGATGCCGAACACCCGCCTGCAGATGTTGTTGCGCGGGCAGAACCTGCTCGGCTACCGCCACTACCAGGACCATGTCGTCGAGCGCTTCTGCGAGAAGGCCGCCCAGAACGGCATGGACGTGTTCCGAATCTTCGATGCCCTCAACGACCTGCGCAACCTGAAGACGGCCATCGACGCGGTCAAGCGTACCGGCAAGGAGGCGCAGGGCACGATCTGCTACACGGTCTCGCCGGTGCACACGACCGAGGCCTTCGTCGAGATGGCCCAGCGGCTCAAGGACATGGGCGCCGACTCCATCTGCATCAAGGACATGGCCGCGCTGCTGAAACCCCAGCCGGCCCATGACCTGGTGCGCGGCATCAAGCAGACCTGCGGCGAGGACACCCGCATCCACCTGCATTGCCACGCCACCACGGGGGTGACCTTCGTTTCCCTGATGAAGGCGATCGAGGCCGGCTGCGACGTGGTCGACACGTCCGTCAGTTCCCTGTCGCTCGGCTCCGGGCACAACCCGACCGAGGCCCTGGTCGAGATGCTGGAGGGCACCGGCTACGAGACGCGCCTGGACCTGGCGCGCATCCGCCCCGTGCGCGATCACTTCGCCCAGGTGCGCAAGCGCTACCGCCACTTCATGAGCGACTTCACGGTCATCGACACCGACATCTTCGAAAGCCAGATCCCCGGCGGAATGCTCTCCAACATGGAGAACCAGTTGAAGGGCCAGGGCGCCGGCGACCGCGTCCAGGAGGTCATGGAAGAGGTGCCGCGCGTCCGCGCCGATTCCGGCTATCCGCCCCTGGTCACGCCGTCCAGCCAGATCGTCGGCACCCAGGCCGTCTTCAACGTGCTGACCGGCCGCTACAAGACCATGACCAGCGAGTTCGCCGACCTGATGCTGGGCTACTATGGCACCACCCAGGGCGAGAAGAACGCCGAGGTGCTGGCGCAGGCCGAGGCGCAGCAGCAGAAGCCGGCCATCACCGAGCGTCCGGCCAACCTGTTGGCGCCGGAGTGGGACAAGCTGCGCGCCGAGACCGAGGCCCTGGAGGGCAACAACGGCAGCGACGAGGACGTGCTGACCTACGCCATGTTCCCGCAGGTCTCGACCAAGTTCTTCAAGACCCGCCACGAGGGGCCGAAGACCCAGGCCAAGGACCCGGAGGCCTCGCGCACGACGGACGCCCCGGCGCCCGCCGCCGGGGCCGCTGCCGGGTCCGGGGGCGAGGCGCGGAAGGACCCCGTGACCTATGTCGTCACCCTGAACGGCCGGGAGCATCAGGTCCGGGTCTCCCCGGCCGCCTGACCGGTGCGGCAATCCGAAACGGGCGGAACCCGCCCGGTCGCAAGGGACCACTCCAGGGGAGAGGAACACCTGATGTCAAAGCAGCAGGAGGGCCCGTCGCCCTCGGCAGGCATGGAGGAAAAAATCGCCGCCCTCGCCGCCAACCGGGCGCGCGTCCAGGGCGGCGGTGGCCCGGCGCAAATCGAGAAGCAGCACGCCGCCGGCAAGATGACGGCGCGCGAGCGCGTCGCACAGTTGGTTGATCCCGACAGTTTCCAGGAGATCGGCCTGTTCGCCCAACACCGGGCCACGGCGCTCGGCATGGCCGAGAGGGACCTGCCGGCCGACGGCGTGGTCACCGGCTGCGCCCGGGTGGACGGCAAGGTGGTGCATCTGGCCAGCCAGGACTTCACCGTCTCCGGCGGTGCCGCCGGCGAGGTGCATAGCCTCAAGGTCGCCGAGATGATGGAGCTGTCGCTCAAGACCGGCTCGCCGTTCGTGTTCATCAATGATTCCGGCGGCGCCCGCGTGCAGGAGGGCATCGACAGCCTGACCGGCTACGGCCGGGTGTTCTACACCAACGTCATGCTGTCCGGTTCGGTGCCGCAGATTTCGCTGATCTGCGGGCCGTGCGCCGGGGGCGCCTCGTACAGCCCGGCGCTGACGGACTTCATCATCCAGACCCGTCAGGCGCAGATGTTCATCACCGGCCCACAGGTGATCAAGCAGGTCACCGGCGAGACGGTGAGCGCCGAGGCGCTCGGCGGGCCGGACGCGCACATGACCCGGTCCGGCGTGGTCCATCTGGTGGCCGACGACGACGCCGACGCGATCTACCAGTGCCGCCGGCTGCTCAGCTTCCTGCCGCCGAACAACCTGGAGGATCCGCCGCGCCTGCCCTTCGACGCGCCGCTGGAGGCCGACCCGGCGCTCAATGATATCGTGCCGGCCGACATCAAGGCCGGCTATGATGTCCGCGACGTGATCACGCGCTGTGTCGATGACGGGGACCTGCTGGAGATCCAGGCCGGCTATGCGCCCAACATCGTCATCGGCTTCGCCCGGCTCCAGGGCCGATCCATCGGCGTGGTCGCCAACCAGCCCGCGGCGATGGCGGGCGCGCTCGACATCAACGCCTCCGACAAGGCGGCGCGCTTCATCCGGTTCTGCAACGCCTTCAACATTCCACTGGTGACCTTCGTCGACGTGCCGGGATTCCTGCCCGGCGTCGAGCAGGAATACGGCGGCATCATCCGCCACGGCGCCAAGATGCTGTTCGCCTACTCCGCCACCACGGTGCCGAAGCTGACGGTGATCCTGCGCAAGGCCTACGGCGGCGCCTATCTCGCCATGTGCGGCAAGGCCCTGGGCGCCGACCGGGTGGTGGCCTGGCCGTCGGCCGAGATCGCCGTCATGGGCGCCGAGGGCGCGGCCGAGATCGTCTTCCGCAAGACCATCGCCGAGGCCGACGATCAGGCCGCCAAGCGCGCCGAAATGATCCAGCTCTATCGGGGCACCTTCGCCAATCCCTATGTCGCCGCCGGGCGACGGCTGGTGGATGACATCATCGAGCCGGCCGAGACCCGGCGCGCCCTGGGGCAGGCGCTGGAGAGCCTGTGCACCAAGCGCGAGACGCGCCCGCCCAAGAAACACGGCCTGATCCCGCTGTGAGCTGCCCGACCCCCACAACACGCCCGGCGCCCTCCCGAGGCCGGCAGGAGCGAGAGGCATGACCAAACCGACCCTGGATGATGTGATGGCGGCGGTCGAGAGTCTGCGCCATGACATGCGCGGCGAGATCGACGCGCTGAAGACACAGCTTGCGGCGCTTGAGGCCCGACAGAGCGCCACCGAGCACGACCTGGAGGCCGAGGTGGATCCGGAAACCCTGGTCATGCTGGCGGCCGCCGTGACCTCCTACCTGGGCAAGCGCGTCCGCATCCGCTCGGCGCGCCGCGTCGGGACGGGCCCGGACGGCGCCCCCGCCTGGGCGCGTCACGGGCGCGCCGCCATCCAGGCCTCGCACCAGTTTAACCGGGGACACTGAGCCCCGCCGACCCCTACAGGAGTTCCGGCCGTGAAACTGCGCATTGACCTGGACGGAAAGACCTATGACCTCGACGTCGAGGTGCTGGAGGAGGACCGGCCCGCGCCCCGGCCCGGATACCTGCCGCCGCACGCGCCGCCGATGACGGTGCGCTCTTCGGCTGGGCCGGCGGCGGCCGACACATCCGGGGCGAGCGCCGCCGAGGACGCGCCGGTGGACGAGGAGAAAGTCTGCCGCAGCCCGCTGTCCGGCGTGGTCAACCGCATCGCCGTCAAGATCGGGCAGGAGCTGAAGCAGGACGATCTGATCATGGTGCTGGAGGCGATGAAGATGGAGACCAACGTCGTCGCCGGCCACCCGGGCACGGTGAAGGCGCTGCGGGTCGCGGAAGGTGATGGCGTGAAGACCGGCCAGATCCTGATGGACTACGCGTGACCGGCCCGCGCCGGGACGAGAAAGACGATCCGTGTCTCACAGCGATCCGATTCACACACCTTCACTTATGCTCGTCATTGCGAGGAGCGAAGCCCAAAAACCAAAACTGGGGCAATCCAGGGCGAATACTGGCGCACTACGCCCTGGATTGCTTCACCCTCGTCTTCCGACGAGGGTTCGCAATGACGAGTCATGATCCTGTTCGCAGCCGTCGTAGGGTGCGTCTGGAGGCGGAGA
>NZ_CAKZOT010000029.1 GCF_937138205.1 uncultured Rhodospira sp. | reverse complement strand
GACGACTACCTCGCAAGCGTCGTCACGGCATGACCCGTTCACCCGATTCCCCTGGTTTCAAGGCGTCCGCTGTCGTAGACGCACAGCAAAACCGCGAATAGGCGGGCAAGGGGGCGGACCCCAGAGTTTGTCTAATCACCGGCACGGCCGGACGGGGCTCGCGGCCCCGTCCGAAACCGATGTCATCACCCAACGGTCCGAGACCGCCCTGGTCCGGGCGGGAGTCCAACTCCCGCCCGACGGGCACACCTGGGTGGTGACGCTACTCGACCCGGAGGTTGGCGGCCGAGGACTTGCCGCGCTTCTGGTCCACCTCGATCTCGTAGCTGATGCGCTGGCCGTCGCTCAGGGTGTGCAGGCCGGCGCGCTCGACGGCACTGATGTGGACGAACACGTCAGGACCGCCGCCATCCGGCGCGATGAACCCATAGCCCTTTGTGTTGTTGAACCATTTGACCGAACCCGTCTCCATGTCGGTCTCTCCTTTTCTTGAAGGTGGAACTGTCTTGGGGTGGAGGAAAGGAGGCGCGGGCGACGCTCGCGTCATCCCGCCCCCCGGTGAGGGTGTCAGGCGCTGGCGTGGGCGGCGCCGACCGCGGGGGCCGACCGCCGCCGCCGTCGCGAACGGGTCGGGGCCGTGCCCTCCCGCCAGCGCGCGGGCCCCGGGGCGCGGGGCAACTCGGTGGCGGGCGGCGCCGCGCGTCCCGCCGGACCTGGGAAAGAATGCCCGATCAACCGCTCGATGTCACGCAACAGGCCGCGCTCGGCGGGGTCGCACAGCGAGATGGCGACCCCGGCCTTGCCGGCCCGCGCGGTGCGGCCAATGCGATGGACGTAGGCCTCGGGGACGTTCGGGAGCTCGTAGTTGATGACGTGCGAGACATCGTCCACGTCAATCCCCCGGGCGGCGATATCGGTGGCCACCAGGACGGACACCCCGCCCCCCCGGAACGCATCCAGCGCGCGGGTTCGCTGCGGCTGGCTCTTGTTGCCGTGGATGGCGGCGGCCGACAAGCCGGCCTGTTCCAGATGCCGCGCCACGCGGTCGGCGCCGCGCTTGGTGCGGGTGAAGACAATGGCCCGCTCCACCCCGGGGCCGCCCAGGACGGTGACCAGCGCGTCGCGCTTGGCCGTCGCCTCGACGTGCATCACCGACTGGTCGATACGCTCGATCGGGCGGGACGCCGGGGCGACGGACACCTCGACGGGGTTGGTCAGGAAATCGGCGGCCAGGGTCCGGATGGCCTTCGGCATGGTGGCCGACAGAAGCAGCGTCTGGCGCCGTTTCGGCAGCGCCGCCATGACGCGGCGGATGGCCGGCAGGAACCCCAGGTCGAGCATCTGGTCGGCCTCGTCCAGGACCACGGTACCGACCGCGTCGAGGCGGGCGACGCCGGTCCCCAAGTGGTCGAGCAGACGGCCCGGCGTGGCCACGACGACATCGACACCGTTGGCCAGGGCGCGCGCCTGCGGCCCGGGCTTGGCGCCGCCGATCACCGTGGCGGTGCGAACGCCGCAGTAACGGCCATAGGCGCGGATGGCCTCGACCACCTGCGCCGCCAGTTCGCGGGTCGGCACCAGGATCAAGGCCCGGCAGCCGTGTTTCGGCGTCGGCGACGAAGCCCGCGCGAGACGGTCCAGCAGCGGCAGCACGAACGCCGCCGTCTTGCCGGTTCCGGTCTGGGCGATGCCCAGCAGGTCGCGCCCGCCCAACACGGCGGGAATGGCCTGGCCTTGGATGGGTGTGGGATGAGAGTAGCCTTCGGCCGCGATGGCACGAAGGAGAGGCTCGGCCAGGCCGAGATCAGAAAACTGGGTCAATCGGGAACTTTCGTTTGCCGGTGCCGGCGCAGGACGGTGCCTGGATTCGCGCGACGGGCACCCCGGCGGATGTCATGAAAAAGGCGCTTGCGCGAACAAGGCCCCACGGTCGGGCGCGACACTCCGCGACCCGCCCGGAAGCGGAAACGGACGTCCTCGGGACGTCCTGAGCGCATGGTCGCCGGACCCGCTCGCCCGCAGACAGCGACATCGTCGCTATCCATGCGCGGCAACGCACGGTCCATGTCAGGTTTTTAGACCACATGTCGGCGTCTCTGGCAATTCAAATCTCGCGCGGTCGCCATCGCGCCGCCCCATCTCTGATCCTATATGATGAAACGCGGTGGACTCGCCGGGGCATTGCCCCCGGCGATGGGGGTCGTCGCGGGGCTTGTCAAGAGCGGCCCGACGCGTTAGAACCCCGGCCATCAACCCCACACGCGGGAACGCGGCCCGGGCACCGTATCGCCACAGGCGATCGGGGCCGACGGGTCGTTCCGGTGTCGGCACGGCTACGGCGCGCGCGCCCGGCCGAAACGGCTCAAATCCCGCGGCGGCGCAACCGGAAAATCGCAAGGACTTCCGATCATGGCCATGCCAAGCTTTACCATGCGCCAGCTCATCGAGGCTGGTTGCCACTTCGGTCACAACACCCGTCGCTGGAACCCCAAGATGGCCCCGTACCTGTATGGGGTTCGCGACAACGTCCACATCATCGACCTGCAGCAGACGGTGCCCATGCTGCACCGCGCCATGCAGGCCGTACGCGAGGTCGTGGCCGGCGGCGGCCGCGTCCTGTTCGTCGGCACCAAGCGCCAGGCGCAGGAGATCGTCGCCGAGAACGCGCGGCGCTGCGGCCAGTACTACGTGAACCACCGCTGGCTGGGCGGGATGCTCACCAACTGGAAGACCATCTCGCATTCCATCAAGCGCCTGCGCGAGTTGGAAGACAAGCTGGAGTCTGGCGAACTGTCGGCGCTGACCAAGAAGGAACTGCTCAACCTGAACCGCGAAAAGGACAAGTTGGACCTTGCCCTGGGCGGCATCAAGGAAATGGGCGGCCTGCCCGACATCCTGTTCATCATCGATACGGTGAAGGAAGACCTGGCGGTCTCCGAGGCGACCAAGCTGAACATCCCGGTGGTGGCGGTGCTGGACAGCAACAGCGACCCCAAGGGCGTGACCTTTCCCATCCCGGGCAACGACGATGCCATCCGCGCCATTCAGACGTATTGCGAGTTGATCAGTGGGGCCGCGCTGGACGGCATCCAGGCCGAGATGACCGCCGCCGGGCTCGACCTGGGCACCATGGAAGCCCCGGTTGAACCGGCCGCCGAAAGCCAGGAGACCCCCGCCGAGGAGGCCCCGCAGGAAACCACGCCGGACACCAACGCCCCCGAGGCGGCCGCCGGCTGACCGGGCCGGCCCGGCACCCACGATGGCGGCGACCCCGGTTGCCGCCATTGTCTTGACGGGAGGCTTGACGGGGCGATGCTTGGCCCGCCGCCGGGCGGGCGAGACGGACACCACGCACGGGTGGCGCCGCCGCAGGGCGCGACCACCCGCACCATTGCCAGCGAAAGAGGAACAGTCATGGCCGAGATCACCGCCTCCATGGTGAAGGACCTGCGCGAACAGACCGGCGCGGGCATGATGGACTGCAAGAAGGCTCTCAACGAGGCCGGCGGCGACATGGACGCCGCCGTCGACTGGCTGCGCAAGAAGGGCCTCGCCGCCGCCGCCAAGAAGGCCGGCCGGGTCGCCGCCGAGGGCTTGGTCGGTGTCAAGACCACGGGCAACCGGGGCGCCGTGCTTGAACTGAACGCCGAGACCGACTTCGTCGCCCGCAACGAAACGTTCCAGGACCTGGTGGAGACCCTGACCGATCTGGTCCTGGCCGAGGGTGACGACCTGGACGCCCTGCGCGGCAAGCCGTTCCCCGGCACCGGGCGCACCGTGGATGAGGAACTGACCCATCAGGTCGCCACAATCGGCGAGAATATGAACCTGCGGCGCGCCGTCGTGCTGGAGGTCTCGTCCGGCGTTGTGTGCGGGTACGTGCACAATGCCGTCCGCCCGAGCCTGGGTCGCATCGGCGTCCTGGTGGCGCTGGAGTCCGAGGCTGACGCGGCGCGGCTGGCCGAACTGGGCAAGGGCCTGGCCATGCATGTGGCCGCCGCCGCGCCCCAGTACCTGACCCGCGACGAGGTGGACGCCTCCGCCCTGGACCGCGAGCGGGCGGTGCTGACCGAACAGGCCCGGGATTCCGGCAAGCCGGAGAACATTATCGAGAAGATGGTCGAAGGGCGCCTGCGCAAGTACTACGAAGAGGTCTGCCTGCTCGAGCAGACGTATGTGATGGACAACGAGACCAAGGTGCAGAAGGTCGTCGAGGCCGCCGCCAAGGACCTGGGCTCGCCGGTCGCCCTCACGGCCTTTGCCCGCTTCAACCTCGGCGAGGGCATCGAAAAGCAAGAGAAGGACTTCGCGGCCGAGGTCGCGCAGCAACTCAACAAGGATTGATCGACCTCGCGGCGGGTCTGGCCGGCAGAATGTTCGGAAGGACGGTGTCATGGCAAAAACCGAAGTCCTGGCCAGATCCCATCCGCTGGATGGCGACACACAGGCGGATGCCCGCGGGGACGATGCCGCCGCGACCGGGTCGCTCCAGCGGGTCTTGGTGAAGCTGTCCGGCGAAGGCCTGATGGGCCGGCAGGGATATGGGCTGGACCTGGACACGGTTCAGCGCGTGGCCGAGGAGCTTAAGGAGGTGCACCAGACCGGGGTGCAGCTCTGTGTGGTGATCGGCGGCGGCAACATCTTCCGGGGCCTGGCCCAGGCGGCCCAGGGCATGGACCGAACCAGCGCCGACTACATGGGGATGCTGGCCACGGTGATGAACGCCCTGGCGCTCCAGAACTTCCTGGAGAAGGTGGGCGTGCCGACCCGGGTGCAGTCGGCCATTCCCATGGCCACCGTCTGCGAGCCGTACGTTCGCCGCCGTGCCGTCCGCCACATGGAGAAGGGCCGAGTGGTCATCTTCGCCGCCGGCACCGGCAACCCGTTCTTCACCACCGACACCGCCGCCGCCCTGCGGGCCGTCGAGATGAACTGCGACGCCCTGTTGAAGGCGACGCAGGTCGACGGCGTCTATGACGCCGATCCGAAGACCAATCCCGATGCGAAAAGATACGAGACGTTAAGCTACGATGCGGTATTGCGCCAGGACCTAAGGGTCATGGATACCTCGGCAATTGCCTTGGCGCGCGAGAATGGGATACCAATCCTCGTGTTTTCGCTGGGCGAGGCGGGTGCGCTTGGCAGCATCCTGCGCGGCACCGGGCGGTACACGATCATTCGCGAGGAGACCTGACGTGAGCGACAAACCAGCGGACTTCCCGGCCCTCAGAAAGGACCTCAAGCACCGGATGGACAGCACGCTGGATGTCCTGAAGAAAGAGTTCGCCGGCCTGCGCACCGGCCGCGCCCACGCCAGCCTGCTGGACCCGGTGATGGTGGACGCCTACGGCTCCGCCATGCCGCTGAACCAGGTGGCCAACGTCAACGTCCCCGAACCGCGGATGCTGACCGTGCAGGTGTGGGACCGGTCGATGGCCAAGGCGGTCGAAAAGGCCATCCGCGATGCCGGCCTGGGCCTCAATCCCGCCGCCGAGGGCCAGACCATCCGCGTGCCCATCCCGCCCTTGAACGAGGAACGCCGCACGGAACTGACGAAGGTGGCCGGCAAATATGCCGAACACGCCCGCGTGGCCATCCGCAATGTCCGCCGCGACGGCATGGATCACCTCAAGCGGATGGAAAAGGACGGCGACATCTCGCAGGACGAGCACAAAAAGCACGGAACCGAGGTGCAGGCGCTGACCGACGACGCCATCAAGCATGTCGACGAAGCCCTCCACAAGAAGGAAGAGGAGATCATGCAGGTCTGACGGGGTCTGACGGGGGCTGGGCGGCGCGCGCCTCCGGTCTCCGCCCTCGTCGCCCCGCCGCCCGCAGACAGGCTTGGGACTGCTCCGTCCGCCCGTCGACGTTTCCGACTGATGCCTCCATCTGGACACCCGCATGTCCCATCTTCCCGCCGCAACAGACGACACGCCCGCCGGACCGCTGCATGTGGCCGTGATCATGGACGGCAACGGGCGCTGGGCGCAGGCGCGGGGCCTGCCCCGCACCGCCGGACACCGCAAAGGCGCGGAAGCGGTGCGAGCCTGCGTCAAGGGTGCCGTCCGGCATGGCGTCACGCATCTGACCCTGTTCGCGTTTTCGTCAGAGAACTGGCGCCGACCGGCGGACGAGATCAGCACCTTGATGGGGTTGTTGCGTTTGTACATCCGCAACGAACTGGCTGAACTCGAACGCGAAGGGGTCTGCGTGCGGATGGTCGGCGAGCGAACACGCTTCGACGACGACATCCTCAGGCTGATTGAGGACGCCGAACGACGGACCGCCGGCAATACCCGCCTGACTCTGACCGTGGCCCTGAACTACGGCGGTCGGGGGGAGATTGCGCGGGCCGCCCGTCGCCTGGCCGCCGCCGCCGCCGCCGGCCACCTCGACCCCGAGAGCATCGACGAGGCGCGCGTCGGCGCCGAACTGTATGCCCCGGACCTGCCGGATCCGGATCTTCTGATCCGCACCAGCGGCGAGCAGCGCATCAGCAACTTCCTGCTGTGGCAACTCGCCTATACCGAGATGGCGTTTCTGGATGTCGCCTGGCCAGACTTCACCGAGGACCACTTGGCCGCTGCCCTGGCCGAATTCCATGGCCGCGAGCGGCGCTACGGCGCCGTCCCCCGCTAGAGGGTGGTATCGCCATGACGGGGCCAGATCGGCGCGCCGCCGTGCGAAAACGGATCGTCTCCGCCGCGATTCTCGGTCCCGGCGTGGTGCTGGCGGTGGTGCTGGGCTGGCCCTGGTTCGACGGGCTGGTGGCCGTCTGCGCGGCGGTCATGGCCTGGGAGTGGAGCACGGTCTGTTGCGGGCGGCGCGGCCTGGCCGGCGGCCTGTTGATCGCCGTGGTGGCCACGGCCCCGGTTCTGGTGGCGTGGGCCGGCGAATGGGCCGTGCTGCTGCCGCTGCTCGGGGTCTTGCCGGCCCTGTACCGGGTGGAGGCCGACCGGCGCCGGCCGTTGTGGATCGCCGCCGGCAGCCTCTACATCGGCGTGCCGGCCGTGGCCATGGCCTGGATCCACGCGGCCGCCGGGTGGGAAACGGTGTTGTGGCTGTTCCTGATCGTGTGGGCGACGGATATCGCCGCCTATGCCGTGGGGAGCAAAGTGGGCGGGCCGCTGTTGTGGCCCAGCCTCAGCCCACGCAAAACGTGGGCCGGCCTGATCGGCGGCGTGGCCTGCGCGACCATCGTCGGCGCGGCGGCCGGCTTGCTGCTGGGCGGGCGCTTCCTGGGCGGTCTGCTGGTGCTGAGCCTCATCCTGGGGATTGTCTCGCAAGGCGGCGATCTGATTGAATCGGCGTTCAAGCGACGCTTTCGGGTCAAGGACAGCGGCGACCTGATTCCGGGTCACGGCGGTCTGCTGGACCGGGCGGACGGGCTGATCGCGGTGACGCCTGTGGTGGCTCTGACCGCCATCCTCACGCAAGGGGGACTGACAACGTGGTAGATGTTCATGGGGGGGCGACCGACGGCCCGCGCACCGTAACCGTGCTCGGCTCCACCGGTTCGATCGGCAAGAACACGCTGGACCTCATCGCCCGCAACCCCGGCCTGTACAGCGTCGAGGCCCTGACCGCCAACGGTAACGTCGACATCCTGGCCGAACAGGCCCGCCGCTTCGGCGCCCGCCTGGCCGTCGTCGCCGACCCATCCAAGTACGCGGACCTGAAGGCCGCACTGGCAGGCTCCGGCACCGAGGCCGCCGCCGGTCCGGACGCCCTGTGCGAGGCGGCCGCGCGGCCCGCCGACTGTGTGATGGCCGCGATTGTCGGCGCCGCCGGGCTGCAGCCGACGTTGGAGGCGGTGCAGCGCGGCGCCACCGTCGCACTCGCCAACAAGGAATGCCTGGTCTGCGCCGGCACCCTGTTCATGGCGGCGGTGGCCGAGCACGGCGCCACCCTGCTGCCCGTGGACAGCGAGCACAACGCCATCTTTCAGGTGTTCGACTTCGACCAGAAACACCGCATCGACCGCATCATCCTGACCGCCTCCGGCGGGCCGTTCCGCACATGGACGCGCGAGGCCATGGCGGCCGTCACCCCGGAACAGGCCGTCGCCCATCCCAATTGGTCGATGGGCGCCAAGATCTCGGTCGATTCCGCCACCATGATGAACAAGGGCCTGGAGTTCATCGAGGCGCATCACATCTTCGGAATGCCACAGGAGCAGATCGAGATCCTGGTCCACCCGCAGTCCGTGATTCACTCGATGGTTGCCTACGAGGACGGATCGGTGCTGGCCCAGCTCGGCACACCGGACATGCGCACGCCCATCGCCTTCACCCTGGGTTGGCCCCAACGCATGGCGGCGCCAACGGCGCGTTTGGACCTCGGCGCAATCGGCGCCCTGCACTTCGAAACGCCCGACGGCGATCGCTTCCCGGCTCTCGGGCTGGTGCGCGATGTCTTGAAGGCGGGCGGCGCCCGCCCCACTATTCTGAACGCCGCCAACGAGATCGCGGTGGCCGCGTTCCTGGGCCGGCAGATCCGGTTCCTCGACATCGTCGCGCTGGTTGAACGCACGGTCGAGCACATGACGGCGCCCGCGCCGACGACACTGGACGATGTCCTGGCCATCGACCGCGAGGCCCGGGCTGTCTGCACCGCCCTGGTCCAGGACCTCGCGGCCTGAGGGAGGCGTCCGAACCGGCCGGCGACCGCGCCGGGCGGGCCGTCGGCGCCGCATCCCGACACCTCCCCCCGATCGAGAAAGACACCCCGCCGTGCCAAGCACCGTTACAGACTTTCTGCCGCTCGTCACCGACAGCGCCTTCACGATCGTGGCCGCCCTGTTCGTCCTGACGCTGGTCGTGTTCGTTCACGAACTGGGGCATTTCCTCATCGCCCGTTGGAATGGCGTGCGGGTCGACGTGTTTTCCATCGGCTTCGGCCCCGAACTGGTCGGCATCAATGACCGCCACGGCACCCGCTGGAAATTCTCGGCGATCCCGCTGGGCGGCTACGTCAAGTTTTTCGGCGACGAGGACGCGACCAGCGCGGGTGCGGCCGATGACGCGCAGATGACCGAGGAAGAAAAGGCGGTCTCGTTCCACCACAAATCCGTCGGGCGGCGCGCGGCCATCGTCATCGCCGGACCGGCCGCGAACTTCGTCTTCGCGATCGTGGTCTACGCCGTCGTGTTCATGGCCATCGGCATGGCCATCACCCCGCCGGTGATCCAGGAGGTGGTGCCCGACAGCGCCGCCCAGGAGGCCGGACTGCAACCCGGCGACCGCATCGTCGCCGTCGATGGCTCTTCGGTCTCGCGGTTCGAGCAGGTCCAGCAGCGCATCCCGCTCTCCAATGGCGAGAGCGTCACTCTGACGGTGGAGCGTGACGGTCGCACCCTGGACCTGACCGCCACCCCACGCGTTCAGGAGGTCACCGACGAGCTGGGCGAAACCCACCAGATGGCGGTGCTGGGCATCACCGCCGCGACCAGCGCCGAGGACGTCGTCCGCCTGGGGCCAATCGAGGCGGTGGGACAGGCCGTCGCCCACTCGGCCACCTTGATCAAGATGACGGTCATCACGCTGGGCCAGATGATCGCCGGCGACCGTAGCGTCGAGGACCTGGGGGGACCGCTGCGCATTGCCCAGATGTCCGGGCAGGTGGCCGAACTGGGGTTCGATACCCTGCTCTTGTTCGCCGCCTTTCTGTCTGTCAATCTCGGCTTCATCAACCTCTTGCCCATTCCGGTCCTGGATGGTGGGCATCTGGTGTTCTATGCCGCCGAGGCGGTGCGCGGGCGACCGGTCAATGAACGGATCCAGGAGTATGGGTTCCGGGTGGGGCTGGCGCTGATCATCGGCCTGATGGTGTTCGTGACCTGGAACGACATCATCCACTGGAATAGTCGGTGACGTCCGCCGGCTGTGCGGCTATGTTGCGGTGTCACCTTAACTATTCCGGGGGGATGCGTTGAGCCCGCGTTGCAGACATTGCGTTTCGCTGCTGGTCATGGCGGCGGCGGTTCTTCTGACGGCCATCCACCCGATCGCCCCCGCCTCCGCCCAGGGTGTTCAAGCCCAGGCCCAGGCCCCGGCTCAGGCCCCGGGGGGCGCGCCGGTGATCGAACGGATCCTGGTCGAGGGCGCCCAGCGCATCGAGCCGGACACCATCCGCACCTACCTGCATGTCGAGGAAGGTGACCGCTTCGCC
Source organism: uncultured Rhodospira sp. (assembly GCF_937138205.1). Classification (GTDB taxonomy): domain Bacteria; phylum Pseudomonadota; class Alphaproteobacteria; order Rhodospirillales; family Rhodospirillaceae; genus Rhodospira. Next base: position 25,100 of record NZ_CAKZOT010000029.1, on the reverse strand, counting down.
CCCGACCGCATCGACCGCTCGCTGAAGGACCTGTTCGCCACCGGGCTGTTCGCCGATGTCTCGTTGCGGCGCGAGGGCAACGATCTGGTCGTGGTCGTGGTCGAGAACCCGATCATCAACCGCGTCGCCTTCGAAGGCAACAAGCGCATCCAGAACGAGGCCCTGTCCCCCGAGGTGCAATTGCGCCCGCGCGCGGTCTTCACGCGCTCCAAGGTCCAGGACGACGTCAAACGGATCCTGGAGGTCTACCGCCGCTCCGGCCGCTACGCCGTCGCCGTCGACCCGAAGATCATCGAACTGCCGCAGAACCGCGTCGATCTGGTGTTCGAGATCGACGAGGGGCCGGCCACCTACGTGCGCCGGATCACCTTCGTCGGCAACAAGGCGTTCAGCGACTCCGACCTGCGCAGCGTTATCGCCACCAAGGAAGAGCGCTGGTACCGCCTGCTGTCCAGTTCCGATACCTTCGACCCCGACCGGCTGACCTATGACCGGGAACTGCTGCGCCGCTACTATCTGGAAAACGGCTACGCCGATTTCGAGGTGCGCGCCGCCGCCGCCGAACTGACCCCGGACCGGGAGAGCTTTTTCCTCACCTTCACGGTCAACGAGGGGGATCGCTATCGCGTCGGTGCGGTGGACATCGAGGCGTCGCTGGAAGATCTGACCCCCGAGATGTTGCGCCCGGCGGTGCTGATCGAGGAAGGCGACTGGTACGATGCGTCTCTGATCGACCGGACGGTGGAGGACATTACCGAGCGGGTCGGCTCCCTCGGCTACGCCTTCGTCGACGTGCGCCCGCAGATCAAGCGCGACCGAGAGGCCAACACCATCAGCATCACATTCGATGTGCGCGAAGGCCCCCGGGTGTTCGTCGAGCGCATCGAGATCGAGGGCAACGTCCGCACCCTCGACGAGGTCATCCGCCGGGAGATTCAGCTGGTCGAGGGCGACGCCTTCAACTCCGCCAAGCTGCGGCGGTCGCGCCAGCGCATCCGCGACCTGGGCTACTTCAAGACGGTCGAGGTGACCAACGAGCCCGTGGTCGACAAACCGGACCGCACGGTCATCACGGTCGACGTGGAGGAGCAGTCGACGGGCGAACTGTCCTTCGGGGTCGGCTGGTCGTCCAGCCTGGGCGCGCTGGTCGAGGTCGGCATCCGCGAGCGCAACCTGCTGGGCCGGGGCCAGGACCTCTCGATGCGTCTGAGTTGGGCGGAACGGCGCACCGAACTGGATCTCAGCTTCACGGAGCCGTATTTCCTCGACCGGCCGATCGCCGCCGGGTTCGATCTGTTCGCGGTCGACCGTGACCTGCAGGACGAAAGCTCGCACCAACTGCGGCAACAGGGCGGCTCGCTGCGATTCGGCTACAAATACAACGAACGCTGGCGTCACGACTTCAAGTACACTTTGCAGCGCCAGGAAATCTTCGACGTCGAGGATGATGCCTCCCTGTTCATCCAGGAACAGGAAGGCACCGAGGTGCTGTCCATGCTGGGCCACGCCCTGACGTACGACACCCGGGATTCCCGCCTCATCCCCTCCGAGGGCTACCGCTTCCAGATCGCCAACGACCTGGCCGGGCTGGGCGGCGATGCCCGTTTCCTGCGCACCGACCTTGAGGCGTCGTACCACTACCCGCTCGGGGATGAGTTCAACTGGGATCCGGAGTGGGTCATTGGTGTGCGCGGCCACGCCGGCTACATCCTTGGCCTGGGCGAGGACGTCTCCATCCGCCACCGCTATTTCCTGGGCGGCAACAACCTGCGCGGTTTCGCGGCCTCCGGCGCTGGTGCGCGCGACCGTGGCACCGGCGACGCGCTGGGCGGCAACTGGATCGTCGACGGCAGTTTGGAACTGCGGGTCCCGCTTGGCCTGCCGGAGGAACTGGGGCTCGGCGCCAAACTGTTCACCGACTGGGGCACCTCGGGTGTGCCGGACGGGGTGCCGGACGAGGACCTGGACCACGATGTCTCGCTTCGGGGCTCGGTGGGTGTCGGCCTGCTGTGGTCCTCGCCGCTGGGGCCGGTGAACATCGAGCTGGCAACGCCGGTCGTCAAGCAGCCCTACGACGAGGAAGAGTTCTTCCGGCTCAGTTTCGGCTCCCGGTTCTGACGCGGTCCCCAGGGCCTCTCTGAGTCACACACATCCAAAGCCGCTGTTTTCCGCCTGAACCCCCTCCCGTCCTCCCCCATAAATGGGGGAGGTGTCTGGCTTGCGCCCTCCGATAGGCCGGAGAGCAGCCCGCGAAACGGGGGCAAATCGGACTCCCTCCCCGGTTACGGCTATCCGATTGTCGAGTAGGGGCGCCGGTCGCCCGGCGCCCCTACTCGACAATACCATAACCTTTTACAGGGAGGGTTGGGGTGGGGTCTTGCGCCGCCCCGTCGGCTCGCGCGAACACTGGCGGAGACGTGTGAAGCCGATAGGGGGGCCAGCCGGGAGCGTTGCGGCATCGGCCGGTATCCCTATATGCTGTGCGAACCCTTCTCCCCCTGTTGGAGCGGTTGTTGGTCGAGCGGACCGGTCTGACTGGCCGCAGGGCTTGGTCCCGAGAACACGGAGTGCGCCATGCAACTGATCGCGATCCGCGATTTTCTACGACTGGAATCCGCTGGAGGAATGATCTTGATCGTCGCCGCCATCCTGGCGATGGTGGTCGCCAACTCGCCCATCGCATCATTTTATTCGGACCTGTTCGAAACCCACCTGATCATCGGCTTCGGGGACTACACGCTTGATAAGGCCCTGATTCACTGGATCAACGACGGGCTGATGGCGATCTTCTTCCTGCTTGTCGGGCTGGAGATCAAGCGCGAGGTGTTGCAGGGCGAGTTGTCCACGCCGTCCAAGGCGGCGCTGCCGGTCATCGCCGCCATCGGCGGGATGGTGGCCCCGGCGTTGGTCTATGTGCTCCTGAATTTCGGCGACCCGGTGGCGTTGCGCGGCTGGGCCATCCCGGCGGCGACGGATATCGCGTTCGCGCTCGGCATTCTCATGCTGCTGGGGTCACGGGCGCCGCTGTCCTTGAAGATCTTCCTGACGGCCTTGGCGATCATTGATGACCTGGGGGCTATCGTCATCATCGCCATGTTCTATACCGAGGATCTGTCGATGATGGCCCTGTACGCCGGCCTTGCCTGCGTCGCCGTCCTCGTGGCGCTGAACGTGGGCGGTGTGCGCAAGACGGCGCCCTACGTCGTGGTCGGCCTCATTCTGTGGGTCTGCGTGCTGAAAAGCGGTGTGCACGCGACCCTGGCCGGGGTGGCGCTGGCCTTCGCCATTCCCTTGGGAGCGCGCGGCAAGGACGAGCGCGATCTGGCCGGGCACCTGGAACACGAACTGCACCCGTGGGTCGCCTACGCCATCCTGCCGTTGTTCGCTTTCGCCAACGCCGGTGTGTCGCTGCAGGGCCTGACCGTGGCCGACCTGCTGGCGCCGGTGCCGTTGGGCATCGCCCTGGGCCTGCTGCTGGGCAAGCAGATCGGCGTCATGGGCTTCCTGTACTGGGGCTATCGGAAGAAGCTGTGCCGGCTGCCGGAGGATGTGACCTGGACCCACATCTACGGCGTTTCGCTGCTCACCGGTATCGGCTTCACCATGAGCCTGTTCATCGGCACGCTGGCCTTCGAGCACCATCCCCAGTTCGCCGACGACGTGCGCCTGGGCGTGCTGGGCGGGTCCATCCTGTCCGGGCTGGCCGGTTACTTCGTGCTGCGCTTCATCGCGCCGCCGGCGCTGGCGGTGGGGGCGACACCGGCCGCCGATCCCGGGGCGAAGGCCAAGGAGGCGCAGACGGCCGGGTAATCCGGTCGGGTCCGGTCAGCCAGGCCCCAGCGGGATTTCCAGGCGCGCCTCCAACCCACCCCCCAACCCACCACGGGGCCGGTTGCGCAACAGCAACCGGCCGCCATGGGCATCCGCAACCGCCTGCACGATGGACAGGCCGAGGCCGATGCCGCCGGTGTGGCGCGCGCGCGAGCCCTCGACGCGGTGGAACGGATCGGTGACGCGGGCCAGGTGCTCCTCGGGAATGCCTGGCCCCTCGTCACGCACCACAACGGCGTAGCCGATGGCGGCGCCGGCGGCGTCCGTGGCCTCCGCCGTTTCCACCGAGACATCGGCCCCGCCGCCATAGACACAGGCGTTGCGGATCAGGTTGACCAGCGCCCGACGCAATGCCAGCGGCCGGCCGTGCACGACGGCGGGGGGCGCGTTGTCCTCCGTGTCGTCGTAGCGGACCGGATCCCCGGTCTCGGCCAGGTCGGCGCAGGTCGCCGCCACCAGCGCCGTCAGGTTCACCGAGCGGGCGGTCTCGGCGGTGGCGTCATCGCGGGCGAAGTCGAGCGTGGCGCGCACCATGGCTTCCATCTCGTCCAGGGTGGCCATCATGCGGGCGCGGTCCTCGGCGTTCTCGACGAACTCGGCGCGCAACCGCAGGGTGGTGATCGGCGTGCGAAGGTCGTGCGAGATGGCCGCCAGCAGGCGTGTCCGGTTGTCGACCAGGCGCGTCAGGCGGGCCTGCATGTCGTTGAAGGCGCGGGCCACCTCGCGCAACTCGCGGCTACCTTCCTCCGGCAGCGGGTCGCGGCGTGGATCGACTCCCATGCGCCGCGCCGCGTCGGCCACCGTGCGCAGCGGCCGGGTCATGCGCCGCACCGCCCATACCGACAAGACCAGGGTCACCGCCGCCATCAGGCCGATGGAGGCCAGGGCGCCCGGCGTCCAGAACCCCTGCGGGCGCGGCACGGAGGCGACGACATTGAGCCATCGCCCATCCCGCAAGGCGACCGCGATGGCCAAGGCCTCCTCGTCCGGCTCGCCCAGCACCCAGCGATGCACGTCATGGCGGAACGGACCCGGGCGGTCGTGTCGCGTCTCGGTCTCGTTGTCCCGCCACCACGGCGGATCGTCGCCCCAGGACGGGCCAATCCAGGGCGGCCCCGGCCGCCCCGCGAAGGGGTGCGATCGCGCGGGCGGCGGCAGGCCCTCGGGCGGCGCCGCGCCGATGCGCACCGTGCGCAGTGTCTCCTCTCCTCCGTCGGCTTCGGCGAACGCGCGCGCGAACGCCTGTTCCAGGAAGCGCACGCGCAGCATCCCCGGGCCGGGCGCGGCCGGCGCGTCGGCCGGGAGCAGAGGCGTCTCGGCGATCCGGACCTGAAGCCGTGGACTCCGCAGCACCCGTTCCAGACGTCGTTCGGCTCGCGGCGAGTCGGCGGCCTCGATCAGGCGCGTGGCCTCCACCACCCGCGTCACCACCGCGCGGCCGCCCAGCATTTCCAGCAGGCGCAGGCGGTCGAACGAGTACAGCCCCAGCGCCATCAGGTGCGACAGCATCAAGCCGACCAGCAGGACCAGCACCGTCTGGCCGGCCAGGCTCGACGGCCTCCAGGGCCAGGGAAAACGCGTGCGGCGGCGGTGCCGGGGTGGGGGGGTGACGGTCATGGCCGGATCACTATCTCCCATGAACGGCGACGGTGAAAGAGCGCCGCGTGGGGTCGCCGGCGTTGCGCTTCGTGACCGGATTCGTGCCCCAGCGCCCCCCGTATGGTATAGGCCTGGGCCATCATATCCCCTGCCGTGGTGACGAGAGGAGACGGATCATGCGCGCGTTCATCCTGGCCCTTGTTGGGACCGTCGGCCTGGGGCTTGCCCCATCCGCCATGGCCGAGGAGGACATGACCGAGGAGTCGCCGGGGCGGGCCTATTGCGCCGCCAAGGCCGAACAGTGCGGCCTGGCCTGCGACCGGTCCACGGAGCAGGGCAGTTTCGCCGCCACCGCGTGCGAGGCCCAGTGTGCCATCGACCGCGCCGCCTGCGACGCCAACGATGCGGTCTCCGGCGTCGAGCCGTGGCTGGCCGACAAGGCTGACAAGCTCGACCGCTTCATGCAGGGCTTCGAGGGCGACGAGGGCGACGGCACCGCCACGCCGCAACGCGGCCCGGATGGCGAGGACAACGCGGCGGCCTCGTGCGGCGCGGCGCACGACGCCTGTCAGGCGCGCTGTGACGAGCGGTTTCCGGGCGATGAGTATGCCCAGGCCGGGTGTGACAGCGTGTGTGCCATGAACCGCGCCACCTGCGAGGCCGACGCGGGCGTCGAGGCCGCAAAGCCGTATGTCGAGCGGGAAACCCGCCGCCTGCAGGAGTTCTTCGACGGCCTCCTCGGCGACGAGGACCCGGACCCGCCGAAGCCATCCGAGTGGCCCTCGCGCAACCCTGACGGCACGGTGGACCTGTGATCCTGGCCGGCCGGCGTCGGGTCTAGATCCAGTCGAACAGGCGATCGTACCAGCGGGTTTCCTCGCCCGGGTCGCGGATGCGCTCGCCGGTGACGAGCTGGTAGGCGTCCACGTACCAGTCGCTGCCCGGATAGTTGTAGCCCAGCACGGCCGCGACCTTCCGGGCCTCCGGCTCGATGCCGAGGATGGTGTTGATCTCGACGATGCGGTACAGCGCCTCGGCGACGTGGGTGGTCTGGTCGTACTGCTCGACCACGCGTTTGAAGCGGTTGAGCGCGGCCAGATAGTGCTTCTCGCGCAGATAGAACCGGCCGACACTCATCTCCTTGCCCGCCATGTGGTCGCGGGCCAGGTCGATCTTGAAGCGGGCGTCGCGGGCGTACTTCGTGTCCGGAAAACGGTTGATGACCTCGCGCAGGCTTTCCATGGCCAGCCGCGTGATCGCCTGGTCACGGCGGACGTCGACGATCTGCTCGTAATAGCTGATGGCCTTCAGGTAGTGCGCATAGGCTATATCCCGGTGGCCGGGATGAAGCTGGATGAATCGGTCAAGGGCGATCACCGCCTCGTCGTAGTCGTTGTCCTCGTAGTGACTGTACGCCGCCATGAGCTGGGCCTTGGTGGCCCAGACGGAATAGGGATGCTGGCGTTCCACCTCGTTGAAGGCATCGGCGGCGGCGTCATAGTCCTGCTCTTCCAGCAGGCTGACGGCCTCGCGGTAGAGCTGCTCGACCGGGCGTTCCTCGTACGCCAGTTCGTCGGAGTCCGTGCCGCAGGCAGTGACGCTCAAGCCGAGCCCGGCGGCCAAGGCCAGGGCGCGGGCCAGCGACAGCGGGCGGGAACGGGAAAACCCGGGGGATGGTGTCGGGGCGAAGCGGCGGATCATTGCGGAACGACGAATCCTGTACGGACGGGCCGGAGGGCGCGCTGACTATTGCGGCGCCGGGAGCGGCACTATACCACGGCGCGATACCGTGTCACCCGGTGTCCTGGCTCTGTTTGGAGTTGCGGGGGGGGGGGGGGCGCCGCCGCCCGGGCGACATGGTAGCCTTGGCGTTGGCGTTGGCGGTGGTGCCGGTCGCGTGTCGGATCGCGGTCGGCAGCACGTTGGCTACACGGGGTCCTCTGTGCGCAAAAGGGGTTGGCAATGCATGTGCTCGCCATCGTGTTCGTTTGGACGACAACAATGCCGGCATTGATCGTGATCGGACCGGTCGCTCTGAATTTCTACAAAGTTGTTCTGCTGATCGCTCTTGTTCCGGCCCTCGTCACCTGTATTGGTTCGCCCACCATTCGTTTGGGTGCCATTGAACTTTTCCTTTTTCTGTATTGTGTATGGGCGGCGGTTTGCTTTTCATACAATCACGGGCTGGGCAACAGTGTCGAGCCAATTGGTGTGATTTTCCTACAGACATGTGGGGCTTTTCTGCTCGCCAAGGCGGGATGTCGCACAATGGCTCAGTTTAAGAGAATACTGCGCCACATCATGTACGCCCTAACCCTGATGCTCCCGTTTGTTATCATAGAAAACCTGACTGAGATTTCGCCAATCCGTGAGGTATTTAAAATATTGTTTCCAATTGGTTCCGGTGTTATTGATAAAAGGCTTGAGCTAACACGGGTCGCGGCCGGCTTCGCTCATCCAATTCTTTTCGGGGTTTTTTCCGCATTCGCGCTTGGAGCGGTTTGGTTTGCTTTCAAACGAATGAGGCCGCTTTTCGTGCCCCTAATTGCTTATTCGACGTTCGCTTCACTTTCGAGTGGGGCGCTTATCGTGTTGGCTTTGCAAATTCTGCTTATTTCTTGGTACTATCTTACTCAGTTCCTACAGGGTTCGATTCCGTTCCTGCGGAAACGTTGGCAAATGCTCGTTATGGTTGCGATTGCCATGTATATTTCTATCGATATTCTTTCAAATAGAACACCCTTTCATGTGGCAACGACTTACCTAAGCTTTAACTCTACCTCGGCGTACAACCGAATTCTTATTTGGGAGCACGGCACGGCCAATGTGGCGAACAATCCGATCTTCGGCCTCGGATTTCGCGACTGGGTAAGGCCGGCGTGGATGGTCTCAAGCGTTGATAACTACTGGCTGTTGCGAGCCATGAGGTTTGGGTTGCCGGGGGTGACGTTCCTGGTGATTGCCCTGGTGATTTACCTCTGGTCCCTGCTCAGGGTCGATCTCCCGCGTGGGAGCCACGCTGCCGAAGTGCGGCGCGGCTATGCCATATCGTTGGTCGCCTTCTGCCTTGCTGGCGGAACGGTTGACTTCTTTGGCTCCATTGATCCCCTGTTCTTGTTCTTCTGCGGAATGGGGGCATGGTTTTATGCGGCGCAGGCTGGTCGCCCGCGCATCAAAGCGGGACAGGAGATACCGAAACCGCACGACGAAGCGCCGACGGACGCAATGCCCGGCATCGCGGCAGAGGAGCTGCCCGATGAGCAACCAACGGCCGACCCCGGGCCCCACTCGCCGGAGCCGCCGAAACGCGGGCCGACCATCCGGACATATCCGTGACCCAGGGCTGGTCCCAGGGCTGTTCAGGTCTCCGACCGTGATGGAGCAGGCCAAGGCGCGGTTGGGTTCAGGGCGTTGATGTAGAGTTCGCGGCTGATGGTGTCGGCGCCGTTGGACTGGAGGAGATGGTGAGGGCGAAGGAGCAAAGGCGGGCGAAATGCCCGGGCTTGGTGCGGATACGGCTGTGGTCTTCGAAGAAGGAGACGTCGCGGACGTAGTTGTTTCGGTTTTCGATCCCCCAGTGCTGGCGGATCGCGGCGCCGAAGGCGGCGGCGGACAGGCTGATCTGGGAGACGTAGAGGGACGTTTCTTCCGTTTTGTCCCAAAGGCCGGATCTGGTGTTCTTGTACCAGGTCAGGCGGGTGACACGGGCGGCGGCGGCGATCAGCCGGTCCCAGTCCCCGCCGAGGCAGCCGGCGACGTCGAAGGTCTCGACCCGCCGCTGTTCCTGGCGGGTGATGATCCCCCGGTCGGATCGCGCCCCGCTCAACAGGGCCAGCACCGTGAACAGCAGCAGGTACGGCAGCGGATACCGCTTGCCCTGGGCACGCCGGGGATCAGGACTCTCGCGCAAGGCCGCCAGAACTGAACAGCCCTGGCGAAGGTAAGGTCAGGTAGGCATCAGGCCGCCACGAGTCCGTCGGCATCGGGTTCCTCCTTGCCTGGGGGCGCGGGCGTGGTCACGATGGCGTCCAGACGGTGGCGTATGGAAAGCCGCCGGTCTTGACCTCCGCCCCCGCCAGGAGCCCCGCCGATGCCCATCTATGCCTTCGAGGATGTCGTTCCCGTTGTCCACCCCACGGCCTTCGTTCATCCGACCGCCATCCTGATCGGCGATGTGATCATCGGGGCGGGGGTCTATGTCGGGCCATCGGCCTCGCTGCGGGGGGACTTCGGCCGCATCATCCTGGAGGAGGGCAGTAACATCCAGGACAACTGTACCATGCACGGCTTTCAGGGCACGGACACGGTGGTTGAGGCGGACGGGCACATCGGCCACGGCGCCGTGCTGCACAGCGCGCGAATCGGGCGCGCCGCCCTGGTGGGCATGAACAGCGTCGTCATGGACGGGGCGGTCATCGGACCGGAAAGCCTTGTGGCGGCTCAATGTTTCGTCAAGGCCGGAAGCCGGTTCCCGGCCCGCTCGCTGGTGGCCGGGATCCCGGGAAAGGTGGTCCGACAGGTCACCGACACCGAGTTCGCGTGGAAGATGGAGGCCACGCGGCAATATCAGGCATTGGCCCAGCGCTGCCGGACCGGCTTGCGGCTCGCCGATCCGCTGCCGGAACCGGAGCCGAATCGGCCCACGGTCGAATGGCCCGACCTCAAGCCCTTGTATCAAGTGGAGCGGTAGCCCGCAATATTCAGGGCGCGAAACACCCGGAATTGTTACATTTTGGCAAAATCAACGAATAATCAAAACCTTGGCGTGTCACTGTGCTGACGAAATGTGACGGGTGCCATAGAACCGCTCGGTCGGGTGTGATATATATTGAACGTGACTTGAACCGGGACATGCGACCGTGCCATGCGTCCCTTGCGCATCAGATGCGGCGTCTCGGGCGGCAGAACAGGCGATGGAAGGACCATCGCGCCGCGTTTATGGGAAGGGTAGGAGACCCTCGATGCAACAGGATGAGCGGATTCTGTTTAAGTTTGATCCATCCCGGAATGGAGTGTCCGACTCGACCGGTAACCTATTGAGTTCGTCCGACCGGGAGGCGGTGGTTGAGGCCCTGAACGCGGCGCTGGACCACGGCGAGTGCGAACGGCGCGCCTGGCGGGCCGCCGTCGGCGCGTTCCTGGAACGGCACCCGACCACCTCGCTGTTCACGGCGGAGCGCCTTGTCACCTGCGTCGTGCGTCAGGCGCTCGACGCGCAAAGCCCGGCCGCCACTGTCTGAGTGTCTGTCCGGAAAGCCCTTATGGGCACCACGGACGGTGTTCGTTCTGGGGACCCGCACCCCACATATTGCGGTCTTCAAGACTTTCCGGACGGGCTCTGAGCGGACCGGCCCCGTCCTGTCCCCGATATCCCCCTTTTCCACAGGCGCGCTGGATCTCGGCCTCGCATCGCTGACGCGCTATGCTGAGGCATGGACACGACAAGCACTCTCCCCCCGGACGCCGAGTCCGACGCGGACGGCGCGGCGCACGCCGGCTTTCGCGCGCCCCCCGCCAGCCTGGAGGCGGAACAGGCCTTCCTGGGCGCCCTGTTGTCCAACAACCGGGTGCTGGAAAAGGCCGGCGAGTTTCTGCGCCCGGAGCATTTCACCCACCCCGGGCACGCGCTCATCTACGATGTCTGCCAGCGGCTGATTGAACGGGGCCAGGTCGCAAATCCGGTGACGGTCAAGCCGTTCGTCGACTCGGCCGACGAGCTTTCCGACCTGGGCGGCGCGCGCTATCTGGCCGCGTTGATGGGGTCGGTGGTCACCATCATCAACGCGCATGACTACGCGCGCCTGATCCACGACTACTACCTGCGGCGCCAGCTCATAGGGCTGGGCACCGACATGGTCAACGAGGCGCACGACAACGACATCGACATCAGCGCCACCGATCTGATCGAGGCTGGCGAGCAGCGGCTGTATGACCTCGCCACGCACGGCCAGTACGACGGTGGGCTGCACGAGTTCAAGTCGGCGCTGGTCACGGCCATCGACATGGCCGAGGCGGCGCACCGGCGGGAAGGGCGTCTGGCCGGCATCACCACCGGCCTTCTGGACCTGGACCGCAAGCTGGGCGGCCTCCATGCCTCCGACCTGCTGATCCTGGCCGGGCGCCCGTCCATGGGCAAGACGGCCCTGGCCACCAACATCGCCTTCAACGCGGCGAAGTACTGCACGGACGAGGCCGACGAGGAACACCAGGGCAAGGCGGTCGCCTTCTTCTCGCTGGAAATGAGCGCCGAGCAGCTCGCCACCCGTATCCTGGCCGAGCGGATCGAGGTGTCGTCGCACAAGATCCGCACCGGCGAGCTGTCGAACGAGGATTTCGAACGGCTGGTGGTGGAAAGCACCGACCTGCACCGCATCCCGCTGCATATCGACGACACGCCGGCCCTGACCGTGTCGGCCATGCGCACCCGCTGCCGCCGGCTGGCGCGGCAGAAGGGGCTGGCCCTGGTGGTCGTGGACTACCTGCAGCTCATGAGTCCGGGCAAGATGGGCAATTCGGATTCGCGCGTGCAGGAGGTCTCGGCCATCACGCGCGGCCTGAAGGCGCTGGCCAAGGAACTGAACGTGCCCGTCATCGCCCTGTCGCAGCTTTCCCGCGCCGTCGAGCAGCGCGAGGACAAGCGGCCCCAGCTTGCCGATCTGCGTGAATCCGGGTCCATCGAGCAGGACGCCGACGTGGTCATGTTCGTGTTCCGCGAACAGTACTACCTGGAGCGGGCGGAACCCACGCAGCGCGCCGAGGAAAGCGGTGACAAGTACGCCGAGCGGCATCAGAAGTGGCTGGAACGGTGCGAAAAGGCGCACAACGTGGCGGAGGTGATCGTCGCCAAGCAGCGGCACGGCCCCATCGGCGCGGTGCGGCTGTTCTTCGACGGCACCTATACCCGGTTCGGCAACCTGGAAGCCTCCGACGCGCCGGACGGGCCGGCGTTCTGATGTCCGCCGGTCCGCCATTCGCTCCCATCCCGTCCGCCCCCATTCCGTCCGCTGACGCGGGGGCCGCGCCCCATGCGAACGGCATCCTGACCATCGATCTGGACGCGCTGGCCGGCAACTGGCGCTGGCTGCGGGATCGCCTGCGCCCGGGCGCAGCGTGCGCCGGCGTCATCAAGGCCAATGGATACGGCCTGGGCGATACGACCGTGGCGCGGGCGCTGGTTGGCGCGGGTTGCCGCACGTTCTTCGTCGCCCAGTTGGACGAGGGCCTACGGGTCGCCCCCACCCTGCCGCGCGATTGCCGGCTGTTCGTGCTGTCCGGCCCGACCCCGGGTACGGAGGCCGCGTTCACCGACGCCGGCCTGATCCCGGTGCTGAACAGCCGCGAGCAGATCGACGGCTGGGCCGCGCACGCGCGCGCCCACGTGCCGGGCGCGCCGGCCGCGATCCACGTCGACACCGGCATGACGCGCCTGGGCCTGACGCCGGCCGAGCTGGAGGCCTTGCGGCGCGACCGGCGGGCGCTGGAGCCGTTCACCCCCGTGCTGGTGATGAGCCACTTGGCGTGTGCCGACATGCCGGGCCATCCCATGAACGCCCAACAGCTCAAGGCCTTCGCCGCCGTGCGAGAGGCCTTCCCGGGCGTGCCCGGCAGCCTCGCCAACTCGTCCGGAGTCTTCCTGGGGTCGGACGCCCATCATGACCTGGCCCGCCCGGGGGTGGCGTTGTACGGCGTCAATCCGACGCCCGGCCGCCCCAACCCCATGGCCGCCGTGGTTCGCCTGCAGGCGCGCATCCTTCAGGTGCGTCACGTTGACGCTCCCGTGGCCGTTGGCTATGGTGCGAGCCATCGGAGCGCGGCCGGGAGTCGCATCGCCACGGCGGGGGTCGGGTATGCCGACGGGCTGCCGCGCGCCTGTAGTGGCCGGATCACGGGATACATCGGGGAGACGCCGGTCCCGCTGGTCGGCCGAGTCTCGATGGACCTTGTCACCTTTGATGTCAGTGCCGTTCCGGAGACACGACCGGTGCGGCCGGGCGACCTGATCGATCTGATCGGACCCCACAACCCGGTTGACGATCTGGCCGCCCGCGCCGGGACCATAGGCTACGAGATCCTGACCGCGCTGGGGTTCCGGTATGCCCGCCGGTCTCTCGGTGGGGACGCGCCGGGCGGAGGAACCGAAAGGACATGACGCCGTGAACTTCCTGGCCATCGTCGGGCGCGTCTTCCTTGCCTTCGTCCAGCAGGTCGGCCGGTTCGCCATCTTCACCGGCCGTTCGGTGGGCCACATGGTGCGCCCGCCGTTCTTTCCGCGCCTGATCGCCCGTCAGATGGTGGAAATCGGCTACTACTCCCTGCCGGTGGTCGGGCTGACGACGTTTTTCTCGGGTATGGTGTTGGCCCTGCAAACCCATGTCGGGTTCGCGCGCTTCTCGGCCGAGGGCGCGGTGGCCACGGTGGTGGTCATCTCCATCACCCGCGAGCTGGGGCCGGTGCTGGCCGGGCTGATGGTCGCCGGGCGCATCGGCGCCGCCATGGCCGCCGAGATCGGCACCATGCGGGTGACCGAGCAGATCGACGCCCTGACCACCCTGTCGACCAACCCGTTCAAGTACCTGGTCGCGCCCCGCCTGATCGCCGGGGTCACCATGCTGCCCGTGCTGGTGCTGGTCGGCGACATCATTGGCGTGTTCGGCGGCTACCTGATCGGCACCACCAAGCTGGGCTTCAACCCGGCCATCTACATCGAGCGAACGGTCGAGTTCCTGGAGGTCACCGACGTGGTCTCCGGCTTGGTGAAGGCGGCGGTGTTCGGCTTCGTCATCGCCTTGATGGGCTGCTATCACGGGTACTATTCCCGGGGTGGCGCCCAGGGTGTGGGCGCCGCGACCACCAACGCGGTGGTCTCCGCCTCGATCCTGATCCTGATCCTGAACTACGTCGTCACCGAACTCTTCTTCGCCCAATAGGCTGCAGGACGGACCCGCCATGACCCCGCGCCAGGACAGCGCCGTCCCCAAACTCCGCCTGCGCGGCGTGACCAAGCGGTTCGGCGCCAACGTGGTGCTGGACGGCATCGACCTGGACGTCGCGGCCGGCGAGTCCTTGGTGGTGATCGGCGGCTCGGGTAGCGGCAAGTCCGTGCTGCTGAAATGCATCCTCGGTCTGTTGCGCCCTGATGCCGGGTCCATCGCCATCGACGGCGAGGAGACCGTGGGCCTCACCGGCCGCGCCCGCGACCGCGTCAACGCCCATATCGGCATGTTGTTCCAGGGGGCCGCCCTGTTCGACAGCCTGCAGGTGTGGGAGAACGTGGCGTTCGGCCTGATCCAGGGCCGCCGCGCCCGCCGTCCCGAGGCCCGTGCCCGGGCGATGGAATGCCTGGACCAGGTCGGCCTGCATCCGCGCGTCGCCGACCTGGTCCCGGCCGAGCTGTCCGGCGGGATGCAGAAGCGGGTCGGGCTGGCCCGGGCCATCGCCGCGCGGCCGGACGTCGTGTTCTTCGACGAGCCGACGACGGGCCTCGATCCGATCATGGCCGACGTCATCAACGACCTGATCGTCGCCACCACCAAGGACCTGGGGGCCACGGCCCTGTCGATCACCCACGACATGGCCAGCGCCACCAAGATCGGCGACCGCATCGCCATGCTCTACAAGGGGCGGCTGATCTGGGTGGGGCCGGCGAAGGCCGTGTTCGACAGCGGCGATGGGTACGTCGATCAGTTCGTGCACGGCCGCGCCGACGGCCCGATCACCGAGGAAGCCGAGGCGGAGGCGTAAAAAAGAGTCAAGGATCGAGGCGTAGGGCCAACGGGACCGCCGCGAGCGGGCTCAGGGCAATGACGTTGTTTCGGGGGCGAGCCGCTTCTGCTACCATACACGCCGCGCCGAGAGGCTGCCCGGACGGTATCCGTTTTGGATGCGGGTGCTTGGCGGTCGAATAATGAAGTCGACGGGAGGGGAGTGCGATGAACTGGTTTCTTCATGTCGTGACAAAGAATTATGTAAACTTCAATGGGCGTGCTGGCCTCTCGGAGTACTGGTTTTTCGTGTTGTTCCACATTATATTTATCGTCGTGGCTTCGGTTATTGATGCCGTCCTTGGCCTGGGTGTCCTCTCCCTGCTTTATTCCCTCGCCGTGCTTCTGCCCAGCCTGGGCGTGACAATCCGCCGGCTTCATGACACCGACCGGACCGCCTGGTGGGTCCTGATCAGCCTGATTCCCATTATTGGCACCATCTGGCTGATTATTCTCATGATCCAGAAGGGCACGGAGGGCGAGAACCAGTACGGCAAACCCGGCCCCACGGCGCCCACCGCCGCCGCGGTCTGATCCGACGCCGGGGGCGGCTTGCGAAAGGGCGCTCCCTTGGCGGGGGGGCGTCTTTTTCCGGCGTTGACGAGCGATTCGCTCTCGGCAAATATGGCTGCGCCCAACCGAAAACGTGGTCATGGATATCCGGTATACCGCCAAGGCGCTAAAGGAACTGAGGAAAATTGGAGCGGCGGCGAGCGGGATCGTCGCGAATATGAACAATATGCCGAGGATCCGAAGAGCCTGACGAATCAAGTCAAGGCGTTAAAGGGACGGGAGCAGTTCCGCCTTCGGGTCGGTGATTACCGTGTCTTGTTTGTCATCGAGAACGACGTTGTTGCGGTCATGGTCGTCACGGCTGTCCGCCATCGGAGCAGGGCCTATGATTGAACCGGCTTATCCCCCTGTGTCCGGGAGCCGCAGGATGTCGGGGGCACGTGGACGTGATCCGCGCTCCATCGTGGGTCGTCCTGAATCATGGGGGTGAACCTATGATTGAAAACGAGACCATCACCCTCAGTCGCGCCGAGTACGATGCAATGCAGCAGCGGATCGCGGATCTGGAAGACATGGCGTTGATCGCCGAGCGGCGGAACGAGCCGACGATCAGCCATCAAAACGTGAAACGCATCCTTGCTGGTGAAAGCCCTGTCACGATCTGGCGTGAGGAAAAAGGGCTCAAGCAATATGAACTGGCGCGGGCCGCCGGGATGTCGGCGTCCGTGCTGAACGAGATCGAAAAGGGGAAGAAGACGCCGTCCCTGACGACGGCGAAGGCGATCGCCGCGGCCCTCGACGTGTCTCTCGACGACCTGTTCTCGTGAAGACGTGGCCGGCGCGCGCAACACCGCGCCAGCCTGACGATGACGTGTGGCCCACGGGTGGCGGTTCTTGCCGACGATTGCCGGCGAAAACCCGGCCGCCTCGGAAAGCCTGTGTTGGGCCCCCAGGTCAGCCGCCCTCACCTCTGCTCGGCCAGCCATGTCAGCGTCGCCTTGACCGCCTGCTCGTGCGGGGTCAGGCGTTGCGGGCCGAGCAGGCCCTCAAGCTTGCTGGTGTCGAAGGACAGGGGCCGCATGTAGTGCGGCACGAGGGGCAAAAAGCCGCGCAGGGTCCGGTCGAACGGTGCTGCGACCGTCAGCGTCGCGCGCCCGAACGTCTGCACCGCCACGGCGAGGCCGATGTTGCGTTCGCACAGCCAGGCGATGTCGCGCCCGGTGAGGTCGCCGTTGCCGGGGATCAGCCAGCGCTGGCCGTAGGCTTCCGAATGGGCCGACAGGTCGGCGACGATGCGCATGGCATCCGGCAGGTAGGCATAGGGACGCGGACAGTGGCGCGGCCCGATCCAGCCGATGCGACGGCGGTCCAGCCCTTCCCGCAGGGCTTTCTGGGCCGTGCTGGCGTGAACGCCCGGACCATAGAAGTCGGGCAGGTGCGTGATGCAGGCGCCGGCCTCCTGCAGGATATCCTCGGCTTCGCGGCGCAGGCGGGCCGGCTTCGGCCCCCGCTGGCGCGGGTGGGTCTCGTTCAGGGGCAGGTCCCGCGCGCGGACGGGCAGGTACGACCAGGAACTGGAGACATGGACGACCCGCGCACCGGTGCGCCCCGCCGCGTCGGCGATGGCGCGGGCGGTTTTCGGATGATCCTCCAGGGCGTCCATGGGGGTGCCGACGCAGTCGAACGCCAGCGGGTGGTCCCGCATCGCCTCGGCGGCGGCGGTCGGGTCGGTCAGGTCGGCGACGAAGGGCTCGACGCCCAACCCGGTGAAGACCCGGAGCAGTTTGTCCTCCGACCGGCCGACCACGCGCACGCGCCGCCCCCGGTCGATCATCAGCCGGGCGAGGTGCAGGCCGGTGGGGCCTCCGGCTCCAAGGATGACGACGGGACCTTCGGACGGGATGGGCGGCATGGCGGAGTCTCCTTGAACACAGTCGAGGCCCCGGATCCGTGTCCGGGGACGGCTTCGTGTCAAGGGGGATGACGCCACGCGGCGTGGCGTCATCCCGACCCTGCCGTGTCGTCTACTCCATGGGGGCCAGCAACTCCGTGGCCGTGACGAGCTGGCGCACGCCGTGTGCGTGATCCTCGCCGAAAGCGTTGTTCCCGCACCACGCGTGCACGGAGCTGATGTTGACCTTGGCGCAGGACGGGCGAACGCTCCAGGTGACCTGCATCGGCGAGCACTCCGCCTGGGTGTACTTCGGCCCGGTGGTCGAGCCGGGGAACACCACGGGTTCGCCGGTGCCGGTGGGCAGGGCCTTGGCCTGATGCAGCCCGTTCATCATCTGGCTATCGTAGGTGAAATCTGCGAAGTCGAGCGCGGAGTCATCGTTGACCACCAGGAAGACCTGGCTCTCCACACGCAGCTGCGGGTTGGCGCAGGCATCGGACAGGCAGGAACCCAAGCCCGGTCCGGGGTCGACGTCACAGGAGGTGTAGACCCAGTGCACTTCGATGGTGTCGCCGGCGTGCAGACCGTGACACGCGCCGTGCGCCCCTTCAGGGTCGGTCCGTTCGGCCTCGGTCAACTCGGCGGTTTCATTACATTGATAGCCGCCGTGCTCCCCATCGCCGGCAAAAACGGAATAGCCGGGTCCCTTATGTTCTGCGTTCACGTGAAAGTGGATATCGCACAGGTTCATCGCGCTTGCGGCCGGGGCGAGCGTGAACACGCGGGCGTTGGATCCCGCCCGCTCCGAGATATCGCGCGGGGTTTGCGGACCGAAACCCTCGCAGAGATCGGCGGCCCAGACCGGGCCTGCCAGGCTGACGATAAGCGCGGCAACGGCGGCGCTGGTGGAGTTCAAGCGACTCATGACGGATCTCCCTGTGTTCTTATGTCATTGGACGATGGCGCGCGCCTTGGAGACGCTCCGGGGAGAGGCTCCGGCGCGCGTCTGATCGACGACCCCCCAAGATGTACATGAGTCGCATACTAAACTACTTTGTTCCTGTCCAGTGACAATCGTCCCATCCGGGAACGCGATCCCGGCCGCGCGTTTCGCGCGGTCATCGCCGCGTCGGTCGTGGGCGGAAGAGGGAGCCGGCCAGCCGCCCCCGGCTCAACTCCGGGTGAGACTACGGATGGCGGTCGAGGTGGCCACCTTGCCCTGGCCCTGGTACGCCTCGTGGTTCCGCTCGATTTCGTTGAGCTTGTAGAGGTAGTTGACCATCATGCCGGCCGATTGCGACAGGCCCTTGGACGAGCGGTCGCCCAGCCAGTTGAGGCGCTCGACCCGGGCGCCGTTGGTCAGGTGGAAATGCGCCACCGGGTCGAGGACAGAGCCGGCCCGGCCCTCGTGCCGTGGCGGCCGACGTTCGTTGACGATGTAGCGCGCGCACAGCCGGGTCAGGGGGGGCTTCAGCGCGGTGGCCAGCGGCTCGCTGCGGAGCCATTCGGAACTGCCCACCAGCGCCTTGAAGTCGCCTTTTGAGATCGCGCTACGCGTCTCGCTGTCGCTGTCGGCCGCCGTGGCCTGGGTCAGGGCCTTGCGCTCCTGTTGCGTCAGCAGGCCCGCCTCGCCCTCCGTCAGGCGTCGGTCCAGCCAGCTCCGGAAGCCGGGAATCGGCGACAGGGTGGAGAAGGTGTTCACCTTGGGGAAGGAATGGCTCAACCGCTCGACCACCTGCTTGATCAGGAAGTTGCCGAAGCTGATGCCGGCCAGACCGGCCTGGGCGTTGGAGATGGAATAGAAGATGGCCGTGTCGGCCTGCTCCGGATCAAGCGACGGGGTCGACGAATCCAGCACCTCCTGGATGCTGCCGGCCAGCCCGTTGACCAGCGCCACCTGAACGAAGATCAGCGGCTCCTCCGGCATGTTGGGATGCACGAAGGCGTACAGCCGGCGGTCGTGGTCCAGTCGGTCCTTGAGCTCGTCCCAACTGCGGATCTCATGCACCGCCTCGTAGGTGATGATTTTCTCCAGGAACGCCGCCGGCGAGTTCCAGGTGATGCGCTGCAACTCCAGAAATCCGATGTCGAACCAGCCGGACAGAAGGCCGCGCAGGTCCCGTTCCAGGCCGCGCAGGTCCGGGTTGTGGCGGGCCAACTCCAGCAACTCCGCCCGCATATCGACCAGGAACTTTATCCCGCGCGGCAGGGCGTTGAACTGCCGCAGCAGGCGCAGGCGCGGCGGCTCCAGCACGTCCCGCATCTGTTCCTCGGCCCCCTGCAACGCCGCGAAGTCCGTGCCGTCGATGTCCAGCAGGGCGCCGGCCGTCTCGCGCACGCGGTCGTGATCGGTGGCGTAGTCGCGGGCCAGGATTTCCAGGAACCGGGCGCGGCCCTGGTCGTTCAGGCTCAGGTAGGCGCGGCCCAGGGTGGCGGCGCGGGCGCGCGCGGAGACCTCGCCGCCGCGCGCGGCCAGGCAGTCGTCGAGGCCGGCGCGGATCTTGCGCGCGTCCTCCTCGGGCAGATCCGGGTTCAGGGACACGAGGCCGTCGGCCCCCGAGACCTTGTCGGCGATGTCCCGCCACATCGTGCCCCAGGTCTTCAGCCGCCCAAAGAATCCCGGCGAAACCTCCTTGTTCATTCCTGTCCCCCACTCGGCGGTTCGGGCGCGTCATCTCCCTTCAGTATATAGGGTGGACGTCCGCGTCCGACCATGGTCCGGCCGGGGCCGAACCGGTGTCCAGCCGGGCCGCCGCGCGGGCCATGGCCTCGGGCAGGTCCTCGGCGATCAGTCCCGGCGGGGCGAGGCGCGCTCCGGCGCCGTGCAGCCAAACGGCGGCGGCGGCCGCCGCAGAGGCCGGCATTCCCTGCGCCAGCAGGCCCAGGATGGCGCCGGCCAGCACGTCGCCGCTGCCGGCGGTGGCCAGGGTGGGCGGGGCGTTGGTGTTGATGGTGGCCGCACCACCGGGTGTGGCGACGATCGTCTCCGGCCCCTTCAGCACCACCACCGCGCCCGACCGCCGCGCCGCCTGCCGGGCGCGGTCGAGGCGGGGTTTGGCCGCCAGGTCGGGAAACAGGGCGCGGAACTCGCCCTCGTGCGGGGTCAGCACCAGGGGGCCGGCGACGGCGTCGAACAGCGAGCCGGGATCGTCGGCGAAGCTGGTCAGGGCGTCGGCGTCCAGCACCGTGGGCCGCCCGTGCGACAGCAGCGACAGCACGCGGGCGGCGGTGTGCGGGCCTCGGCCGGCGCCCGGCCCCTGCAACAGCGCATTGAGTCGCGAGTCCTCCAGCAGGGCCTCGACATCCTCGGGCCGGTCGATGGCCCGGCACAGCACGCCCGGGGCGTCCTGAGCGTACAGGCTCAGGGACTCGGACGGCGCCGCCACGGTCAGCAGGCCGGCCCCCATGCGCCGCGCGGCGCGCGCCGCCAGCCGGCCGGCGCCGGTCATCACCGGTCCCCCGAACACCACCGCGTGGCCGCGCGTGTACTTGTGGTCGTGCGGCGCTGGGCGGGGCAGGATCCACAGCGACGGCCCGTTTAGGGTCGCCTTCGGGGCAATCTCGTCCAGCACGTCCGGCGGAATGCCGATGTCCGCGACCACCAGGTCGCCGCACAGGGCCGGTCCCCGTTCCAGCAGGTGCGCCGGCTTGGGCCGGAAAAAGGTGACGGTCAGGGCCGCCGGCGCGGCCGTGCCGCGCACCTGCCCGGTGTCGCCGTCGAGGCCGCTGGGCACGTCCACGGCCACCACCGGCACCGCCGGACGGGCCGCTAGCGCGGAGAGGACCGAGCCGGCCACGCCCTCCACGGGCCGGCACAGGCCGGCGCCGAACAGGGCGTCCACGACCAACCCCGCGCCGTCCAGGGCGCCGAGGTCCAGGGGTTCGACAGGGCCGGTCCAGCGGGCCGCGTTGACCGCCGCGTCGCCGGACAGCCGGTCGCGCGCGCCCAGCAGGTGAATGCGCACCGGCCAGCCGGCGGCCCGCAGGCGCCGGGCGACGACGAAGCCGTCGCCGCCGTTGTTGCCGGGGCCGCACAGCACGGCCACGGGGCGGGGCGACCACCGGCGCCGGATCGCGCGGGCGACGGCGAAGCCCGCCGCCTCCATCAACGAGAGGGAGGGGACGCCCCGGGCCACGGCCGCCGCGTCGGCGCGTCCCATCTCGGCCACCGTCAGCACGGCGCCGCCGCTCTCGGGGTGCCAGGGATGTCGTTGCATGGCTGCGCCTCCTGTGATGGCAAGCCGGAGCAAGCGTCAGGTCAACCGATCGAAGTCGGCATCCGTCAGATTGGCCGGAACGACCATCACGGGCACCCTCAGGCGGGAGCCGAACGTGCCCGCCAGCCCGCTGACCAGCGGCCCGGGCGCGTCCTTGCCCTTGGCGGCGGCGAGGACGAGCACCGAGATCTCGGGGTTTTCCTCGATGGTTTTGAGGATCTGCTCCGACGCGCGGCCTTCGCGCACCACCAGCATGGGGGTCTGGCCCGAGGTCTTTTGCACCTCTGCGGCCAGGCGCTGCAGCCGCTTCTCGGCGTCGCCGTGGGCCTCGGATTTCATCTTGTCGCCGATGAACTTGAAGTGCTCGAAGTCCGGCGGCTCGATGATCCGCATCAGCACGACGCGCCCCTGGGTCGAGCGGGCGCGCAGGCAGGCGAACCGCAGGGCGGTGCGCATTTCATCCGAGTCGTCAACGACCACGAGGAAGGTGCGGGGCGCACCGCTTGCGGCGTTGCCCGTTTCGGGTTTGGGCGCGTCCTCACGGTCGGGAGTGGTGTCGGTCATGGAACCTCCGACGGACAGGGGAAAGGGACAGGGCGGGACGAGGCGCGGTCCCGGCGCGGACCGATCAGTTGCGCCGCAAGACAATGGCGGCCAGCCACCCCGTGACCATGGCCACGATGATGGCGGTGAGCCCGTAGAGGGCCGCCCGGTTGTGGGCGAAGTCGAAGATCTCCGCGCCGAGGCCGATCTTGCTGATGATCAGGGGCGTGATCTCGGCGCTGACCACGTCGCCGTCGCGGATCAGATAGACCTCCACCCTGTACGCGCCTGTGGCGATGTTGGCCGGGAAATGCAACTCGGCCCGGAACAGGCGGTTGGCGAGCTGGGTGACGGGCAGAATGCGGCTCCCGTACAACTCCTGCTTTTTTTTCAGGCGCACCAGCGCGGCCCGGAAGCCGGGCACGAACGAGTCGGTCACACTCTTGTCGGCCAGGGTGAACGTCAGGTGCTCGGTGCCGATCTGGTGGCGCGAATACAGGCTGGCCGGCGCGATTTTGTCCAGGGGGCGGCTGGCGAACACTTGGTAGAACGCGGGCACGTTGTCAAACGTGACGCTGTCGCGGTTGGCCCAGATCAGTCCGGCGACGCGCGCCTTCTTGCGGACCACCTTGCGGGTGGGCGGGCCGCGCACCACCAGCACAAGATCCCCCGGGCCGTCGGTGGCGCCGAACAGCAGCACGTCGGTTCCCGAAAAGGCCGTGGTGATGGCCACCAGATGCTTGGACAGGTCGGCCACCAGGGGCTGCACCTGTTGCTGGGCGCGGGCCGCGCCGGCCACGACCAGGACGACGAACGCGAGCAGGCCGCTCATCAAGCCGAAGACAGCGGCGATCGTCCAGGGCGCGCGGCGGTTCGGCGTGGGGCGCATCACGAAGCCTCCAGCACCAGGGAAAAGACGTCCTCCGGCGTGGCCACCAGATCGTAGGCCAGCTTGCCGCACACGGCCAGCACCAGCGCGGCCAGCAACACGCGCAGTTGCTCACTTTTCAAACGCGCACCCGCCTGGGCGCCCGCCTGCGCGCCGATGACGGCGCCCAGCAACAGAAGGATCGCCAGGACCACGTCGACCGTCTGGTTCATCGTGGCCTGCAGAAAGGTCGTGTTGGCGGTCACAAAGATGATCTGGAACAGGGACGTGCCAACCACGACCTGAGTCGGCATTCCGAGCAGGTAGATCATGGCCGGCACCATGACGAAGCCGCCGCCCACGCCCATGATGGCCGTCAGCACGCCGACGAAGAAGCCCACCGCCCCGGGCAACAGGGCGCTGATGTACAGCTTCGACTTGCGGAAGCGCATCTTGAACGGCAGGCCGTGGATCCAGCTATGCCGCCCGGCGCCGTTGCGGGACCGAGAGCCGCGACGGCGGCTGCGCACCACGGCCTGGAGGCTTTCGACGAACATCAGCCCGCCGACGATGCCCAGGAACACCACGTAGCTGAGCGAGATGGCGAGATCGATTTGCCCGAGCCGCTGCAAGACCGCGAACAGCCACACGCCGGCCGTCGAACCCAGCAGGCCGCCCACCAGCAGCACGCCGCCCATGCGAAAATCCACATTGCCGCGTCGGGTATGAGCAATGACGCCGCTGACCGACGAGGCCACGATCTGATTGGCGCCGGTGCCGACCGCGACCGGGGGCGGGACGCCCAGGAACATCAGCATGGGCGTCATCAGAAAGCCGCCGCCCACGCCGAACGCCCCGGACAGAAAGCCGATCCCCCACCCCATGCCGAGGATCACGAACACGTTGACCGACATCTCGGCGATGGGCAGGTAAATCTGCATGGCCAGCCGGAGGTCCCCCTATGGCGTGGTCGACAAGCTCCCGTGACTCGGATCGAATTGGATGCCGGTCATTTATGGGCCGTGGCATCAAGGGATCAAGGGAAAACCCGGTTGCAGGGCGGCGCTGTTGGGTTCGGCTCGCCCGCCGACTACACGTCGTTCGTGAAAAGCGCGGCCGCGGGCTTGGTGCCGCCGGCCGATCGGTGGTATCCATCCGCATCGAAGAGGACGGCCGGTCCCGCCGGGCTTTCGGGGGCCGCACGGGCCGTCTGGTTTGCATCTGCGGAGGGTGTCACCATGCGTGCCGTCACCGGGCTGTTGTTGGCCGTTCTGTTCCTGCTGCCGGCGTCTTACGCTGGCGCCGACGATTCGTACTGGACGCCCGATCTGCGCGACCGAGACCGCAAGGAGATTCTGGATACGCTGCGCCCCGAGGTGGAGAAGGCCACCATCGGGCTGGTGCGGTTCAAGATCCAGGTGCTGCGCACGGACGGCCAATGGGCCTACATCCAGGCCATTCCGCAGCGTCGTGGCGGCCAGCCGCTGGAGTGGTGGAGCACGCCCCTGGCCGAGGCCTGGGAGAGCGGGGAGATGAGCGAGATCGTCATGGGCCTCTCGCGCCGCGAGGACGATGAGTGGGTTCTCGTTGATCATGTCATCGGCCCGACCGATGTGCACTGGCACGCCTGGGTCGAGCAATACGGCCTGCCCGAGGCCCTGTTCTCGGCGCCGGACGGGTCGTAAGCGCACCGCCGTCGGTGGCCGAGATGGTGCATTGTCCGCGTGATCGGGTTCGGTTCGGAGTCCCCTGCCCAAACGTCCGCCCGACCTCTCCCATGAATGGGGGAGGACTCCCCATTCGCCGGGCGCGGTGCCGGCGCGGGAGATCCCTCGGCTCGCCCCCGGCGACGCTTCGCGTCGCCGAGATCATAG
>NZ_CAKZOT010000028.1 GCF_937138205.1 uncultured Rhodospira sp. | reverse complement strand
TAATTTCCAGTTATCCAATTCCGATATGAGACAAAAGCAGCGGGCAGGATGCACCCAACGCTCACCACTGATCCTTATGTTACCCCGAAAACGGCGCAAACGCCAGCGTGCTTTTTCCCAGGCAAGCACGTGTAAAGGATTTGGGCAACCCGGCGTGTCAGCGTCCGGCTCTGGGTCACTTCGGCGCGCCGGTGCTTCAGACTGACATTGTCATGCCATTCCACGGGCGTGCCGGCCGGCTGGCGCGCCCAATGCGTTCAGGCGCCGGCCGGCCTTGCCCCTCTCTCCCCATCCTCATTATGGTCGCCGGCCTCAGGGCGACAATTGTTCCCGCGGCCCCGTCACGCCGCTGCCGGCTGCTCCAGCGCCGCGCCGTTGACGATCAGGCCGTCCTCGCCGGCGGAGACACGGGCGGTGTCGCTGTCGCCCCCATCGCCGAGCCGGCCCTCCAGCACCATCATGGCCAGCGGGTTTTCCAGGTGGCGCTGGATGACGCGCTTTAGCGGCCGGGCGCCGTACACCGGGTCATACCCCCGCTCGGCCAACCACGCCCGCGCGGCCTTGTCCATCTCCAGGGCGATCCCCCGATCCTCCAGCCGCTGTGCCAGGCGGGCGACCTGGATGTCGACGATGCCGGCCATGTGCTCCTTGAACAGGCGGTGGAACAGCAGGATTTCGTCCAGCCGGTTGAGGAACTCCGGCCGGAAGGCGGCGCGCACCTCCTCCATCACCAGTCCGCGCACGGCCGACGAGTCCTCGCCCTCCGCCTGCGCCGCCAGGATGTCGGCGCCCAGGTTGGAGGTCATGACGATCAGGGTGTTCTTGAAGTCCACCACGCGGCCTTGACCGTCGGTCAGGCGGCCGTCGTCCAGCACCTGCAGCAGCACGTTGAACACGTCCGGGTGGGCCTTCTCGACCTCGTCGAACAGCACCACCTGATAGGGCCGGCGCCGCACGGCCTCGGTCAGTGCGCCGCCCTCGTCATAACCCACGTACCCAGGCGGCGCCCCGATCAGGCGGGCCACGGCGTGCTTTTCCATGTACTCCGACATGTCGACGCGGATCAGCGCCGTCTCGTCGTCGAACAGGAAGGCGGCCAGGGCCTTGGTCAGTTCGGTCTTGCCGACGCCGGTCGGCCCCAGGAACAGGAACGAGCCGATCGGCCGGTTCGGGTCGCCCAGCCCGGCGCGCGCCCGGCGCACGGCGTTGGAGACGGCCGAGACCGCCTCCGCCTGCCCGACCACGCGCGCGGCCAGGGCCGTTTCCATCGCCAGCAGCTTGTCGCGCTCGCCGGTCAGCATCTTGTCGACCGGGATGCCGGTCCAGCGCGAGACCACGCTGGCCACCGTCTCCTCGGTGACCACCTCGTTGAGCATGGCGTCGCCCTGGGACGTTTCCGCCGTCTCAAGCTGTTTGAGCAGGCCGGGGATCACCCCGTACTCCAACTCGCCCGCGCGCGCCCAGTTGGCCTCGCGCCGCGCGATGTCCAGTTCGCCGCGCGCCCGGTCGAGCTGTTCCTTCAGCGCCGTGGCGCCGGCCAGGGCACCCTTCTGCCGCTCCCAGTCGGCGGCCATCACCGCCGCCTTGGCCTCCAGGTCGCCGAGTTCGTCCTCCAGCTTGCCCAGGCGTTCGCGGGAGGCCGGGTCGTTCTCCTTCTTCAGCGCCTCGCGTTCGATCTTGAGCTGGATCACCCGACGGTCGAGGTCCTCCAGCGCCTCCGGTTTGCTGTCCACCTGCATCCGCAGGCGGGCGGCCGCCTCGTCCACCAGATCGATGGCCTTGTCCGGCAGGAACCGGTCGGTGATGTAGCGGTTGGACAGCGTCGCCGCCGCCACCAACGCGGCGTCGGCGATGCGCACGCCGTGGTGCAGTTCGTACTTCTCCTTGATGCCGCGCAGGATGGAGATGCTGTCCTCCACCGTCGGCTGCGAGACGAACACCGGCTGGAACCGCCGCGCCAGCGCCGCGTCCTTCTCGACGTGCTTGCGGTACTCGTCCAGCGTGGTGGCGCCGATGCAGTGCAGTTCGCCGCGCGCCAGGGCCGGCTTGAGCAGGTTGGAGGCATCCATGGAGCCTTCCGCCTTGCCGGCGCCGACCAGGGTATGCATCTCGTCGATGAACAGAACATACTCGCCGTCGCTGGAGGCGATTTCCGACAGCACGGCCTTCAGGCGTTCCTCGAACTCGCCCCGGTACTTGGCCCCGGCCACCATGGCGCCCAGGTCGAGCACCATCAGCTTCTTGTCGCGCAGGGATTCGGGCACGTCACCGTTGATCATGCGCAGGGCCAGGCCCTCGACGATGGCGGTTTTGCCGACGCCCGGCTCGCCGATCAGGACGGGGTTGTTCTTGGTGCGCCGCGACAGCACCTGGACCGTGCGGCGGATTTCCTCATCGCGGCCGATCACCGGGTCGAGCTTGCCCTCGCGCGCGGCGGCGGTCAGGTCGCGGGCGTATTTTTTCAGCGCGTCGTATTGGTTCTCTGCCCCGGCGGAATCGGCGGTGCGGCCCTTGCGCAGGCGCTCCACGGCGGCGTTCAGGCCCTGCGGCGTCACCCCGGCCTCGGCCAGCACCTTGGCGGCCGGCGAGCCCTTGGCCAGGGCGAGCGCGAGCAGGATGCGCTCGACGGTCACATAGCTGTCGCCGGCCTTCTGGCCGATCTGTTGCGCCTGATCGAGCAGCCGCGTGGTCTGCTGCGCCCAGTACATGGACGAGGCGCCCTCGACGCGGGGCAGCTTGCCGACCTCCATGTCGATGCCGGAGCGGGCCTTCTCGGCGTCGCCGCCGGCAGCCGTGATCAGGCTGGCGGCCAGGCCCTCCGGGTCGTCGAGCAGGGCCTTGAGCAGGTGTTCGGGTGTCACCTGCTGGTGGTGCTCCCTGAGGGCAATGGTTTGCGCGGCCTGGATGAAGCCCTTGGCACGGTCCGTGAGTTTTTCGATGTCCATGACGGGTGTCCTCTTTCCTGTGGCAGGGACACCGGCCCCGGAACGGCGGCCGCGCGTCCCCCCGATCGGCGCCCCCTGGTCCAGGCGGGCGCCACGTGGTGGCGGGTCGTCGTGAAACCCGGCTCTCGCTCCGGTCGATATAGGGAGGGCGGGAGAGGGGGCGCAAGTTGGCGTGGCGCGGCCCCACGAGAAGGCTTATGCTGGCATCGCATGGATTGCTGTCACATCGGTTGATCCCGATTTTGTTGAGATGCGCGGGCACTTGGCGTTACCGTGGCGCCCCTCTTGACATGAGTTTTTTGGTAGGGTGATGGTGTGATGGAGCTATTTCTCAGGAGCTTGAGAAGCAGTTTTCAGGTGTTCCTGGGATTCATAGGCATTTTCAGCGTCGCCTTTGCTGTGTTCGCCTATTTGGTTCCATTCTCAACGCAGGTTCCTGCGTTCTATCTTTTCGTTTCAATTGGGGTGTTGCTTATTGTATGTGTCACGCTTCTGGATGCGATGCGCTGGCTCATCAAGGAGGGGTGTGCGGTCGTTCCGATGGCGATCGGATGCCACACAATCGGGGAGAAAACGCTACTGCTCTTCCGCCGATCCGAGGTGCTGGGCGTTGGAACGCTGGTCTCGATATACTATCTGGAAAACAAGTGCGAGATCCTGATCGGCCAGGGTTACGTTGAGACGATTACGAAAGAAAAACTCGTGCAGATTGTGGTCCTGACTGCCGAGGATGGGACGGATGACAAATGGAAATCCATAATCGAGAGAAGTCCTGACGCATTGAGGTGTACTTTCGCCAAGCCGGGGTATCAGATCGGGAGAATGGCGTGATGGTCGAGGTCAAGACACGGCCCTTGCGGGTGGCTCGCGTTGTCGATGACTACAAGGTCGTCATCAATCGCGGCGCCGAGGACGGTATCAAGGAAGGCCAGCGCTTCCTGGTGTACGGAATCGGGGACGAGGTTGTGGATCCTGAAACGAAAGAAACACTTGGGCGCCTTGAACTGGTTCGAGGGCGTGGCGAAGTAGTTCATGTTCAGCCCCGGATGGCAACAATTCGAAGCATTGAAAAAATTCGGGTACTTGGTGCAAGGAGAAAATTAGTAACTGGCCTTGCGTCTGCTCTTGCATTCGGCCGGAATGCGTCAACTGAGGAAATAGAAGAGCCGGATCATGACGAGGATATGCCTTTCGAAGACCCCCAACCCGGCGATCAGGTGAAGCCCATTTGAAGGCGCTTGTGCCGGGATGTGGATGAGGGTGGCGATTGAGACGCCCCGTTTTGGGGGTGGGTCGCTGGCCCTGTCGTGCGAGTCGACATAGGAAGAGGGCAGACAGGCGCGCAAGTTGGGGGATTGTCGCCGCGTCGGCCGATGGCATATTCTGCCATGAACGCAAATGCCCGCCGAGGAGCCCCCACCATGCCTACCCGCAACGTCGTCCTCACCGATCATCAGGCGGCGATGATCGAGCGCCTCGTCGCCTCCGGCCGCTACCAGAACGCCAGCGAGGTGCTGCGCGACGGCCTGCGCCTGATCGAGACCCGCGACGCCGAGGAGGCCGCGCGCCTGGAGGCGCTGCGCGAGGCGGTCGCCGTGGGGATCCGGGACATCGAGGCGGGGCGGTACACGGTCCTGGACAGCGCGGAGGCGCTGGCGGACCATTTTGACGCCATTGCCGAACAAGCCTTCGCGGCGGCGGAAGCGGACGGTCCGGTCCGATGACTGGTCGCGAGGGTCGATGGATCGTGCGCCCGACCAAAAAGGCGGACAAAGACTTTGCCGACATCCTGTACTGGACCCTGCGCCAGTTTGGGAAGGCACAGGCGACAGCCTATAGGCAAACGATTGAATCCGCTCTGGAGGCGTTGCAAGGGGGGCCGACCGTGCCCGGGATCAGGCGGCTGGATGGCGTATCCGGTGGCCTCATGACCCTTCACGTCGCCCGACAGGGACGCAAGGGCCGTCATCTCATCGTCTTTCGCGTCGCGCCGAACACCGACCACCCGACGCTCGACATCTTGCGCATCCTGCACGACGCCATGGATCTGCCGCGTCATGTGCCTGACACAGAGGACGGCTCTCCGGTTTGAACGGCGGGTCTCCCGCCCGTCCCTCACCGTGGCGACGCCGACGCGCCGCCCCCGGCCATCGGGCTGAGCGACCCCCGGCTCTCGAACGGCAGCCCGTCGGGGTCGGCGCCGTCGACGAAGGCCGCGCCGCGCAGGACGTAGTCCAGCGACCGCTGCTGCCCGAGGTCCATGAAACGCTGCACCAAGTCCAGCGAGCCGACGGTGGTCCGCACCGGCACGGTGATGGTCGACAGGCGCGGCACGGTCAGGGACGCGTCGGCGTACCCCTGGGCCAGGGGGCGGCCGTTCAGGTCCAGCGCCACGCGCAGGCCGTTCAGGTCCATGGCGCGCGTGTTGGGGTTGGCCACGGACAGGATCAGTTCGACCTCCTGCTGCAACAGCCCGGCCTGGACGAACCGCATGTCGCGCAGACCGACGTCCGGCGGCTCCAGGCGGCCGGGCGGGGTGGCGCAGGCGACGAGCGGGGCGGCGGCCACAAGGGCGAGGGCGGCGCGGCGGGACAACATGGCGGACTCCAGTACAGAACCAAGACCCGAGCCTCAGTCCACCGGCACATCGTGACCAAAGTGAGATGGTGGCCACCACGGGGCGCCGCCACCTCGCCGGGCCGGCGCGCGGCATTCTGCTTTCTGGACAGGCGCCCCGCGGAACGGCTACACATGACACAGGGTCCAGCCGCCGGCCGGGCCGTCCGAGCGCCCCCCAACCCCACCGAAATGGAGAGGAAAGGCCGGATGCCGACGTCCAAGCCCCTCGTCGTCGTCACGCGCAAGCTGCCCGAGGCGATCGAAACGCGCATGGCCGAGCTGTTCCGCGTCAAGCTGAACCTGGAAGACCGTCCCTTCAGTCGCGAGGACCTGGTCGCGGCCATGGCCGAGGCCGATGTGCTGGTGCCGACCGTCACCGATCATCTCGACGCCGCCGTGCTGGCCCAGGCTGGTCCGAATCTGCGCCTGATCGCCAACTACGGCACCGGCGTCGACCACATCGACGTGGCCACGGCGCACCAGCGCGGCCTGACGGTCACCAACACCCCGGACGTGCTGACCGAGGACACCGCCGACATGACCATGGCGCTGATCCTGGCCGTGCCGCGCCGGCTGGTGGAAGGCGAACGCCTGCTGCACTCCGGCAACTGGAGCGGCTGGTCGCCCACCCACATGCTGGGCCACCGCATCTGGGGCAAGCGCCTGGGCATCGTCGGCATGGGCCGCATCGGCCAGGCTGTGGCGCGACGCGCGCGCGGATTCGGCATGGCCGTGCACTATCATAACCGCCGGCCGCTGCATCCGGACATCGAGTCCGAGCTGGAAGCCACCTACTGGGACAGCCTGGACCAGATGCTGGCCCGCATGGACGTGATCTCGGTGCACTGCCCGCACACGCCGGCCACCTATCACCTGCTGTCGGCGCGGCGTCTGAAGCTGTTGCAGCCGCACGCCTACGTGGTCAACACGGCGCGCGGCGAGGTGATCGACGAAGCCGCCCTGGTGCGGATGCTGTCGGCCGGGGAACTGGCCGGTGCCGGCCTGGACGTGTTCGAACACGCCCCGTCCGTCAACCCGAAGCTGCTGGCCATGGACAACGTGGTGGCCATCCCGCACATGGGCTCGGCCACCATCGAAGGGCGCATCGATATGGGCGAAAAGGTCGTCATCAACATCAAGACCTTCACAGACGGCCACCGCCCGCCGGACCGCGTGCTGCCGAATCTGATGTGAGGGGAGGGGCGGGTTCGAGGCGCTCCCGTTCCTGATGGTTCGTGCGGCCGATTGTACTCCGTAAGGAGTGCGCATACCTTGTGGTGACTCTTTGTCCAACGGTGGGGTCCAGCAACGGTCTGATCCTGGTCTGGTAACCGGGGTCCCGGCCGCGGATGCCTCTCTGTTGTCAAATTCATACGTGAGGCTGAATGGAGGCTGGGATGATCCTGAATACCTTGACCCCTGCCTACCCGAAACTGAAAAAGTTCGTTGAAACGCAGTTGTCGCATCGAGCAACGTCGAACCAGAAGACGTGGAAAGCATTTTTGCGGTATAGTGAACTAACCGACCAACAGGCCCGAAACGCTTTGACGAACGGCAAACTTCCTCATTTGAGGATCAAAGAAATGCCGGAGGCGAATGGCGAGTTCAACGGTGGAAAAGACCCGAATTCGATTGCCCTTGCCAAAGAAGTGGCGGTCATTTTCGAAAGCAATGCCAATGATGCGGCTTGGCAGCTTCTGGTCGAATCCACGGTCCTTCACGAACTTGTGCATTGGGGGGACTGGAAGGATGGTAAGGATCAGCCCGGCGAAGAGGGAAAGGCTTTCGAACGAGCCGCCTACGGCCGCGACATTGGCCGACCCGCCAGGACAAAGACACGCGCGCCGAATGTTGAAAAGCGGGGGTGTGGCACACCCACCTGCAAACCGTGACCGTCGCGGTTCCGCCAGAATACGGCGGGTCGACCTCATCAGCGTGACTGTCGCGGCCGCAATGGCGCTTTCCTGCGCACGCACGACTTGGGCCACGGAGGCCGACATGACCGAGGCACTGCTCCAGGACTTCCTCACGCAGGCGGTGATGCACGAGACCGTGCGGCCGTATTTTCACGTTGACAGCCGGCCGGAACGCCTGCCCGTGACCGTTCTCAACACAACGCCGAGCGCGGTTGGCTCCCTAACGCTTTTTGGCACGCCGGCTGTCGTTCACGAGGGCGCGACGGCCGCCGATGTCGACTCGAGCCAGGACAAGGCGGTGCTCGTCCTCGACTCCGTAGAGATGGATGAGTCGACCGCCCGGCTGCGGTTCCAGTATCCCATCGAAGGATTGGCGGTCGATGCCACGTTCGCGCGTCAAGACAACGCGTCCTGGACGATAACGACGATCGACGCTGCGGAACAATAGGTCGACAGCGTCGACGACCTGGGGTCTGCTGCTCGGGATGCCGCTTCGAAGGCGGCGCCGCACCGGAGCTTTTGTCCAACGATCCGTCATGACGGCATTCTTACTGGCTCTCACCGTCTTCCTCGCCGCCCACATGGTTCCCTCCATGCCCCCCGTGCGGCGCGCCCTGGTGGCGCGTCTGGGGGAGCGGGGCTATCTGGCGGTCTATGCAGGGGGCTCGACGGTCCTGCTGGTGTGGCTGATCGTCGAGGCATTGCGGGCGCCCTACGTGCATGTGTGGACGGCGCCGGCGTGGGTCTACGCCATCCCGGCGGTGGTGATGCCGGGGGCGTTCGTGCTGCTGTGCGCCGGGTTGCTGACCCCCAACCCGCTGTCGGTCAGTCTGTCCCGCGCGCCGTTCGATCCGGCGCGGCCCGGCGTGGCCGGCTTGGCCCGGCACCCTGTCCTGTGGGGCTTCGGCCTGTGGAGCCTGTCGCACATGCCGGCGAATGGCTCGGCCGTTCTGGTGATCCTGTTCGGCGTGTTCACCGCCTTTTCGTTCGGCGGCATGGGGCTGGTCGACGCCAAGCGCAAACGGACGATGGGCAAGGCCACGTGGGCGTGGCTGGATGCCGCCCGCCGCGCCGGACGGGGCGCGGGGCTGGCGGCGTGGCCGACGGTGGCCGGGACCGCCCTGGGCCTCGGCCTGTATGCGCTGTTTCTCTTCTGGGCGCACACGGCGTGGATCGGCGTCTCGCCGCTGCCCTTGTGGCCGGCGTTCTGGTGAGTGTCGCGCCGCCCGGAGCATCGGCCGTCACGCCCCACGCAAAAAGGCGATCGTCTTCACACTTCTTTCCGCCGAAGCGGCGGCACTTCGCTCACGCGACGACGCGCCTCGTCATTGCGAACCCTCGTCGCAAGACGAGGGTGAAGCAATCCAGAGCAAAGAACACCGATGTTCGCCCTGTATTGTTTCGTCGCTGCGCTTCTCGCAATGACGAGCATAAGTGAAGATGTGTGATGCCGTCCGACGAATGAACCGACTTCATTCGTCGGACGGCCGGCGCGCCCCTGGCATCGCTTCGCGATACCAGCTTCTGCCAAGATGGGGTCGGCGCCCACGGCGCCGTTTTGCGGCGCCGACAAAGTTTGGCCGCCCTTTGGGCGGCCGGGGCTGCGGCGAAAGAACACAAAGACTCAGCATCACCGGCGCGCCGGAGTGACTTTGAGCCGGTCGAGTCAATCCAATCGTCGGTCGGTATGAATCGGATAGCCAAAGGGGGGAGGTCGGGAGGCGGTTCAGGCGGAAGGCGCCGCCTTCGCGGATGTGAGAACCTGATAGCCCCCCGGGACCGCTACCACACCAGCGCGGGGATGGCGGCGATCGGCGCCACGCCCTCGGCCGCGCACAGGGCCGTGACGCGGTCCGGGTCGGGCATCTCGCCATGGCGGCTGAGGCCCAGCGGCTCGGCGTACAGCCCGCCGGTGACGAACACCGCGTCGATGGCGGCGGCGGCGGCGCCCCGGATGTCGGTGTGCAGGCCGTCGCCCACCACCAGCACGCGGCGGCGGTCGCTTACCCCCAGACGCTCCAACGCCAGCTCGTAGACGGCCGGGTCGGGCTTGCCCCGGTCGATCACGGTCCCGCCCATTTCGGCATACCGCGCCGCCAGGGCACCGGCGCAGATCACCTTGCGGCCCTCGCGGATGACCTCGTGGTCGGGGTTGGCGCAGACCATGGGCAGATCGCGCGTTCGGCAGCGGGCCAAACGCTCTTCATAGTCCGCCACGGTCTCGTCGAACGACCACGGCCCGGTGTTGAGCACGAAGTCGGCCTCGTCCGGCGTCTCCACCGGCGTCAGGTCCAGGCCCTCGAAAATGCTGCGGTCGCGCGCTGGCCCCAGGTGCCAGCAACGCCGGCCCAGCGCGGCGAAGGCCGGATCGGTCCGGTCCCGCAGCGCCTGATGGACGGCGTCCCCGGACGACAGAATGTCGCCGTACAACTCGCGCGGCAGGCCCATGCCGGCCATGGTCTCGATGATCGGCCCCGACAGGCGCGGCGCGTTGGTCAGCAGCACCGTGGCCAGCCCGGCCGCCTGGATGCGGGCCAGCGCCTCGGCCACGCCGGGATAGGCGGTGTTGCCGTCGTGCAGAACGCCCCAGAGGTCAAGGATCAGACCGTCGCGGTCGGTGCACAGTCCGCTCAAGCCCGGCAGCAGAGGAATGGGCGTCATGCGGCGGCGGCTCTCAGGTCGGCGCCGATGGCGTCGGACACCGAGGCGATGCCCTGCTCCCGCATCAGCGCCAGCAGGTCGGCCTTGAGCGTGGGGATCAGGCGCGGCCCGGTGTAGGACAGCGCCGAATAGAGCTGCACCAGGCTGGCCCCGGCGCGCAGGCGCTCCAGCACGTCCTGGGCGGTGGCGATGCCGCCCACCGAGACGATGGGCACGCGCCCGAACAGGCGCGCCGCCATGAAGTGCAGCACCTCCAGCGCGCGCGCCTTCAGGGGCGCGCCGGACAGGCCGCCGGGGGCCTCGCGCGCCGGGCTCTTCAGGCTGTCGGGGCGGGTGGTGGTGGTGTTGACGCAGACCAGGCCGTCCAGCGGATTGTCGGCCTCCACGGCGATGCGGGCGATCGCCTCCATCTCGGCGTCGGTCAGGTCGGGCGAGATCTTGGCCAGCAGTGGTGTGGTCACCCGCGTCGGCATGGCCGCGCGCACCCGGCGGATGACACCGCGCAGCAGGTCCGGCTCCTGCAGGCGGCGCAGGCCCTGGGTGTTGGGCGAAGAAAGGTTGAGCACCAGCAGGTCGCAATGCGGCCCCAGCACGGCGGCCAGGGTGGCGTAGTCGTCGGCGGCGTGCTCGATGGGCGTGTCGGCGTTCATGGCCAGGTTGGCCGCCACCAGCCCCCGGTCCTGCCAGCGCGGCCGGCGCGACAGCCGGTCGTAGGCGACGATCATGCCCTCGTTGTTGAGGCCCATGCGGTTGATGATGGCGCCGTCCTCGGGCAGCCGGAACAGGCGCGGGCGCTCGTTGCCGGGCTGTGGCAGCGGGGTGATGCCGCCCACCTCGACGAAGCCGAAGCCCATGCGCAGGCAGGCATCGGGCACCAGGGCGTTCTTGTCATAGCCGGCGGCCAGCCCGATCGGGTTGTTGAAGCGCCGGCCCCACAGCTCGACCGCCAGCGCGGGGTCGTCGGGCGGTGGCAGGCCCGGGCCGAGCCCGCGCGCCAGGGTGCGGACGCTCAGGTCGTGAGCCTTTTCCGGGTCCATGCCATGCAGAAGGCTGAGGAACATGGACTCGACCGGTTTCATGGACCGAAGTCTCCAGGCATGTCGGACAGAGGCGGGAAGATCAGGTGCCCCTCGCGATCCTCGCGCAGGGGCAGGGCCGCCAGGACCGCCTCCAGGGGAATGCGGCCATACAGGTGCGGAAAGGTGGCGCCGCCGCGCGATGGTTCCCAGCGCAGCTCGCCGTCCAGGCGGGCGCGATCCACCTCCAGCAGCATCAGGGGGCGAACGCGGGCGTAGTGCAGGCGGGCCGTCTCCTCCACCTGGTCGGCGGTGGAGAGATGAATGTACCCGTCGCGGGCGTCGTTGGCGGTGCCGGCGAAGACGCCGGCGGCGACGGCCTCGTGCCAGTCGTCGACGTGGCACAGCCGGTAGAGATGACGCGGGGGCGGGGTCTGGGGCGATGTCGTGATCATGGCGGCGAGATTAGCCCATTTCCGGCGGGGGCAAAACCCTTCCGGTGATCGTTACGACGCACCGCAGGTCCCCGGGAACCATAACGAAAGCGTCATGACGCCGCAGGGCAATTGTCAGGGAACCGGTGGTACGGTTCCACCATCAGACGCGCGCCCGGCCATGGCGCCGTCCCCCCACGGGCGGCCGGTTCCGTCTCAAACAAGCCGCCCCATCCCTGGGGATTGTTGCTTGACGCCGCGTCAAAGGCCATCTTGAATCGGACCATGGCTCACGCTCTGGAACAATCGTCCGCGCCAGTCGCGGACTATGGCTATCTCGAAGCCTTCACCCGCCAGCATCGGCAGGCGGACGACATTCGCGCGCTGTTCAAGGAACACATCGATCAAACCGCCACGGTGATCCGCGACACATCCACGAACTTCAAGACAGTGGCGCAATCGGTTTTGGACCGGTGCAACGCCGGTGAGACCGTTGAATGCGATGGTCTGGACGCGTTGATCGACGGCGTCATGACGTGGGAAGTGGCCCTTGCTCAGGATCAGGACGAACTGGCACGGGCACTGGAGATCGCGGAGCGCGCGGCGCGGGAAGAAAACCCGGCCGTTCTGCCGGTCATTGCCGAGGCCGGGCGCCACCTGACCGCCATTCACGCGGACAATGCCGAGGTGTGTCGCGACGCCCGATGGATGCTCATGGCCGTGAGGGCCCGCTGCCAGCCAAGCGCCCCCGTCGGTCCCATCCAGGGGCAGCCGATGGACCTGGACGCCTACGAGCGTTCGTTTGGCTGATGGCGCGGTGGGTCAAGGGCGACAAATACGACAAGCGCGCCGCCAAGCACCTTCGGCTGGAGGATCGTCGCCGGGCTGACCGCTTTTTGGAAAAACTGTCCGAAACGCCGCCAGACACGGCTCTGAACCTGAAGCCGATGGAAGGGCACAACGGAGAACTCTGGGAGATGAAAGCGGGCGGACAGAACAGGTTCATCTTGAGGCGCGTGCGGGATGACCAAGGCGGGTATTTTGTGGTCGAGGATGTCGGTCCGCATGACATTTACAAGGGATACAATAAACGCCGGTGATCCATTGCAACGGCCCTAGGGCGGATCGCGTCCCATTTGACCCGCGCCGCTGGGCAAATGGGACGCGTGAATCCGCCCTAACTATTTGATTTAGAGCAAATCGTGATCAAACTGAAGCACGGGGTGATTCAGATTGATCACGATCTGCTCTAGACAGAACCGGGACGCCGCTGCGTCTGTGCCGCCCACGCCATCGGCACAGAGTCCGCGTACAGGGTTTCCGGCGCCACGTCGATCTCGCCGGGCCAGGCGACCGTACCGTGTTCCACGCGCACGCGTTTGAAGAGCGCCGGTGCCGCAATCGCCGTCCACGGAGTCATGGCCAGCAAGGGGCGCATGTCGAACCGGCGGCGCTCTCCGTTGGCATAGTCCAACTCCAGGCAATACTCCGGCAGCGGCCGGACGGCAATGACGTCGACGGGCATCGGGGGCCTCACTGCAAGGGCGCGATCCGGAACGGAGCCTCACCGTTCACGGCCAAGTCCCAGTTGACCATGAGTTCTTCCTTATGCAGCTCAATCCACGCATGGACAAGCTTGAGCTGTTTCGGCGGCAGCCTTCCGTCAAGAACGGTCCCGTCCTCAATGGCAAGGGCCGCCTCTTCCCCCTGGTAGCGCGCATGGATGTGCGGCAGATGGTGCTGTCGCGTATCTCGGTAGAACATGAGAATAATGATGCCATAGAACATGCTGATCGTGGGCATGGCGTTTGTCTTCTCCGACCGCGCCCCAGATCGCCCAGGCGGGCACAGGCGACGCGTCACGACAGCCGAACAAAGCCGGCGATCGAAGTATCTTCATCCAACCGCGGCCAGTTTGCGGCCGTCCGCCAGGACGACGTGCAAAGCGGCCCCATCCGTGCGGACATCAACGATTGGCCTCATCACCCCACCTCCTTGATCGCCTCACCGACCGTGGTCAGAAGCTGGTCGATCTGCCCGGGCTCAATGATCAGCGGCGGCGAAAGCGCAATGATGTCCCCGGTCACGCGGATCAACACGCCCTTTTCATAGCACTTCAGGAACACCTCGAACGCGCGCTTGCCGGGGTCGCCCGGGCGCGGCTCCAGCTCGATGCCGGCGACCAGGCCCATGGTGCGCAGATCAATGACGTGGGGCAGGCCCTTCAGCCCGAACACGGCGTCGGCCCAGGTCTCTTCCAGGTCGCGGGCGCGGGTCAGCAGGCCCTCGCGCTGGTAGATCTCTTGAGTGGCGATGCCGGCGGCGCAGGCCAGCGGGTGGCCCGAGTAGGTATAGCCGTGGAACAGCTCGATCATGTGCGCCGGGCCGCTCATGAAGGCGTCGTAGATTTCGCGGCGGACGAACGCGGCGCCCATGGGCACGGCGGCGTTGTTGAGCCCCTTGGCGGTGGTGAGGATGTCCGGCGTGATGCCGAAGTGCTCGGCGGCGGTGGCGCTGCCCAGGCGGCCGAAGGCGGTGATGACCTCGTCGAAGATGAGCAGGATGCCGTGCCGGGCGGTGATCTCGCGCAGGCGCTCCAGATATCCCTTTGGTGGCATCAGCACGCCGGTCGAGCCGGCCATGGGTTCGACAATGACGGCGGCGATGGTCTCCGGCCCGTGCAGGGCAACCAGCCGCTCCAGATCGTCGGCCAGGTGGGCGCCGTGTTCCGGCTGGCCGCGCGAAAAGGCGTTCCGCTCCGGCAGGTGGGTGTGGGGCAGGTGGTCCACGCCGCTCAGCAGGCCACCGAAGAGGCGGCGGTTGTTGACGATGCCGCCCACCGAAATGCCGCCGAAGTTCACACCGTGATAGCCGCGCTCACGCCCGATCAGGCGGGTGCGCCCACCCTCGCCCCGGACGGCGTGGTAGGCGATGGCGATCTTCAGCGCCGTTTCGACCGCCTCGGAGCCCGAGTTGGTGAAGAACACATGATCGAGGCCGTCGGGCATGATCCGCGCCAGCCTGTTGGCGAAGTCAAAGGCCAGCGGGTGGCCCATCTGGAACGGCGGGGCGTAGTCCAGATGGCCGGCCATGGCGCGGATGGCCTCGACGATCTCGGGGCGGCCGTGGCCGGCGTTGACGCACCACAGGCCGGCCGTGCCGTCCAGGATCTGGCGGCCGTCGTGGCTGGTGTAGTGCATCCCCTCGGCCGCCACCAGCAGGCGCGGCGCGCCCTTGAACTGGCGGTTGGCGGTGAACGGCATCCACAAGGCGGACAGGTCGTTGACGACCGGCGGATTGACGTCGAGCGGCATGAAGAAGGCTCCTGGTCTGGATCATAGGCGGCGATCGCCGAGAAGGGCCGGCCGTCCCTACCCGGCCGTCATTCCGTTCAGGACCACCAGCACCACCAGGCTGAACGCATAGATGGCGGCGACCACGCCACCCAGGAACAGCACGTTGCCCAGGGTCAGCAGGGGATGCAACGTGCGCTCGCGGGCGCGGCGCGCGGCGCTGCGCAGTTCGGTGCCGGCCAGCACCACGAAGTAGTATCGGCGCCCGAACACGGGAATGGACAGCCGCACGTCGACGGCGTGGTCGCGCGGCAGCAGCGCGGCGAGCTGCTTGGTCTCGCTTGACGACGGGACGGGATCGGACTCGGGCGGGACAGGCC
The DNA here is from genome assembly GCF_937138205.1 of uncultured Rhodospira sp. GTDB lineage: Bacteria > Pseudomonadota > Alphaproteobacteria > Rhodospirillales > Rhodospirillaceae > Rhodospira. The sequence goes on along the minus strand of NZ_CAKZOT010000028.1, from coordinate 31,100 downwards.
CTGGCGACGCGGTCATGGCGGGCGGCGCTCCTGCGATCCGGAGGGGTCAACCGGCCCCGAGTGTAATCGGTCGGTGTGGCCAAGACCATGCCCGTGAGCAGACGCATGACCGGACTCATCCGCTTGGCGGCGGGCGTGTCCGCGCCGCGCCGACCAAGGGGAGCGCGCACACGCAAACGGGGGGCGCCAAGCACCCCCCGAGTCCGGTCGGTCGCGGTCGCCGCGATCCCCTTGGTCGCCCTTACGGCACCCAGAACGGCTTGCGGGCCTCGTCCCAGGCGCTCAGATGATCGAGGCCGATGTCGCGCAACATGCGGTCGTCCATGGCCTGGAGCTGGGCGCGCGAGCGGGCGCGGTGGCGCCAAGCCACGACCAAGCGTGCCAGGCCGGCCGCGGCCGATTGCATGGTGGCGTGCCGGCTGGCCGACACCGCGCGCGGCAACGCCGTCGAGGCGGGCGCGATCCGGGGTGGAACGGAACACGTGGCGTGGGTCATCGCGCGATCTCCTTGCGGTCGGTCGGCGGGCGCGAAAGGCGCCGGCCCATGCCACCAAGGTGGATCACGGCCGTCCAGGCCACAAACGAGGAGTTCTCCGCCCAGGCATGAGCCGAATTCGGCCTTGGGCGTTGGCGACGGTCCCGTGCCGCGCGTCCCGGGCAGGGGGCGCCGTGGGGTGGGCGCGTCAGCCCGGCGACAGGTCGATCTGCATGTCCAGGGCAACGCCCCCCGATACACGCCGGACCGACTTTTCGGCGGCGCGCGGCAAGGGGATGCGCTGTTCCATGCAAAAGCGGATGACCGCCGCCGCGAGCAGCGTCGCGCTCAGCGTCATAACCTGTTCCTGGCGGTCCCTATGCTGCACGACGACCTCGACCTCAAGCGGATCCGCGCTCGTCACGCGGCTGGTCTGCAGGGCCGCCCCATGAAACACCTGATCCCGCGCCCGGACGAAGCGCCGCAGTGCATCCGTAAATTCCGCCTCGGACAACAGAATCCGACGCATTTCTTTCGCCATGGCGATGGGCCTTTCGCCGCCGAGGATCTCGGATCACGTCCGTTGGGTCTTGGCGCTTTCGTCCTGCGTCTCCATCCGGGCGCCCGGCAAGAGGATTTCAATCGACCCACAGGGCAACCTCACGGAAGGGATCAAGACTCAACCGAAATGACGCGTTGGGTTTCGAAGCACCCGCACGATAGAGCACATTGCACGGAAATGGAATCCTGTCCCGTTCCATTTTCAAGGGGGAGCCCTACCAGTCGAGACTATGCGGGGACGCAATGCAGTCGTCCGACGCGCCGCCAGCCGCGCGTCGTATCGCTCGCGCCAAAGAGTCAGCGCGCGACGATACCGAGGCGCGCCGGTGCGGCTCTCTAGAAGAAAGACTCTAGAGCAGATTCACGTGAAAACTCTGAATCGAATAGTTAGGGCGGAATCTAGTGCATTTTCGATCCAGGCAAATGATGTGCGTTGCATCTTTTGTCTGGATCAATGCACTAGGAATTCGGGGGGAAGTAACGGGAGGCGAGCGCCGCGGCGGACGTTCGGTTGCCGGCGCCCAGGGCATCCATGAGCGACCGGACATGGGTCTTGACCGTCGCCTCGGAAATACCGAGCTCGCGGCCGATTTCCTTGTTGGTGTGACCGCAGGCCAGAAGCTGGAGCACCTGGGCCTGCCGGCCGGTCAGGGTCGTCAGCACATCGTTCGGGACTTCGGCGTCCGCCTCGTGCGCAGGGTCGCCCCCGGCGGACGAAGCCGTCGCTTGGCCCGTGGCGGTCGGAGCGCCCTCCAGGAGGCCAATGACCTCCGTCCACAGATCGTCGAACCCGGCGAGCAGCGATTCCGCGTACTCAAAAAGAACGGCGTCGGCTCCGTCCGCGTCATTGAGCAGGGAGGCGGCCAGGTGGCGCGCATGTTCGTCCACCAGGATCACCAGTTGGCAGCCCCGCTCACCCCGAAGGACGCTGAACACGGCCACCAGGGGATGCGGGATCCCATCCCGCTTCACGACGGTCTGCATCCTGTGCCAGACGCCCTTGCCTGACTCCGTGGGCGTGCAGGGCGACGGCATCTGAAGGTATTCCGACAGCCGGCGCCCGACCGGCGGGGCGTCATCCGCGCCAACCGCACGCAGGAACACCGGGTTGGCGAACCGAACCGTGCCCTGCCCGTCCACCAGGACGACGCCCAGCAACCCCTTGGACAGGGCGTCGGCCAAGCCGCCGGCAACGGCCCGGCGCATGGTCTCCTGTGGTTCGAATTCCGCGATTCCGATCTTGCCGATCAACTGGCCCGTGCTTGGATTGAAGCAGCGCCGGCCTTCGACCCGGCAGTAAAGGGGCGTGCCGCGAACGGTCCGAGCTTGATGCATCGGGCTCAAGGGGCCCTCGCCCGTCGGCACCCTGCCGGCCCGTCGTAAATGCGCGTTCAGGGTCCAGGACCGATCCTCGAACACAGAACTGAACGCTTCGCCGATCAGTTCCGAGGGGTGCCGCTGCAGCACTTCCAAAGAAAGGCTTGAGATAAACCGCACCCTGTCCTGGGGATCGGTTTCCCAGACAATGTACGGAAGGATCGTCGTCAGGGCGAGGTAACGAACGTCGTGAGGTTCAGTCCATTTTGCTTGCCCGATATCGGAATACCGAAGCACCTCAGTCATTCCGCCACGCCTCCAGGTCGCGCACGGCGCCAAGAAAGCCCGGTTGACGACACCAGTGAGAGATCACGGACAGGGCCGTTTCCTCGCTGACGCGGTCGAAAAAGTCGGACAGGGTCGCGGGGTCTTCGTCCAAGCGGCCGGACGCGTGGGCCTTCAGGCGCGCGGCGGCGGCACTGAAATCCAGGAACTCGCGGCAGGTCATACCCAAGGCCCGGCACACGATGGCCAGCGATTCGCTGGTGCGTTCGACCAGAACGCGGCGCACCAGTACCTTGCGCAGGCCAAGGGACGTGCTGATCAGCGAGACGACCAGACGAATATCGCCCACGGCCATCGAAGAAATGACCAGCCGCTTGAGGCGGTCCCGATCACCCACCACCGCCTGCGCTAAGGCATCCGCCCGCACCTCGACGCCGTCCTCGTCCTTGAGGATCGCCGTGTCTTCCAGAACGGTTTCCAGGCTTTCGTCGATGGTCGCGGCGGGAACCGCCCAGTTCGCCAGGATGTACTGGCGCAACGCGGCGGAAACCCAGTGGTACAGCTTCTGCGCCAACTCAGTGGTCATTTCTGGCCGTTTGACCAGGGGCTCGTGGAACGTCCGTTCCGTTCGCGACCGCTCCACCAGGTAGGCCAGCGTCGCCTCGGCGATGGCCGCCGTCTCGTTGCGCAGCATTTCGACAATGACTTCGGACTCGCCGATGTGCGCGATGGTGTCCGACACGGTCTCGGAAAGATTGGCCCGTTTGGCGATCGTTAACCGATGCTCAATCGCCTTGTGCTTGATCAGTTCGATGAGATCCTCGTCGCGCAACACTTTACTGCGCAGGAGGATGGGATAGGCGATCTCGATCGGTTCGTTGGCCAGGAACCAGATCAGGTCATGGGGGCAGCCCTTGATGTCGGCCAAGACACTGACCAGGCGGTCGCGGATCGACCGCTCCACCGTGAAAATGATGGTGCGCAGGATGTCGCTCATCAGCGAGCGTTCGCTGTCGGACAGCGTGCCGGGACGCCCGTCCAACAAATCCATCATGAAGGAGGCCAGCGACTCGCGCGACTCCTGCGATCGCTGGCGTGCCAGTTCCAGCAGATGCCGGGTGTCAAATTGCCCGGTTTCCCCAAGCGAAGCGCTCGGGTTCTTGGCCGACGGGGCACTGTTTCCGTACACGTCGTTGTCCCCCTGATCCGTCATCGCCCACACTCACCAACTGGATCATTATACCGCCACGTCGCACAAATGACCACCAAGTTCGACTCGAGCAGTTGGTTGATGCCCGCTTTTCCGGCAATGCCCCTCGCCAAACGCGCCTTTCATAGGCCGGCCCCGCGATGGTAGAGGGAGACCTGCTCCGTCGGTTTCATTGCACCGGACCGGCCCATGCCGAGACCCGCCCACGCCCCGGCCGGAGTCCGGAGTGCAAGCGGGCCACGCCGCGCAGCGATCATCCGTGACCAACCACGGTCGGCTCACACCGTGGAATGCGAACGCAGGCTGCCGCGCTCCCGACCCCCTCGTCCGGCGCCCTGTTGATCACTTGCCCGACACGGGTCGGTGATTGCGACCAAGGAACGACATAGGGTCAGTCACGGCACTATACCATACGGCGGCGGACTTGCGGCGACCGATCTGCCAGGGCCGCTCCCCTCCGGGACCTGCTTCCCTGAGCGGGTCCGCCTCCGCCTCCGCCCCTTGCCGCGTCACGCCGCGTCCAGGCCGGCAATGGTGCACAGGTCTAGGGCGGATCGCGTCCCATTTGACCCGCTCGGCAGGGTAAATGGGACACGTGAATCCGCCCCAAATATTCGATTTAGAGCACACTCACGTGAACACTCTGAAACACGAGGTGATTCAGAGTGTTCACGATCTGCTCTAATACTGCCGCATCAGGCCCACCAGGCGCCCCTGCACCTTGACCCTGTCCGCTGGCAGCACCTGCGTCCGGTACGCCGGATTCGCGGGCTCCAGGGCGATCGACTGGCCCTTGCGGCGCAGGCGCTTGAGGGTTGCCTCGTGATCGTCCACCAACGCGACCACGATGGCGCCGGAGTCGGCCATATCGCAACTGCGGATCAGCACCGTGTCGCCGTCCAGGATGCCGGCATCGATCATCGAATCGCCATCCACTTGCAAGGCATAGTGATCGCCCCGCCCCAGCAGCCCGGCGGGCACCTCGATCAGGTTGGAAGCATCGGACAGGGCGGCGATGGGTGTACCGGCGGCGATCTTGCCCAACAGCGGCAGGTGCACGGCGTCGATGGCCTCGCGGACCGTGGCACTCGGCAGGCTGTGGCCACTGAAATCGCCCCGGATGACCTTTGGGTCAAAGTGGCCATGCACCGCCGGCTCCGGCGGGCGCGACTCGGCGACGGCAGGTTCGGCGGCCTCGCCCGGCCGGCGCAGGATCTCCAGGGCACGCGCCCGGTGGGGCAGGCGGCGGATAAACCCGCGTTCCTCCAGTGCCGAGATCAGCCGGTGGATGCCCGACTTCGAGCGCAGACCAAGCGCGTCCTTCATCTCGTCGAAGCTTGGCGCGACTCCGGTGGTACTCAGACGCTCGTCGAGAAAGACCAAGAGTTCGTGCTGCTTGCGCGTCAACATGCCGTTATGCCCCTTGCGCCGGCGTCCATTGCGCGTGTCGTCGGTCGCTGTTGTTGTTCCCTCTGAGCGGACCGGCCCAGGGCCTGCCCGCGCGCCTTCCACCCAGAGCACCGCCGATCCCATCGGTTCGCTCGTCGTTCCTGGTCACGGACCGTCACCCCGGCCCGTTACCCCGGCGGCGGGTGATCCCCGTCAAGGGCGAACGCCCGCGTTCCGCCTCCATTCGTTCTACTTTAGTTCCGGCAGCGGGGCAAAGGAAACAAGATGACAAAAGTTCTCGCCCCCACCCTGTGATGAGATCGCAACACGCGCGGCCATTCGGCCGAGCGGGTCTTTCAAGTCGCAACGCGAAGCGTCACCGGGGAGATGGAACGCCGCCGACGCCAAGGCGCACGTCGCATGGCAAAGACGCAACGCTTCGGTCGGCCGGTACGCGGTCTTTGGGTGCGGCACGTGTCGTTCAGCGATCTCGGCGATCGGTCATTTTGACCGCGCGCCGATGTCAGAAAGGCCGAAATCCCGGGGGCCGTTTGGGTGTTTCGCAAAATGGCATGGTCGGGGTGACGGGCGTGCCGCCGGATTGCCCAACGGGTACTGTACAACAGGATTTGTTATAGCAAAGATCACTTGCGACAAGAGGCGCCTCCTCGCGCTCTGGCCCGCGCGCCAGCCAATAAAAGGCCGGCATATTATTAAACATACGCAACGGACAATCTAGAAAGTACACAAGGAAGCAGCGGGAAGTCGATCAGACCGTTAGTCTCCGCCGAAAACAGACCGCGCACTGCTTTGCGCCGACACCTCGAACTCGATCCGACCTCCATTCTATATATCTTTTGTCCGGCCGGCACAGCCCCCCTTTTCAGTTGGCACACGACTTGCCATTATTCGGGAAACACATTCCCCCTGACGGTCTGCCCGACGCGCGCTCCCGCGCGAGCCGGGACGCCGCCTGGGCCGATCTGCCCGAGGAGCGGCGCCATGCACATGCCCTTTCCACTGTTCGGCGATCCGGGAAGCGGTCCCGGAGGACCCGGTCCCGACACACCGGTCGTCTCCCTCATTGTGGCGGGCTCGGCCGATCCCGGCGCCTTGCGCGAGACGCTGACCTCGATGCTGGCCATCACCAGGCCGTCGCACGAGGTGATCGTCGTCGATACGGGCCTCGGGCCGGCGTGCAGCGCGGTCATCCGGGACTTTGTCCGCCTTGACCCGACCGTGCGGCCGCACCACGCGGAGGGCCTGACCGTCACCACCGCCCTGAACGCCGGCGCGACGCTGGCGCGCGGCGCGGTGCTGGCCTTCGTCGTGCCGGGAACCTGCGTTCCCCCGGCGATCGCGAGCACGCGCTGGGACCTTCTGGAGCGGCGGACGGATACCGTGGCGGCGATGGTCGGGCACGATCCGGGCGACGAGGCGGTCGCCCCGCTGACCCCGGCGGCGTTGATGGACGGAATCGCCGCCACACACGGGGCGCCGCTGGCGATGACCCGGACCGCGTGGGAGATGGTCGGCGGCTTCGACGAGACCCAGCCGGAAACGATGATCGAGGACTGGATTCTACGTGCGCTGAAGGCCAGCCCGCGGTCCGTGTTCAGGCTGGGGCAGGCGTCTCTCCCGCCTGAGGCGCCGGTGATGACCGCGGCGCTGCCGCTGCCGTCCATAGGCGCGTGGGACCGGCTGTGGCAGCGCGCGGCCGCGCTCGATCCGGCCGCGTCGACCGGACGGGACAAGGCGCGCGCCCGTCACCGCCGCGCCCTGGCCGTGGCCAAACGCCGCGCCGGCGCGCCGCGCAGCCTGGCGCTGGGGATGCTGGCGCAGGCCGTGATGGAGTGGCCGGGGATGCTGACGGCGGAGCCGCGCGGCGTGTGGGATGCGGCCCGGGCGTTGATCCGGTCGGGCGGAAAATAGCCCGTCGGCGTGGGCCGCTGTCCGGTGCGTGCGGCGCATGGCCTCGGCGCCCGACACCCGCGCCCGGCTGCGGTCCGTAGCGTATCGGATCCCAGTCGCGTGTGGAGGTCATCCCAGAACGAGACGCCGAGCTTGCGGCAGGTCTTGTTCAGGCCGAGGAAGGCGTCACGGCAGTCTCGCCCGTGGTCGCTGTGGGTGGTGGCGCTGACCTTGCGGCGGGTCACATGGCAGCGGATGTCGTTTTCCGAGCCGTTGGTGTGCAGCGGGATCTCCGGCCGATCCAGGACGCGCAGGAGTTCGTCCCTGTTGGCCCGCAGTCGGGCCAGCAGGCGACCCAGGGTGACGAACCCGGTTCGGCGCCTGAAGATGCGCGCGAACCGGGCCTTCAGTTCGGCCTTGCGGCGCGGCATGGGCGCGGCGCGGTAGGCCTTCAGGTCGGTGTAGAACCGCCAGATCAGGGACCGAACCGTTTCCTTGGCGTGGCGGGCCGCCTCGGTGAAGGTGTCGAGCTTGTGAACCAGCCGCTCGGCGTGGACCCAGCACGACGCGTGCTCGCCGACATTGAACTGCCCGGCATCGTCGGAAAGGATGACGGCGGTCTCCAGGACGCCATGGGCGTGACGGCGCCCCACAACGCGATCCGCCCTAAGCGAGCCGAGGGATCTCGAGCCGCGGTGTGATGGACGGCCAGCAAGAACGGTCCACCTTTTCGATGGGCGGTATTATTCAGCCTGTTCGCCGGAGGTCGACGCCGAGAGGGCCCTCAACTCCCGTTCATAGCGTTCAGCCACCTGCGGGCGATCCTGGTCTCGCAGGGTGCGGGCGGCCCGCGCCAATTCGCCCGCATAGGCGGCCTGGGTCATCTCCCCGTGCTCCGTGGCCAGCTTGGCGTGTGCCATCGCCATGTCGATGAGCGTGACCGCGCCGAGCGATGTCGCCGCGTCATTGCCCTCCGCCAAGCGCAACAAAATGCGCGGTTCCGCCTGGACGTCCGGAAGATCGAGCGCGCGAACGTCGAGACCGTGCGGTCTGTCGGTCACCAGCGAACCGTCCGTGCTGAACCAGCGCCGGCGGACAAGCAGCCCCGAGGCCACGACCCGATGCTCGGTCATGGTGACGGTGCCCGCTTGATCGAGACGAAATGCCGCGTGGAGCAGTGTGTTGCCCCGCAGAACGGCCGCCGTGGCCCGCCATCCCCCGGGCGCATCCGGATCGCGCCAGACCGCCAGAGGGCGGATCAAGGCCCCGATCCGCTCCCGCGTGCTCGGATCGACGCCCGGCTGCAGGTGTAGATCGGCCAGGCTCTCGACAATGCGGTCGGGCGGTCCGCTGCCGTGCGGGGCCGTGTAGGCTTGTCGGAACTTAAGGTACCCAGCCGCCAGCGAGTGGGTATCGATCTCCAGGCCGCTGCTGTTGGCGGCAACAATGTACAGTTCCGTGCCGTCCAGAAGACGGGTGACGCCTTTCGCCCGCAAAGCCCCCAGGGACAGGATGCGACCATCCGGTCCCGGATACTCAGCTTCGAGAACCCGGGCGTCCTGGTAGAACGGGAGACGCAAGGTCCGAATGCGGATGTATTGCCGGCGGTTCTCTCCAGGCACATGATGCTGCATGGCCTTGAGATGGCCGACGGCTGTCTCGAAGTCCGCGCCAACCAGCGTGGTCCATGGCCCGGACATGAGAGGCGGCGCCTCCCAGCCGATGGAGCCGTCCGGGACGCCGGCCTGTGCGCTCGATCCGGCGGCGGTTGGCAGGTCCAACGGGCGGAAATCGATGGCGTGCGCTCGATTTCCGTGCGCCGGGTCCGTCTCGGTGGGCGGACGCTGCAGGCGCGTCGTGACGCGGTCCGCCTGGGACTGGAGATCGACAATCGTGTCTTGAAACGCGGAGGGAGAGGGCGCCGCTGTTTCAAGGGCCTCGGTCAACGCGATCCAAGAGTCGAAACGGGTCCTTGGATCGCCGGGAAGCGTGTCCAATCCGTCCAAAATCTCCGTGACCTCGGCAAACAGGGCCTTGGCGGCTGCCCAGTCCCCTGTCTTGGCCTGGGCTTTGAGCGCGCGTTGGGCATAGGCCAAGAGGTTCTGCAGCCGCGCCGCCGTCGGGGCGTCCGCGGCCATTGCCTTGGCGAAATCGCGCGCCGCCCTTGCATAGGCCTCCCCAGCCTCCTGCCACCGGTCCTGTTCGGCGCGCGTATCCGCCAGGCGCGCACGCAAAGCGCCCCGGTCCTGATGCCAAACCGCGCCCCCGCCGGTCAGGGACAACAGCACTGCGTTTTGCCGCAGGGCGTCGTCGAGCGCCTGGTCAAGCAGGCGCGTCTCCGTCATTTGTTCGGCGATTCGCACCAAATCAGTGAGTGCGGCGTGCCGGTCGATCTCCGTCGGCAAGCTGGCGGTCCCGTCGGCCGGCGGCCGGTCTGGCAGGGTGTCGAGAGCGGCCATGGCCGCTTCCTTCGCCTCCAGCAGGAGACGGCGCCTCGACGCATCGTCGGCTCGCGCGGGTCCGGCCTCGGCCCGTTTCAACAGGTGGCGCGCCAGCCCCTGTTTCGCGAGGAACTTGAACCGCGCCAAGGCGGGATCGTCCACGCCGTCGGCCGCCAAACCGTCGACACGCGTGGTAATGCGGGCGAAGGCGGCGCGGGCATCCTGGCTGCCCACCGCGCGATGCGCGCCGGTGACGTAGTCCGCCCAGTTCGCGGTCGCGAACACATCGCGGGTCAGACCCCCGTCCCTGAGACTGGACAGGGCGATCTGGCGCGCGGCCAGGGCGTCGCCCAACGACAGGGTCGCGTTGGAATGCGCCGACGCCCACTGTGCCCGCCGGCCCAGCGCGTGGGTCAGGATGTGCCGCCATTCCAGGTTCAGGAAATCCTGCTGGACAAGGCCGAACAAGCGCTGGATGGCGCGGGTCGCCAACGCTGTGGCGTCCTGTCCACCCCGTTCGGCGAGGTTCGCCGCCCGGGTCAGGTCCATGCTGGCCTCGATATAGACGAGGGCCGGATCCGATGGCTCGACGAAAACCGAGGCCACTTCCGCCGAAATCTCCGACGCGCGTTTGTGCCGGTCCTCGAAGTCGCGCGCTCCGGTTCCCGCCGCGAAGGCGGCATCGCCCACGGCGAGCTTGGCAAGGTGGAAGGCGATGAGGCGTGCCGCGCGGGTGTCGCCATTGTCGCGGGCCCGTTCGAGGTCGGCCCGGCGGCGCTCCACCGCCGCCATATGCTCTTCCTGGTAGGCCAGGGTGTCGCGTCTGGCGATCATCAGGGTGATCCGAAGATCGTCCATCCATGCCCTGAGCTCTGCAACGTCGGAAGCCGTGACCTCCGTCTCCGAGGCGGACAGGCGGGCCAGGCTGTCCTCTGCGCTGCGGAGATGGCGCTCCACGGCGGCTTGATCGAAGGCCTGCCATCGTCCCAAGGCCAAAGCGACGTTCACCCGGGCCTGGGTCAACGCCGCCGGCCGGGCCTTGTCCCAGCCGCGTGTGTCGATGGTGTCCGGATCGATCGTCGCCAATTGTCGGGCGGCGTTTTGCGCGCTGTCTTCCGCCGCGCGGTGATGACCGACGAGGGCAAGCATGTATGCGGTCGACGCCAGGACATCCGCGTACCGCAACCTCAGTACCTGGTCGTCTTCAACCTCCGCCACGAGGTCGCCGAGATTTCCCTCGATCCTGTCGGCGACGTAAAGCTTCTCCTCGACGGGGACGCTCCAGTTGGTTTGCAGGCCCTCGATGATGTCCAGGGCGAGGCCGTCGACCACATTCAGGGCGATCTGGTAGTTGCCGGCCGCCTCATTCCGGGCGGTTTCCGCCTGCATGTACGACCAAGCGGCGAGCACCGCGACGCCCGCGAAGACCGCCGCGGCCATGGTGGTGAGCCTCTGGCGCCGCCGCGCCCGCCGGCCCGAAGCGCGGATGAAGCCGCGCGTGTCCTCGGTCAACTCATCCTGGAACCGGGCGGCGAGGGATTCCGCCTCGGCCAGCGCGACGCCTGGGGGGATCAGGCGGTCGCGGGGGCGGTTGCTGGTCTGCCAGCGGACGCGGGCGTCCTCCACATCCTGGCGGATGCGGAAGAAGTCCACGTTGTCGGCGACGATCTTGCGTGCGAGCGCCCAGCTTTCCAGGACGCGCTGGTGCGCGAGCTGAACGTGCGCCTTTGGGCCGCTTCCGGACAGATACAGAATACGCGCTTCGATCAAGGCCTCCACGAGCCGGCGTTGCGCCGGGTCGCCCGTGGCCGTGCGCCAGGGGATCGGCCGCACGGCCATGCGGCGCGAGGCCTCGCTGGCCGAGCCCGCGTTGGTGGCTGGCACGACCATCAGGCGGAGCAGGCGCGGCAAGGTTTTCCGGTCCGCCTCGCCGAGATTGGCGATGGCCCGGTCGGCTTCCTGATTGATGGCCCCGTCAAGCCCCCCCATGGCGTCGTAGGCGGCATGGGTCAGCCGGATTTCGCCGCTCGCCTCGCTCCGGACCTCGAACAGCCGGTTCAGCGTGAACTGGACCAGGGGCAGCATGTCGGGCCGATCGGCCTCGGCCAGAATCCGCTCGTCGAGACCGGTACCCTTGGCATCGACCTCGTAGACGAGGGCGGCCGCCCGTGCCGGGGCGCGGATGATCTCGGCCATCGCGTCCATGCCGGGCGGACGGAGATCGACGTGGGCGCCGTCGCGCTTCAGGGGCAGCAGGTTGGGGTCGGCAATGAAGGCTTCATAGTAGTCGGCTCGCAGCGTGCCGATCACCCAGACGCGTCGCGTCTCCACAAGCGCCCGCAGCAGGGTTGTGAACGCGGTTCTGTCTGCCTGATCCACGGCGTCGGCGAAAAGCTGCTCGAACTGGTCCACGAGGAGCAAGAGGCGGACGGTGACCGGCCTGTCGAACGCTTCCGTGCGCCGGGTTTCCTCTGCCACGCGGTCCAATGCGGCCAGGATGGGGCCTGTTGCCGCAGTGGTGTTCGTGCCGGCGAGCAACGCCGCAAGGGCGTCCGGGGTCGCGAAGTCGCCGTGGGCAAGTTCCGGCAGGGCGCGCGGCCAGCCCTCATCGTCCGGCTCCATATCCCGCTCGGCCGTGAACAGGCGCGCGGCCAGGGCCGCAACGGGCCCGTCGGGATGTTCACCCGGACAGAGGCTGGCCACCCGCCACAGGTCGACGTCCGAGACCGCGCCCGGCGCGGTCAGATGCGGGATCAGTCCAGCGCGCGCCAGGGAGGATTTTCCGGAACCACTTGGGCCGACCAGCAGGAGCGCCGGTGTGCCCCGGTCCGCCGCATCCTTGAGCGCCTCGGCGGCGCGCAGGGTTTCACGCCGGCGACCGAAGAAGACGGCGGCGTGCCGGGCGCCGAACGCGGCAAGGCCTCGAAAAGGCGAGCCCTTGAGGTGGATCGGCCACTCGACCAGCTGGCCCGTGTTCAGATGGTCTTCGACCCAGGTTTGGAGGAGATCCTCCACCTGACCTTCCAACACGTCGACGCTGTCATATCGATGGAAGGCAGCCTTGAACTGACCGGTATCCGTCTCGAACCAGGACTGGAAGAACCCCTTCAGGCGTTCCCAGTCCTCCCGGGTCTGGGTCAGCGCCGCGGTGTCGTCGATATTGCCCACCTGGGGTGGGTGCGCGTAGCGGAACACGTAGACGTCGGGGGTCCCTTTGTGCTGGCTGGTGTGGACCGCCGAGAGGATCTCGTAGGCGGTCCCGCTGGGATATGGCGCGCCGTCCGACATCCGCTTGAAGTCCTCGGGCAGCGGCGTCCCCAGTCGGTGGCGCAGAACCGCCAGGACGATGTCGCACTCCGCCGCTTCCGGAATCTGGGTCTGGAAGGTGCTGGCCGCCGTGTAGTAGCCCGATTCCCAACGGATCGCCTTGAGGCGGACGGAGCCCCCTATCAGGCCGTTTAGTCGATCGATTGCCCTCTCAATGCGGGCGCGTTCCGCCTGTGCATCCCCTGGGGATGAAATGAAGACCCGGACGTCACCCACTGCCCCCTCCAACAAGATCAAATCGGAATCGCCTAAATGCTTTGCCGGCCAATTCGGGGAGTCACGTCCCCAGGCACGAGAATCGGCGCCGTATTCAATTGTCGACTGCTGGTTTCACCGTTCACCTTCCGTCGCCGCGGGGCGACGGACTGACGATTGAAAGGCCGAGCCCGGGTGCCGCCTCGCGGCAATACCATTCAACAGCACCTTGCCGACGAATCTGTTCCGTGCCCCTTGACAGAAAATCTATAATAGGATAAACACCACAAAATGCAATATTTAAATACGCCTCCCTATGGTTCATGGGTTCGGGGACAAAGAAACGATATTTCCCTTTGATCGTATTGGCATTCCGATCGTCGAACGCTTTCTTTGTATTGGAGGGGGGCTAGTGTTGGACGAGGAAGACCGTTTATCAAAGCATGTACGGTGCGCGGTTCTGTGCGTCGGTTTGTTTTTGTTTTTAAGTCCGGGGCCTGCCAGTGCGACGCCGGGCGGTGCCGACTCTTGTCGCAGTGCGCTGAAAGAATTTGTCGCCGCGCTCAAGCAGGCTGATATCACGACAGCCAGCGGTCTGATCGAGGACATCGACCTCTATTGCCCGCCGCAGAACCGGATCGATGCGCGGTCGAACCTTGGCCTGTTGGCGGCACGACTTGCTCGGCTCAGGCTCGAAAAGGGCGAGGACGTTTCCGGCGTCATCGCGGACGCCGAGGCCTTTCTCGCGTACGGGGATCATTGGGAATTGCGGCGTCTGCTCGGCGAACTCGCCATGTCCCGGAAACGGTTCAGCGACGCCACCGAGCAGTACTTCAAAGCCCTCGAACTGATTGACGATACGCGCTTCACCCGCACGCCGCCCGACCAGGAGACGATCCTGGCGGTGCACGACGCGGCATCGGAGGCGCTGTCCCTCAGTTCCATTCCGGTGGAGCCCACGACCCGCGGCGGCGCGCCGACGCCTTACTTCGCGCCGACCGTTCGGGGCATCGCCGTTCCGAAAAAGACGCCGCAAATCACGTTTGTCACAAACAAGGCCGAGTTCGATCCCCGTGGCCAGGTTTCGGCCGAGCGGCTGTTGCCGATCCTGCGCAAGGAAACGCCCCATTCCGTCACTGTGATCGGCCACACCGACGATCGAGGATCGGATATCCACAACCTGGAGCTGTCAAAGCGGCGCGCGCTCCGCCTCAAGGATTATCTTCAGGCCAACGGCTTCCCGGGATCCGTGCGGGTGCGGTGGTGCGGCGAACGGGTGCCTGTGCGGCTGAGCAATCCGGGCGGATACACTCAGGAGGAGCGCTGGCAAATCAACCGCAGGGTCGAGGTGTTCTACGGCCAGGGTGGCGTATCCGAGGAGCGCTATGGTGTCTGTGCCCAATAGAGTGTGCCGACCCGTGGCGTCCGCGCTGTTGGCCGGCAGTCTTGCCGGCGCGGCGCTGCTGGGCATGGTGTCCGATCCGGCTCTCGCGCAAGCGCAGGCCGGCGAGTGGCGGGCGGTGGTGGTTGGCATCGACGACTACCGCGACCCGGAAGGCATCCTCTCGGACCTGAGCGGCGCGGTCAATGACGCGCGGGATATCGCCGAGACGCTGCGAACGCTGGGCATCACGGATCTGTCGGTGCTTCTCGACGACCAGGCGACCCGGGGGGCCGTTGTGGGGGCATGGGATCGCGCCCTGGCGCGCGCGCACCCCGGTGACCTGCTGTTGCTGACGTATGCCGGCCACGGAATGCAGCGCGTCGCCGCCGTCGATAGCGAAGAAGCGGACGGCTACGACGAGTTCCTGGCCCTGCACGCCTTCGAACGGCGCGGACCCGGGCGCCAGGATTTCATCCTGGATGACGAGATCGGCGCGTTTGTTGACAAGGCTGGCGACAAGGGCGTCACCGTCGCCCTTGTCGTCGACGCCTGCCACTCGGGAACGACCTTCCGCGCCGTCGACCGGCGCGTGCGACCGCGCTACCGATTCTCGAACGTCAAGGTCGAGGGCGACCTTATGGCGGACCTCGATGAGTCGATGCTGTTCGAGGGATTGGACGTGGACTCAGGGGGCGCCGAGGAGACGATCGCCGACAACCTGTTTTCGTTTTCCGCCGTGCTGGATGACAGCCTCGCGCCGGAGATCGCCTTGCCCGACGAGTCCGGACAGGCGGTGCCGCGCGGCGCCCTGAGCTACTACTTCGCCCGGGGCCTGCGCGGCGCGGCGGATGCCGACCGGGACGGCGTGCTCAGGTTCGATGAGTTCAAGGACTACATCATCCGGAACATCAGGACCGCAACGCAGGGCCAGCAGATTCCCAGCATCGTCGCCAGTGACGAGAACTGGCACGCGGACTTGTCACCGGCCGCTGGCGCTCACTCCTCGCCCGCTCCCATGCCCGATCGGCCCATCCGGCTGGCCGTGCACGGAGAGGTCGCCGCGAGGCTGCCGCCACTGGAGGGCGTTCAGGTCGTCGCGGTAACCGAGACGCCGGACATCGTCTGGGATCCGGCGACCGGCGATGTGATCAGTGGCATTGATACGGTGGTCGCCGAGGACATCGACGCCGACGCATTGCAGGGCGTTGTGAGCAAGGCTCGCGCCCATCTGCGGTTCGCCGCGCTGGCCGAAATGGCCCCCTTGACAATCGCGGCGTCGCCCCCGAAGCCGACCTACGCCGACGGGGAACTGGTGACGCTGATCATGGACGACCTCACGTACCCTTACTTGACGCTCGTCAATCTGGCCAACGACGGCACCGTCCAGTTCCTTTACCCTCTCGATGCGGTGGAAGCCGGGCCGCGCGATCCGGCCGAGCCGTTTATCCTGGAGGATATCCTGGTCGGCCGCCCCTACGGGGCCGATCTGCTGGTCGGCCTCGCCACGGATCGCCCATTGCCCGACATGGTCGAAGCGTTGCGTGGCCTGGACGGCACGACGCGTGCGCTTGATGTGCCGGACAGGATGGAAGAGCGATTGCGATCGGCGTCCTATCGGTTGGGATTGTTCGCCTTGTACACCTGCGCACAAGGGGCCCCGCAATGCTGAACCGTTCAATCCTGGGGGTGCTGCTGATCGCCGTGGCCGCGGTGGCGGTCCTGTTTGGAAGCAACAGCGCGCGGGCAGAGGGCGGACTGCCGCGGTTCGAAATCGTTCGGGGCGGGACTCAAGACCCGTCCGGTGACCAGGCGAGCGGTGAGGACCGCCTGGTGCGCCCCGCCAACCGTCCCGTCCTCCCCTCGGGGGGGACGCGGATCATCGGCGGCAGGCCCGCTCGCGCGAACGCTTGGCCGTATCAGGCCTTCCTCTTCATTGCAAAGCGCGAGGGGAACATCATGTGCGGCGGGACCGTGGTCGCGCCCCGCTGGGTGCTCACCGCCGCGCATTGTGTTTACGATGAGGATAACCGCGTCATCCTGGATCCGGTCCGGGGGACCGCCACGGTCATTGTGCAGGCCGGCAACGTCCGTCGGCCCGACGTGGTGGCGCCCGGCAAGGTCCGTACCTATGGCCCCGCGTCGCAAGTCACTCGGGCCATTGTTCATCCGGACTACATTTCCACGAACGGAGAGCTGCACGACATTGCGCTGCTGGAACTGGAGGACGACCTTGACGTGCCGACCGTCCGCCTCGGTGTCGGACCGGTTGCCGCGCAGGTCGAGCAATCCGGCCAAGACGCGGTCGTCGTCGGCTGGGGGCGGACGGATCGACGCGGGACCGCCACGTCGGAACAGCTCCTGCGCGCGGAGGTTCCGGTGGTCTCGGTGCCGGACTGCCGGCGTCAGATGACGCCGAACCTGAGGGGGCTGATCACCGAGAACCAGATATGCGCCGGCGTTGGGGTCTCCGATACCTGCAAAGGGGACTCCGGGGGGCCCATTCTGACCCGCGCGGCGGACGGGCAATACTATCAAATCGGATTGACCAGTTGGGGCCCCGGCTCGGAGGCCGTCCCGTGCCTTCCGAAACCCAGCGTCTACACCCGCGTTTCGGCGTACGCCTCGTGGATCGAGCAATACGTCGCGCTCCCGCGCTACAATGGCCAGCCGGCACCGCCGCCGCCGCCGACCCCCACGGATTCAGACCGCGCGCTTGTCATCGGCATTGACGACTATGTCGGCGACCTCAACGACCTGGTCGGCTCGACCGTCGACGCCGACAACATGGCAACCCTCCTGGTCGAGCATTTTGGCTACCAGACGGATCAGGTGAAGGTTCTCAAGGACTCCGCCGCCACACGCGACGGCATTCTCGCCGCGATCGAGAGCTGGCTTGTCGAGGGTTCGAAACCCGGCGGCCGGGTGTTCCTGTCGTTTTCCGGACATGGTTTCAGCGTGGCGGATGATGACGGTGACGAAAGCGACGGAACCGATGAGGTTCTGGTGGCCCAGGATGGATCCGCCCAGGAGGACGGCGTCAAGAACGTCATCCGCGACGACGAGATCCGCGCGCTGCTGGCGCGGATACCCGACAGACAGGTCACCGTGGTTATCGACAGCTGCCACGCGGGGACCATGACGCGGGGTTTCGGTCCCGCCCAGAACCGAAGCCTGCGCCGTATGCCGTCAGGAACGCCGTGGCGGGCGGTGGCGAGCCCCACGCGGGGAAGCACGCGCGCGGCTCAACTGGCGCCTGGATTCGAGGCCCTGGACAGCCATGTCACGACCTGGACGGCGGTCAGCCCGAGCCAGCTCGCGCTGGTCGACGACGAGACTCCTGTTCCCCAAGGGGTCTTCACCGGGCGTTTCGTTGCCGGCATCGCCGAATTGAAGGCCGATTTCGACCACGACGGCGTCGTCAGCCATGCCGAGTTGCTCGACTACGTGACGGAGGAATCAGAGGCGTACTGCCAGCGGAACCGTGACATCTGCGGGCTTGGCCTGACGCCGGGTCTGTCGGCGCGGCGGGCGGTCCTGAGTTCAGACGTCGTCACGGGCGCGGCGGCGAACGATCCGGGAGACGCCATCAATGGGGGACTCAATCCGCCGCCGTCCGAGGCCCAGTTGGCCATCCGGGTCGAACCCACCCCGGACCGGCCCATCGGCGACCGCATCCGCATCCGGGTCGATACGGACCTGGGGGGACACTTCACGCTGTTCGAGGTTGGCCCGTCGGGCACCGTAAGTCGCGTCATCCCGGCTCCACAATCCTACATCGACCGGTATGTCATTCGGCCGGGACAGTCACAGGTTGTCCCCGATGTCTTGAACACTGGCTACGAATGGTTCACCGTTGCGCCCCCGGCGGGCGAGTATCTGCTGGTGGCCGTGGTGTCCGAGGCGCCCCTGGATCAGGCCTTGTTGGACGAAGTGCTGGCGGTCTCTGGTCCTCAGGCTTTCATCGATACCTTGGCGAAACAGCTGCGTCAGCCTACGGTCGGCGCGGATTCCAACGTTCGGCGGGCGCGCTGGTCCATGGCCAAGTCGACCTACCGGGTTCTCCCCTGAACGGCGCGTGCGGGCGGAGGGTGATCCGGGCCCAGTGCCAGTCAGCCACCGATTGGAGAAAGGGACGAAGACATGAGCGGCCATGCAATCCCCGTGGAGGGACGGTACCGTCCATCGGTCCGCGGATCCGGGCTGCGGCGCACCTGCCGGGCCGCCCTGATGGGGGCTGTGGGCGTGTGGGCCGGCTGCGGCCTGGCCATTGACGGCATGGCGCCGGGCACGGGGATCGAGCGGGGTCGCGGCGGCCAGCCGCTGGTGTCGTTGGCCTCACCGGCCTTCGCCCAGACGGGGACGGAGTCCTCGCAGAACGGTGGCGGAACGGTCGTGGCGGAGGGCGGGCAACCCGATCCGGCCGGCGCGATGGCGATCCCCTCGTCGGTCGTCGCCCTTGATCCGCCAGCCGAAACCCTGGGCGCCCGGGTGTACCAGGGATTGCTGGACCAGGGGGACGGCAATGTGGTGCTGTCGCCGGCCAGCATGGAGATCGCCGTCAGCATGATCGGCGAGGCCACCAGGGCCCCCCTCAGGGAGTCCATCCGTGAGGCCGTGGGGGTTCCGTATGAGAGTTTGGCCGCGATCAATGATTTGCCGCCGTCGGAAAAAGCCACGGTGACGTTTGCCAACGCCCTGTGGCTGGCGCCGGGCTACACGTTGACGCCGGACTATTCGCACCAAATGCAGTCCGTGTTCGGTGGCGAAGTCTTTTCCATCGACTTCGCCACCGGCGAACCGAGCAAGACGATCAACGACTGGGTCGCGGCGGAGACAAACAACGCGGTCGAGGCCATCGTCGACAGGCTCCCCAGGCAGACCAGCCTCGTCCTGACCAACGCGTTCTATTTCAAGGGCGATTGGTTGCGGCCCTTCGATCCGACCGATACGGCCGACGGTCCGTTCCAGACCGGAGCAGGGAGCCCGGTGCAGGTTCCCATGATGTCCCGCGCCGGCGTCTTCCCCTATGCCCGCACGGAGCATGGGCAGGTCGTTCGTCTGTTTTACATCGACCCGAAGCTGTCGCTGACGTTGTACCTGCCTGATACGGATAGCGACCCGAGCGCGGCGCGGTCCGAATCCTTGGCCTGGCTGTTCACAACCGACCACACGGAGACGACCCGGCCGGGCGAGGGAACCGTGAGCCTGCCACGACTGTCACTGGACCGGAAAATGGAACTCACACGCCTGTTGTCTTCCCTGGGCATGGGCGCGTTGCTCGGCGACAGCGCGGCCATTCAGGGCATCCAGGGCAGCATCCCTCCGTCGGTGACCAATGTGGTGCAGCGCTCGGTGGTGGAGGTGACGGAGCAAGGCACCGTCGCCGCCGCCGCGACGGCGGTCATCGGCCTGCGCACGGCGGGCTCCGAGCCGTTCACCTTTGTCGCCGACCGTCCGTTCCATCTGGCCTTGCACCACGCCGACGTTCCCACCCCTTTGTTGGTGGGGTATGTCAGTGACCCGTCCTGATCCTGGGCTTTCAGCGGAGGCATCTTTTATGACGTACACGAGGTCTCGCTTTTTCATGACAACGGCGGTCGCGACGGCGCTGGTCCTTGGCGGTTGCCAGACAACGAATATCGGCAGCATCCTTCCCGGGGGGTATCTGTCCGACAAGGACGACAAATGCTACGCCCAACGGGCCGCCCTGGACAGCACCGGCAACACGTTCGAAACCGAGGTGCTCCGCAATGTCCTGTTGGGGGCGGGGGCGGGTGCCCTGGGGGCGCTGCTCGCCGATGAGAATCCGTTTGTCGGGGCCGGTCTGGGCGCCGCGGCCGCGCTCGCCGGAACTCTGTTGTACGACCTTCAACGGCAGACCGGCAATTCGGTCGAACTTACGGAGGCGGCCATCAAGGGTGTTCGCGAGGAAAACACCCGCATCGACCTGCTGCTGACCCGGTTCGAGGCGTTGCGCGGGTGCCGGTACGACGAGGCCCAGGACATCCGCGAGGCCCTTGACGCCGGCCGCATCACGCGCGCCGTCGCCGAGGAGCGCATGGCCGCTGTGCGCGAACGGTACCAGGAAGACGTGCGACAGATGGAGCGCATCGCCAGCAACATTTCCGACCGAACCGAGGGCTATGCGGCCGTCTACAACCAGATCGCGGCGGACAACGGCGGCCGGCAGCTTGAGGTCAATGCGCCGCGCCTGTCCCAGGGCGGTGGCGCGCGCGTGACGCGCACCGCCAATTTGCGGTCGGGACCCGGAACGCAGTACGACAAGGTGGGCCGCCTGACCCGGGGAACCCGTGTGACAGTCTTGTCGAGCGCGAACGGGTGGTCGCGGATCGTCAATCCGAACGGCGGCCAAGCCTACATCGCCGATTTCCTGATCGGTCGCGGTCGCGGGGCCGGTCCGGCTTCGGCGCGAATCGAGAACCGGCCGGCGGAAAAACCGCTTCCTCCCGGGCGCGTTGACGACGTGGTTCTGCCCTCGAACGAGCGGGACAAGGTCGGCGACCTGCAGGCCGTCAGCCTGGCCAATGTCGAGAAGCGGGATCGCGTGTACGAGGAAGTGGCGACGTCCAAGGCGCAAACCGACGCCTTCACCCTCAGCTGATGCCCCTTGGGGCCTCGGCTTTGCAACCGTTTGCGCGGAACCGGTTCCGAAGCGGGGACCGGGACCGTGCGCGGGTGACGTGATCCGAACGAGAAGGGCTGGCGGAGCCCCCAGTGGAGTTCCCAGTGGAGTTCCCAGTGGAGCCCCCGTCACACGCCGGCGATGACAGACGACTCAGGGAGTTTGACGATGGTCATGACGGCCGAGCAGCCGCCGCTGTGGCGCATTGCGGTTCGCCTGTGTTGGGGTCTGGTGGGTCTGGTGACCCTGGCAATGAGTCATGGGTTGGTCAGCACGGCCGCCCGCGCGGACGGCCTGCCGACGGACCCGATCCTTCGGATCGAAACCGGCTCCCACACCAGCACAATTCGCGACATGACGGTGCGGGCCGACGGTAAGGTCGTGGCCACTGTTTCCGACGATAAAACGTTGCGGTTATGGGACGCCACCACAGGTGAACTGCTTGAGACCGTCCGGACGCCCATCGGACCCGAAGAGGAAGGCATTCTCAATGCCGTCCGATATTGGCCGGGGGAAAGCCACATCATCACCGCCGGGTTCACGGGCGCCCGCTATTTCGCCGACGAGCAGGGGCGGCGTTTCAACCTTCTGTACTTCATCCGTTTTGCCTCCGGCCTTGATGTCATCGACCGCGTGGCCAGCGGCGGCATTGTCAACGCCATCGATACCTTTCGCGCCGCGCCCGAGGCCCGCGAAACCCGCCTCGCGACCGCGCACTCCCGCAATCCCGCCGGGATCATTGTGATTAACGAGCGGCTGCAACGCGTCTTCTCGGATGATCTTGGGGCGCCCACGACGTGGGTCGAGTTCGCGCCCGATGGCCGCCTTGCGGCCGCGGCGACCAACGGGGTGGTTCGCGTCTACGGCGTGGGGTTCGAGACCGTTCAGTCGTGGCAGGCGGAATCCGGCCGGCCGGCCCAGGCGCGCTTTTCGCCCGATGGACGGTGGCTGGCCGTGACATACGTGGACCAGCCCCGCGTCGATATTCTGGAGGCCGATACGCTGGAACACGCGCGGACCCTTGCCGGCGATCGTCCCGACACCGACGAACGGTTTTTCAGTGCCGTCGCCTGGCGGACCGGTGCGGCGGGGCCGGAGCTTTGGGCCTCCGGCGGACTCGTCAACCCCGATCGGAAGATCGTGGTGCGGCGCTGGGCTGACCTGGAGCGGCCCGACGCGTTCGTCGATATCCCGGTCAGCCGCGATGCCGTGACGCGTCTGGAAACCACGCCTGACCAGGACGTCCTGTTCGCGACCGGGGACCCCGCCTGGGGCCGGATCACGGGCGAAACGGGCACGGTGGCATTTCGGCAAGGCCCGGCCACCGCCGATTTCCGGGGCATCTTTGATGATGTCTTCCGTGTCTCCCGCGATGGCGCGGTCGTTGATTTCACTTTCCGCACCGGGGACACCTCGAAGGTCCTGCGGTTCGACGCGCGGACGTTGACGCTCACCGACGCCCCCGAGGCCGCACCGGCATTTTCGGCGCCGTCGGTGCCGGAGGGGCTGACCGGATGGCGCGACGGACGCACGCCGTCAATCGCCGGGCAGCCACTCGACATGGCGCGGCCCCGCGACATCGCGCGCAGTGCGACGATGCTGCCGGGTGGCGGGGTCGCCATCGGCAGTGACTATGCGGTGACCACCTTCTCCGGGGATGGGGCCGTGACACGGGAAAAGGTGGTGCTGACGGCGGCCTCCGGGGTCGTGGCCTCGGGCGACGGCGACCGCCTTGTCGCCGCGCATCGAGACGGAACGATCCGGTGGTATGCGCTGGAGCCCGGCCCTGTTTTGCGGGAAATCGCGGCTCTGTTCGTGCATGGTGACGGACAGCGATGGATCCTGTGGTCGCCCGACGGCCGCTTCGCGCATTCGGCCGGCGGCCAGGAGCTGGCCGGCTACGTCCAGAACCGGGGCCGGCGCAATGTCGCGCGTTGGATCGACTTCTCACAGCTCTACAGCCGCTTCTATGATATCGACCGGATGCGCCAGCGGGTGGGCCGGATAGAGCTGGAGACACCCCCACGGGTCGAAGAAGAGGAATACGCGCCCGACCGCGAAGAAGCGCCCGGCGTGGCCGAGGCGATCGCCAAGGCGCCGAAGGTGCGTCTGGTGCGGTACTGCGCTGTCGACGCGGATGGCGCCGATGCCGCCTGTTTCCCGGCCGAGCACGCCCGTCGCGGGCTGTCACGCCGCCGAACCGAGGAGACAACGTCCCCCGCGGCGGTGTCCACGCTGCCGCCTGGGTTCGATCGGGTTCGCCTGGTCTATGAAATGACTCCGGGCTCTGAAGCCATTGACCGGCACGTTGTGTTCCTGAACGGGCGCACGACGGGCACCCTGACTCGCGGCCTGTCGCGCCAGCGGCCCGAGGTGGTTGCCGACGAGGGGGGCGAGGACGGGGAAAGCACGGTCCAGGCCGACCGGATTATTGCGGTCAAGCCCGGTCTGAACACGGTGTCCGTCAGGGCCTATGGCGCCTCGGGGGTGTTCGGCAAGTCCGTGACCCTTTCCCTGCAGGTTCCGGAACCCGAGAAGCAGGAGAAACCGATCCTCTTCGTCATCGCGGTCGGGATCGACGTCTATGACGCCGTCCAGGACCTGGCCTTTGCGCGGCGTGACGCGCTTTCTGTGTCCGAAAAGCTGTTGGCCATGCCCGCGACGGCGTACGACGACGTCATTGTTGTGCGGCGGTTCGACCAGGATGCGACGGTCTCGGGGCTGGAGAGCGCGTTCGCCGAGGTCGGCCAACGCATCAAGCCGAACGATACGGTCGTCGTCTATCTGGCGGGGCATGGGACCCTGACCGAGGATCGGCGATACCGCTTCCTGACCCACGACGGGCCCGGGGCGAGCGGCGCGTCGGCGGTGGGGGTCGACCAGGACCGGCTCATCTCCCTGTTCGGCTCCCTGATGGGGGCCAATACCCTGGTCATGCTTGATACGTGCCATTCGGGAGCGTTTCCGGCCAACACGCCCGGCGAGATCGGCAATGAAACGGGGTATTTCATTCTCGCAGCGTCTTCGACCGAAGAAGAAGCGCTGGACGGGTACAACGAGAGCAACGGTGTGTTCGGTCATGCCGTGCTGACCGCTCTCGAAGAGGCCACGCGAAGCGGCGATGGCGTCGCCACCGTCCTGGAACTGGGCACCGAGGTGAAGCAGCATGTCCCGCTGTTCGCCAGCGAGAAGGGATACCGGCAGCAGGCCCAGTTCAAGAGCGGCGGAACCATCCAGGACTTTCCCCTGGCGCAGGCCCGGTGAGGCTTGCCGGGCGGCTACCGCTGGGGTGGCGGCGGGTCGGCGGTGGCCGGACGGACCGTCGCCGGCGTGTCGAACGCCGGGGGAAAATGGTCCTCCCTGACCAGCCGCGCGGCGGCGGCCCGTCCGATGCGGTCGGCCAAGGGAACGATCGGCGGGTAGTCGAACCGTTCAAGGCCTTCGAGGTCCCGGTCCGAAACCGTCAGGCCGGTGTGCGTGGCGATCCAGCCGGGATCGAAACGCACGTCGAACCGTTGGAAGGACAGCAAGGGCTGCCCGCCGAGACAGTCGTCCTCCAGGCCCCCGATCTCGGAGTTGATGTGCCAGGGGTCGATCGGCCGCGACAGCGCCTGCAGCAAGGCAACCGCCAGGGCCTGCCCATCCTCGATGACCGCGCCCAGGGCACGCACCGCCAAGCCGACCGAGGACAGGCGGCCGACCTTGTCGGGCGGCACGCGTGTGCGTTGACAGCCGGTGCCGATGGACATCAGGAGGAGATTGTCCTCTCCCGTCTTCCACCGCAAGCCATGCGCGCGCAGCGTCGCGACTTGCAGCAGCGCCAGCGCGGGATTGTTGTAGGGCGAGACGCCGCCGTCCACGAACCAACCCGGGGGCTGGCCGTCGATCACCGGGATCGGCTCAGGCTGGAAGTAGTAGGGGGCCGCCGTACTCGCACGCAGCAGATTGGCGAGCCGGTAATGGCGGTTCCCCAGGAACGCCCCGTCGCTCGGCGTGTCCCAATAGGCCGTTCCCGGCACGTTGCTCAGGATCCATGGGCTTCCCGTGTCCATCCGCTTGGTGACGATGACCAGGCCGGTGCGCAGGTCCGGGCTGTCGAGCGCGCGGTCCCCGACCTGGCGGGAAATCTCCTCCGTCAGGCGGCGCGCGTCGAACAGCGGCTGCACGCCGACGATGCGGAACCAGCCCTGACGGAAGACCCGGGGCGCGAGGTCAAGGTAGAACCGCCGGATTTCCGCGACCTTCATCCCCAGGGCGAGGCCCGCGGCGATGATGGCGCCGGTGGAGGTGCCGCCGATGAGGTCGAAGTAGTCGCAGAGTCTGAACGTCTCCGGATCGGGATGGCGCCGAGCCAGCAGGGCCTCCAGCCGCTCCAGGAAGGCGACCGAGATGATCCCCCGCACGCCGCCACCGTCGAGCGCCAGCATTCGTTTCGGTCCCGGCGAGAACAGGTGTTCGTCACGGGTCGGGGCTTGAGGAAGGGACGTCACGGGGTGTCCTCGCCCGGCAGTGAATCCTGCTTGCGGGTGCCTCTGGAGAGATCATCGAGGTCGAGAACCACGCGGTCGCGTGTGAACGGGGACAACGCGAACAGTGTGCAGCCCGACAGCCATTTCCCGTCTTCGGTGAAGGCGTCGCGTTTGGCCAGCGTATCGGAGACGCCGCCCGGCGCGGGTGTTCCCTTTGCTTCGCTCAATCTGTCGGCCGCGAACAGGATATGGGCGCGTTCGGCGATGTAGTAGGCGGCCCTCTGGTAGGGTGTGTCCGGAGTGTCGCACCGCTCGCACGAGCGTGGCGTGGGCTCGCGCAGGTCGATGATCCATTCGGTTGTCTCTTCGTTCAGAATGTGTTCGCGGTTCGCTTTGTGGTCAGCACGCCAGCTTTCGCCGGGGTCCTGCGGCACCGTGTCGAACCCGTCGAAAGCGTCCGTTGATCCTTCGATTTTTCGGACATAATCGTCGAGAAGGATGTCCTCGGGCACGGCCTCAAGCACCAAGAGACGATACGCGCGCCCGAGATCGCTCAGAACCTCCTGGGCCGCCCGTGTCATGGCCACGTCGGCGCCCGGGGCAAGTGGGGTCACCAGGGACACGAACGCCTCGGGGTGGTCCGCCAGACTGCGCCGCAGTTTGGCCTTGAAGGTCTTGGGGGCGCCGCCATTCGGGTCCGCCTCGTCATCCGCCGCCAGCCAACACCCCTCGTCCGTTGTGATATAGAGCTTGCCGATCAGACCGATCCACAGGTCATGGCGGATCAGGCCGTCCTGATCCGCCTTTGATGCTTCCGTCAGCAATCCTTTTCGTGCTTCGCGCGTGTCCTGGTCCGCGCCCGAGCCTCTCCCCGTACGCCCGAGTTCTATTTGCAACAGGTCAACTTGGTCCAGGTCGTACGCCTTGAGGTCTTCGCCAAGGTCGTCGTAAGGAATGAGACTGGGATGCCACTGTCGGTCGTCATCGCGCTTCGCGTTGTACTGCCAGCCGTCCAGTCGGCGCCCGGCGATCCAAGATGCGTGCTCCAGTTCGGCCAGACGGTCGCGGCGTTTTCGATCCGCGTCCGTGTCTCTCGGGAGCAGGTCGAAACCGGGCGGAACAGGCAGCACCGGTTTGTCTTCGGACTGGGACGCTGAAATCAAATCGCTGGGGACATGGCACCCCGCCGCCGTCAGCTTGGCGAAGATGTGGTCGGCCGCCCGGCGGTTCGAATCCCGCCAGGTTTCCGGCAGTCTTGCCCACTCGGATACCGGCCTGGCACTCTGCGTGGGTGCTACTCCACCTTGCGAGTCCGCTTCTTTTTTCTCGCGCCTCTGTTCCGCGTACTTCTCGTGGATTGCCTCGGCCAGCGTTTCCATAGGGCCCGTCAGAACGGACAAACTGCACAACTGCTCCTCAACCCCGAAAGCCTGAAGAACCTCGCCGAACCGTTTGGTTTTCCGCGATTGGGTCAGGAAATTGTTCATGCCCTTGCAGCGCGACAGCCGAACAAGAACAGGGGAATGCCAAAGGTTCTCCTGGCGCATCCGGTCTTGCACGATCATGGCCGTGCGCAGGCTGGCGGCATCGCTCTCCTGGCTGACGAACACGGTGGTAACCGGTGCCCGCTCGACGATGGTCTCCATGATCGCGCCGCTCAATCGCTCCAGGTCGGCGCGGAACGTGTCGATCCGCACGTCGGCGACGGGGCCGAGGCGCCGTTCCATGTCGCGGACAGCAAGGTCCTTTCCGCTGTCGTCCGGAGTCTTCATCAGTTCGGGGAAGGATTCCGTCAGGCGCTCCTTGGCCGCTGCCGGGTCGGACGCAAGGATGCTGATCACCGGGGTCTTGAGCGCCGGGTGAGCCACCGCCGGCGGCAGGTGGCCGATCAGCGCTTCGGTGAAGTCGTCGTAGCCGATCAGCACGACGTGCAGCCGGTCCTGGTCGCGCAGCAGCGCCTGGGCCTCCAGCCGCTGGCCCCAGATCACGGCGCGCGCCGCCAGCGCGGCCATGTTGAACGGCAGCGGGTCCATGGCCTCCTGCTCCCGCCCGCCAACAGTCTTGCCCTCTCGCGCGGGCGCCAGGCCGTGAAAGCGCGACAGGGGGCGCCACAGGCGACGGTTCGAAATCTCGAAGCGGGTGAGGAGGGCGTTGTCTGGACCCTCGCGGGTCGCCGCGCAGACCTCCCGCGCTCGGCCGGTGATGTCGAGGGCGCGATTGTCGTCCCCCGGGGCGATGATCAAACATCGAGCCCCAGGCACGCCCACCTTGTGCAAGACGTCTGGATCGAGCGGGTCGCCCGCCTTTAACTCAATCCCGAGGCGGCGCAAGTCGGCGTCCGCATTGTCTTCCCCGGCGGAGGTGTCCACCATGATCACGTGCCGGCCGGCGTTATGTTCCGAGCGGGCGAAGGCGCGCGCACTGTCGCCATGGCCGCAAATGACGGTGTGACCGTGCATCCCTGCAATGCGAAAGGCGGCCAGTTGGTTGGACAGCACTTCGGCCCCAATCCTCAGAACGGCGCCGGCCGCAGCCAGGGGCGCCAGAAGTTGGGCGAGACGAAGCGATAGGGGGACCGAATCCATGGCGCAGTCCGGATTGCCGGGCTGGCATTCCGGCATGGTTGGCGCGCTGCCCGTGAAAATCTGCACCGTACCGATGGCACCATCGAGCAGCGCGCTGGGCGTCAATGCCGTTTCTGTCTTGTCCAGAACTTCCATCCAACCGGCCACGCTCAGCACGGCAGCCGAGATGCCCATGCCAATCACCACGGCCCAATACAGACTGGTTCCGTGCAGACCCGCCCTGTACAGGCCTCTGAAAAAGCGGTTGATCATGTCCGGCGTCCCCCTTGACCTGACGCCTCCCTCGCATTCGGGGTGCGGCGCCTCGTCTGCGCGGACGAATCTTCGCACCATCGTCGCCGGATTGCACGCTTGAGCATCAGTTCTAGGGCAGATAGGGCGGAGTTCGGCGGTTTTCCGGGCCGTGACCGATGAGCGGAATAGACTTGGCTAACAAGAAACTCCGTCAGGCGGTCGCCGTGCGGGGTCTGATCTCGACGTCGAATCCGAGATCGGTGATCCGCTTGAGGAGCCTGTTGAGCTGTTTTTCTGGGTTGCGTTTGTCGAAGTGATCGGCGCCCGGGTCCTGATAGAAGGTCCCGTTGCTGAGCATATGGTAGGCGGCGGTGAGCATTGAGGGGGGCCACGGCCGCTAAAAGGTCGGCCATACTTGGTCGGCGCCGCGAAGCGGCGCCGTGGGCGCCGGCCCCAGTCTGAAAAAGCTGGCGTCGCAAGGCGACGCCAAGGTCGCGCCGGCCGCCCGAGGAAAAGGTCATCCTTTTCGTCGGGCGGCACAAAAGATCAGCCGTTCCATCGACCGGCCTCAATGATCGTCGACCCGTTCAACAGGCCGGGGCGCTCGCCCCGCCGCGCCGCCACCACCGCCTCCAACCACGCTGTCAGGTCATCGGTGACGTGCTGGCAGTGGCTCCAGTCGGCGTCCGGATCAAAGCTCCAGTGCGACGGGTCGCGGACCAGCACCGTCGTCATGCCCAGCGCGTGGGCCGGCACCAGGTTCTTCAGGCTGTCCTCGACCATGGCGCTGGCGCGGGCGTCCAGGCCGAACCGGCGCAGCATGGCGTCATAGGTTTCCGGATGCGGCTTGGGCACAAACAGCCCGGCCTCGATGTCGAAGACAGCCTCGACGTGGTCGGCGATGCCGACCCGCTCCAGCACCTGCTCGGCGTGCTTGCGCGAGCCGTTGGTGAACACGACCTTGCGGCCGTCCAGCCCCGCCAGCGCGGCGGCCAGGCGCGGCGCCGGTGGGATGACCGTATGGTCGATGTCGTGCACGTAGTCCATGAAGGCGTGCGGGTCCATGCCGTGCTCGATCATCAGGCCGCGCATCGACGTACCGTACTGGTGATAGTAGAGCTTCTGGACCACGAACGCCTCGTCCTCCGGCAGGTCCAGGTAGTCGGCGATGAACCGCTTCATGCGCGCGTCCATCTGCGCGAACACCTGGGCGCTGGCCGGATAGAGCGTGTTGTCCAGGTCGAAGACCCAGTGCTCGACGTGGCGCAGGCCGCAGGCCGGGGCGGGAGTTGGGGTCATGCCGGGTCCGTTGCCGCGCCGCCGTCGCCGCCGCTCCAGCGCCGGTCCATAGCGCAGTGGCAGGCCGAGAACGCCGTGGTC
This sequence comes from uncultured Rhodospira sp., assembly GCF_937138205.1. Taxonomy (GTDB): domain Bacteria; phylum Pseudomonadota; class Alphaproteobacteria; order Rhodospirillales; family Rhodospirillaceae; genus Rhodospira. The sequence goes on along the minus strand of NZ_CAKZOT010000028.1, from coordinate 1,294 downwards.
TCCTCGGCCAGCGAGAAACGGGCGGCGCCGCACAGGCAACCGCCGGTGCGGGCGGGGGCGGACGGATCGCTCATGGGGGGGCTCCGCGTGCGTCGAGCAGGGCTGTAGCCTAGCGCGCCGCCGCCGCGCCGTCCATTATTGACGGCGGCACCGACACGGTGCCCTGGCGTGGCGCGCGCCCCTTGTGAAAGCGAAAGGCCAAATGCTTTAATAAGCACGACGCGAATGAAAGGATGCTTTCATAAGGGGGCGGATTGGACCGGGACAATCGGCTGGGCCGATACGAGGAAACCACAGTCGGCGAGACGGTGCGGGCGTTCATCCCGCCGCCGCTGCCACCCCATCCGCCCATCGACATGGCGCCGTTCGCCGGATCGCTGGAGCGGGCGACACAGTCCCTGGGACAGCTCGACGGGGTCGCATCCGTTCTGCCCGATACCCCGTTGTTCCTGTACATGTACGTCCGCAAGGAGGCCCTGCTGTCCTCACAGATCGAGGGGACGCAATCCTCCCTGTCCGACCTTCTCCTGTTCGAAAGCGAGGAAGCCCCTGGTGTTCCCCTGGACGACGTTCGAGAGGTCTCGAACTACGTCCGCGCCATGAACCATGGCCTTGACCGCCTGCGGGAGGGCTTTCCCCTGTCGCTGCGCCTCCTGCGCGAAATCCACGCCAAGCTGTTGGCCGGGGGGCGTGGGAACGAGATGGACCCGGGCGAATTCAGGCGCTCGCAGAACTGGATCGGAGGCACCCGCCCCGGCAACGCCACCTATGTGCCACCGCCGCCCCACCGCGTGCTCGATCTCATGGGCGATCTGGAAACCTTCCTGCACGCGGACACGCGAGGCCTGTCAACTCTGGTCAAGGCCGGACTGGCCCACGTGCAGTTCGAGACCATCCACCCGTTCCTGGACGGCAACGGACGCCTTGGGCGCCTGCTCATCACCCTGGTCCTGTGCGAGCGCGGCCTGCTCAGAGAGCCCGTGCTGTATCTCAGCCTGTACCTGAAAACGCACCGGCGGCGTTACTATGACCTTCTGCAAGGCGTGCGGGACACCGGGGACTGGGAAAGCTGGCTGGCATTCTTCCTGGATGGAGTGCGCCAGACCGCCGATCAGGCGGCGTCCACGGCGCGCACGATTCTGCGATTGTTCGAACGCGACGCCGCCCGCCTCACCGACCTGGGGCGGGCCGCGACCTCGGCGATCCGCGTGCATCAGCTGCTCCAGACGAAACCCCTGGTCCGGATTCCCGAGGCCGCGCAAAACCTGAACCTGTCGCAGCCGACGGTTTCGAA
>NZ_CAKZOT010000027.1 GCF_937138205.1 uncultured Rhodospira sp. | reverse complement strand
ATCCACAATTCCCCACAGTCGCGGATCCGTCAGTCGATCCGCCCGGCCGGCCGGCAGAAGTTGCCGGGCGCGTGCTGCAAGACTTGCCATGCCGGACCGGTCCCCGCGCGGATGCCACGGGCCGGTTCGCCGCCGGGGCGGACTCGTCAAGGGACTCAACGGGTTCGAGGGGCGCCCGCGACTTGGCCCGCGTCTTGCTTCTGTTGGCCGTGGCGCGGCGCGTCCGGGGCGTGGGGTCTGTCCGACCCGCCTTCGGGGTGTTCGCGCCCACCCTTTGCCGCCAACGGGATGGCCGTCATGGACTTGACCACTCTTGCCGTGGGACCCACCGCCGCCAGGACACACGGCGCCACCGGCGCCACGCCGAAGGTGACGCCGGACTCGTCCTCCGGCGAGCAGTTCGCTGCCTACATGGACCAGATGGCAAAGGGCGGCGCGTCGGTCACCCTGCACCCGGTTGATCTCGGCGAGATGTTGTTCGCGACGGCGCCGGACGATCCCCCGCCGGCCGACCCGGTGCGTCCGGACCGCGAGACACGGACAGACGAAACCACGTCGCGGCGCGAGGCCGCCTCGGACGACGCCGACGCGCGCGCCAGGGAAACCGACGACGCCGACGCGGCCGACAGCGAGACGGACACCGAGACGGCCTCTGGCGAGGACGACGCGGACACGGCCTCGACGGCGGCCGACCAGGGCGACGGGGCCGAGGCCGACGCCGCCACACCCAACGCCGCTGGCCCCGCCGTGACGATCGTTGCGGGGGATGCCGCCAAAGCCGAAACCAAGGCGGCCGCGACCCCCTCCAGCCAGGCCGCCGCCGCGACCAGCGCCGCCGCACAGGCCAAGGCCGATACCGCCCCCGGTTCCGCCAATGCGATGGCGGGTGCCGCCGCAGGGAAGGGCACGGCCAAGGACGGCGCCGCTACGGGTGCGCGCGCCGGCTCGGCGCAGGCCGGACAGGCCGGCGCAGGTGCCGCGACCACCGACACGGCCAAGACGGCGCAGGCCCAGACCGCCACGACGGCCACCGCCCCCAAGACCGACGCCGCCCGCGCCCAGGCCGAGGCCCTGGCCCAGCAGATCAAGCCCGATGCGCCCCTGAAGGTGAAGGTCACGGTGACCGACACCGCCCGCGCGGCCGGGGCCGAGGCCAACACGGCGGCCCGCGCGGCCGGGGCCGAGACCCAGACCACCGCCACCCAGGCCGCCGCCCAGCAGGCCGGGCGCACCGGTGCCGACCTGACCGGCACCGCCGCCCTGCGCCAGCAGGCCATGGACGGGATGGCCCAGGCCCAGGGCGAGGGCTTCGTCAGCAATACGTCCGGCAAGGGCACGAACGCGCCCAGCATCGCCGAGCAGAACGCCGCCGCCCACGAGGCCAAGGCCCAGGCGCGCCAGCACCTCGCCGACGCGCAGACCGCCGCGCAGCAGGCGCGCGCCGGCACCGAGCCCGAGGCTGAGGGGCAGCTTCAACGGGGGCTCGCGGCCGCCTCCGGCCAAGCGGCGGCCCGCACCGCCGACCCGCGCCCCTGGGACGGCCTGTCGAGCACGCCGAACACCCGCGCCACCGGACCCGCCGCCAACGCGGCGGCCGACGCCGCGCGCGTCACCCCGGCCCGGGGCACGGGTCAGGGCCAGACCCAGGGCCAGATGAACACCGCGTCCCAGGGCTCGACCGGGGGCGGCGCCCCGGCGCCGTCGACGGCCGCCGGCTCGGCCGAGGCCGCGCCCGGCTCCGGCACTTTCGCCGATCAGATGGCCCGCGCCGGCCAGGGCCAGGGTACCGAACAGGCCCGCCCCGATCCACAAACCCGCCAGGTGGTCGAGCAACTGCGCGTCAACATCTCCAAGGCCGCCAACCGGGGCATGGACCGTATCACCGTCCAGTTGCATCCGGAAAAGCTGGGCCGGGTCGAGGTGAAGCTGGAATTCGGGCCCGATGGCCGCGTCTCGGCCCAGGTCACGGTCGACAAGGCCGAGACGCTGGAGATGCTGCAACGCGACGCGCGCGGGCTTGAGCGCGCGCTTAACGACGCCGGCCTGAAGACCGATAGCGGCGGCATCCAGTTCGGCTTGCGCGGCGACGGCTCGGCCGCCCAGGCCGGCCAGGACGGGCGCGGGCGGACGCCGGCCAAGGGCGCCCCCGCCGATGGCAACGATCTCGCCGGCGACGATCCCGCGCTCGATCCCGAAACCATGGCCGCGGCCGCCGCCAAGGCGCGTGGTGGCATCAACGTCAGGGTGTAAGGTCAGGAGGACCCAATGGTCGACACGATTACCGCCAGCACCGTCCTGGGCAACACCAAGACCGAGACCGCCGGGTCGCGGGACAAGCTGGCCAAGGACATGGACACGTTCCTGACCCTGCTGACCACGCAGTTGAAGGAACAGGACCCGCTGTCCCCCATGGACTCGTCCGAGTTCACCAACCAGCTCGTTTTGTTCGCCCAGGTCGAACAGCAGATCGACCAGAACGAAAACCTGGAGGCCCTGCTGGTCTCACAGGTGCGCAGCCAGCAGGCCTTCGCCACCAGCTTCCTCGACAACTACGTCGAGGTCGAGTCGAACAAGGTGATGCTCGACGACGGTCAGGCCGTCTTCACCTACGGTCTGTCCGCCGATGCCAAGTCCGTCATGGTGAACGTCAAGACCGAGGACGGCAGCATCGTCCGTACGTTCGAGGGCGACCCGAGCGCCGGCCTGCACAAGCTCACCTGGGACGGCACCGACAACCTCGGCCAGACGGTGGACGACGGCGTTTACAAGCTGGAGGTCACCGCCGTCGAACAGGACGACGCCGAGGAGCCGATGGAGACCTGGACCACCTCGCTGGGCAAGGTCACCGGCGTCGCCTCGGAGGATGCCAACACGTTCCTGGCCATCGGTGACCTGTCGGTGGACATGAACACGGTTCTGGGCGTGTTCAACGAACTGCCCATGGATGATGTCGACGGCGGCGACGACCTCGGCGGCGACGAGACCGAGGGCGTCTGATCCGGCGCACGCCGGCGGACACCCGTCTGATCAACACAAAGCCGGGGCACGACACGCACCCGGCGATTGGCCCACAGGACACCCGTCCCGGGCACCTTGAAGGAGAAGACCGATGTCGCTGTATGGAGCCTTGTTCTCGGGCGTGTCGGGATTGCAATCCCAGTCCAGCGCCATGGGCGCCATTTCGGACAACGTCTCGAACGTCAACACCATTGGCTACAAGGGGACCAAGGTCAATTTCCAGACCCTGGTCACCGCCCAGGTGTCGCTCACCCAGTACTCGGCCGGTGGCGTGCAGTCCGCGCCGCGCATGAAGGTGGACATCCAGGGCCTGTTGCAGGCCACCACGTCGTCGACCGACTTCGGTCTGTCCGGCCAGGGCTTCTTCGTCGTCTCCGACCAGGCGATCGAGCCGTCCGGCTACGCCTACAGCCGCGCCGGATCGTTCAAGGTGGACAAGGACGGCTACCTGCAGAACGTCTCGGGTCACTACCTGCAGGGGTGGCCGCTGGAAACCTGGGATGGCTCGCCGGCTGCGGCCCAGGTGAGCTACAACAACAACACCTATATGAAGGCCTACCGCAACGACTTCGGCGACCTGTTCTACATCAACGACAACGCCGTCGATAACGTGAACATGCAGCCGCTGAACCTGAACACCATCGGCGGCACGGCGCGCGGCACCTCGACCCTGTCCATGGGCGCCAACCTGCCGCAGGGCGCCGCGATCGGCCAGACCGAGAAAACCAACGCGCTCATCTTCGACAGCCTCGGCAGCTCGCACAATCTGCTCTACACGTGGACCAAGCGCGACCAGAACACCTGGGACGTCGAGGCGATGCCGCCCGAAGGCAGTGAATTCGTGAACATGACGGCCCAGGACGGGAGTACCTATTACAGCGCCGGGCGGCTCGATTTCACCGCCATTCCGGAGCATCAAGCCGGTGGTCTGACCCTGGATATCGACCTGACGGGCGTTGGCACCTATACGTACACGTTTACCGCCTCCTCGGGTGTCGCTGGCGATCCGGTGGACACGGTGGTGAGTAGCGGTCCGTCGGGTGGTCCCCAGACTTTCACCACCCTGTCGGAGATGCTCGACGATCTCGCCGGCATGATGGAGACGGACGTGCAGGCCCTCGCCCTGGCCGAGCACGGTGGCGCGACGGGTAGCGTCGCCGACACCACCGGGAAGAGTTCGCCGAACAACTGGGTCGAGCGCATCGCCGGTGAGAATGGCATTCTGATCCGGCAATACAGCCTTACAGAGACCCTGGACGTGGATGCCTCCGGCCTGACCATCAACGGCGGTGCCGACCCGGCGGTGATTCAGGACACGACGTTCAACATCCCATCGCTAACGGCGGCGGGCGGCACGTGGCAGGGCTCTTGGATCACCACGGCGGCAAGCGCCATCACCTTCAACGGCGACGGCACCGTGGATACCATCTTCGGCTACGACGAGGTGCAGGAAAACGACCCGCGCACCACCATGAACATCAACTGGGCCAACGGCGCGTTGCACATGGACGGGTCGGCCGCACCTCCGGGCGGCCCCGCGATAAGCCAGTTCTGGGGCAACTATAACGCCAACGACGGGTTCCAGCAGCTCGCGGGCGAGTATCAGCTCAACTACGTATCCCAGAACGGAAATAGGTTCGGCAACTATTCAGGCATTTCGGTCTCCGATGACGGCATCGTCACGGCCCTGTTCGACAATGGCGTGCAGGCGCCGATCTTCATGATCCCGGTGGCCACCTTCGTCAACCCGAACGGCATGAACCCCCTGACCGGCAACGTGTTCCAGCAGACCGACGAATCCGGCCTGCCGGTGGTGCGCGAGGCCGGCTCGGCCGGCGCGGCCACGGTGGCCCAAGCGACCCTGGAATCCTCGACCGTCGACCTGGGCGAGGAGTTCACCACCATGATCACCACCCAGCGCGCCTACTCGGCGGCGTCGAAGATCATCACGACGTCGGACGAGATGCTGGAAGAGCTGATCCGCATCAAGCGATAGGCCCTGGGCGCTGCGGCGCCGCGCGCGATCTTCCGACCTTCAAGACCTTGCTCCCCCGGCCGTCCCCACGGCCGGGGGTTTTTCTATGGGCGCCTCGCGCCACCGGCGCCCCCGCCTCACGCGGCCGGGTCGTCCCCGCCCTCGGCCCAGTCGGCCGGCACGCCGCCCTCGGCGCGGCGCGGGCGGTCGGGGCGGCGGCCCCAGCGCAGTTCCTTGACCACGCCGTGCAGCGTGCGCACCTCCGGCACGGTCAGGTCGGCGCGCTCGAACAGGCCGCGCAGGTTGCGGATCATGCTGGGGCGTTTGTCGGCGTTGCGCAGGAAGCCGCAGGCGTCCAGTTCGCTTTCCAGGTGGCGGAAGAAGGCCATCAGCATGGCCCGGTCGGCCTTCTCGGCGCCGTTGGTGATCAACTCGACCGGCGGCCGGTCGCTGACAGCTTGGAACCACTCGTAACCCACCAGCAGCACCGCCTGCGCGAGGTTGAGCGAGCAGTGCACCGGGTTCAGTGGCACCTCGACCACCGCGTCGGCCAGGGCCACGTCGTCGTTCTCCAGCCCGGTGCGCTCCGGGCCGAACAACACCGCGCAGCGCTGCCCCTGCCCGCCCGCCGCGCGCATCACCCCAGCGGCGTGGCGCGGCGTCATCAGCGGCTTGATCATGTCGCGCCGCCGCGCCGTGGTGGCGTAGACGCGGTGGCAGTCGGCCAGCGCCGCCTCGGTCGAGTCATAGGCGCGGGCGTGGTGCAGCACGCCCTCGGCGCCGGAGGCGGCGGCGATCGCCTTGTCACCCAGCCAGTCCTCGCGCGGCGCCACCAGCCGCATTTCGGTCAGCGCGCAGTTCATCATGGCGCGGGCCGCCGTGCCGACATTCTCGGCCAACTGCGGGCGCACCAGGACGATGACGGGGGTGATCTCCTGTGTGTCCTGGCTCATCGCTCAGCATAGCATGTTGGATTTGCCGGAACCGTATGAAAAAGCTAACGCCCTTCTACACCTTCCGAAACGCAATCGAATAATAGTGCGTAAAAAAGTCGTCGATTTCCACGGAAGGATTCAGCTTCTTGGCTCTAGGCAAAACGACATCACGCAAAAACCCCCAGCCGGAAATGACATTCTTTGTATCAAGACCCCTGCGATAGCCGATCAAGCTAAGACCGTTCCTGGCGGCGCACGCTTTCAGATCTTCAATCGTGTAATGTGTGCTTGGAAAGTAGTAAAGAAGCCCTATGTCATCACTGATGTCGCTGTGCCATATCCTGACGTAGCGATAGTACTCGTCTCGTGTCAGCATACAGTGCATCCACGGGGCATGAGCAGGCAAATGCATTGAAGCCCCTCGGATCTGATAAAAGTAGTCATTGAATGTAAAGAAAACGCCTCCTGGCGCCAACAGACTGCTAACGCGAGCAAAGAACTCTTCAATATGAAAGTATTCCAGCCCGGCAGCCAATGTAATAATGTCGAATTTTTTGTCATTTGGAAAATGGGAAAAATCGCCGACGTCGTACTGATCCATTCCCACGCTATGATCCGGTTTCCTTAAGATATCGGTGAGAGGCAAATCGGCCATCCCCATTTGATCGCGCCATACGGTACCAAATTTCGATTCAATCGCTTTCAGCACGTTGTCTGGTCGCGCACCAAACGCCCCCCGGAGACTTTCAAGTGCCTTTGAGATCGCTTCGTCGGAAAAATCGTGTTGCCGGTCAATGATATCGACGCCAATCGCTTCGGCGGCCCAGCCATAGGCCTTGAACAGCCTTGGCAATACTGCCGGACCGGTGCATATATCAAGCAGAGATCGATTGGGGTCGCGCTCGATTCCAACCTGTCGAAGCCATGAAAATAACGTCGTTGTTGTAATGATCTTGTTCATCAAAAAACCTTCGGTTTTTGGATACTGTGACGAATTCTGGCTGGCTCGCCTGGTTTCGATCCACTTCTTGGTGTCAGTGATCCCAAAAGGATATGAGGACGTGACTTGTTCATAGTAACCGGGGATGAACGGAATTCTGTCTCCGTCCAGGGTTTCATAAAACGCATTCTCTTTCGGGACCACGACGCCCTCCACAAAAAAAGCAACACCACGAAAAATGCCGAAACTTGCCCCGTTTAACTTATCGTACTAAAGACAAGCCTCATCACTCTCAGAACAGTCTCCCGCAATGTCAACAAAAAGCTTGCGTCCGAGCTCAGGCATCCGGATTGCGCGGGCGGGTTCACCTGGCTCGCTATCCCCTCGCCCGCGCCCCCGGGACCCGCGCCAAAGCCTCGGCCAGGTCCTCGGCGCGGCTGATGCCGTCGGGATCGATCGGCACGCCGGCCGCCGCGAGCATCCGCGCAACCCACGTGTTGCAGGTGTTGAGCATGTGGAACCGGCCGTGCGCCGGATGGAAGCGGCTGCGCGGCAGCGTGGTGGGCACCGTTTCAGCCGCGCCACCGCCGGGCGGACGGGCGACAGTGTCATCTACCGCCGCCACCAGCCGCGCCAGTCCGTCCACCGTCACCGGGACCGACCACACCCGATGATCCAGACCCGCGCGCGGCGCCTCGGCGTGGCCGATGAGTTCGAGCACCGCCGGGCTCGGCACCAGGGCGGCCCGCAACGCATCGCCCCACCCGGCGTCCGGGTCGGGGTAATAGGTGCGGTCGCCCCATCCGGCCTCCAGGTACCGCGCGTCGGGGAAGGCGGCGGCCTCAGGCAGGTGCCCGGGGCCGAGGGCGCTTGCCGGAAACACGACGCCGGTATGCCAGCCGCGCGAGACGACGAAGACCGTCCGGTCGCCGCCGGCGTACGCCGCGCCGTCGCCAGGAGCCGTTGCGTCCACCCCGGCGCATCCGGCGGCCCCGGCCAGAACGGCCGCGCCCATCACGGCCAGGACATGGCGGCGCGACATTCCGGAGGCTCCGCCGCAGGCCCGCGTCACCGAAACCGCACCGGCGCCCGGCGCCGGCCCCAGGTACCGGGCGGGCCATCGAACACCCCGGCCAGCCGGGTGCCGCAGGACAGGCAGTGGCCGGAGCCGTCCAGGTGCCACGCGCCCAGTTCGTACCAGTCGCGCTCGATCACCCGCGCGCCGCAGCCGGGGCAATAGGTGCTGCCGCCGTCGCTGTCGTGGACGTTGCCGGTGTAGACGTGATGCACACCGGCGGCGCGGGCGATGTCGCGCGCCCGCGTCAGCGTGGCGGGCGGCGTGGCGGGCAGGTCGCGCATCTTGTGGTCGGGATGGAACGCCGAGAAGTGCAGCGGCACGTCCGGCCCCAGCTCCGCCACCACCCAGTCGGCCAGCGCCTTCAGTTCGTCGTCGCTGTCGTTCCTGGTTGGGATCAGCAGGGTGGTGATCTCGAACCACACATCGGTCTCGTGTTTCAGATACCGCAGCGTGTCCAGCACCGGATCCAGATGCGCCGTCGAGAGCTGATGGTAGAAGTCCTCGGTGAACGCCTTCAGGTCGACGTTGGCGGCGTCCATGGGCCGGAAGAACTCGGCGCGGGCCTCGGGCTCGATGTAGCCGGCGGTCACCGCCACGGTCTTGATCCCGCGTTCGCGGCAGGCGATGGCGGTATCGACGGCGTATTCCAGAAAGATCACCGGGTCGTTGTAGGTGAAGGCCACCGAGCGGCAGTCCATCTCGGCCGCCGCCGCCGCGATCTGCTCCGGCGAGACGGCGGCGTTCAGGCGCTCCCATTCGCGGGCCTTGCTGATCTCCCAGTTCTGGCAGAACTTGCAGGTCAGGTTGCAGCCGGCCGTGCCGAACGACAGGATCGGCGTGCCCGGCAGGAAGTGGTTGAGCGGCTTCTTCTCGATCGGGTCGACGCAGAACCCGGACGAGCGGCCGTAGGTGGTCAGCACCATCTGGCCGTCCTGGACGCCGCGCACGAAGCACAGGCCGCGCCCGCCCTCCGGTACCCGACACCGGCGCGGGCAGACCCGGCATTCGATGCGGCCGTCGTCCAGGCGGTCCCAGTAGCGGCCGGGATGGGCGATGGGGAAGCGTTCGGCGACGTGGGTCATGGCGGGGGTCATGGCGGGGGTCATGGCGGGGGCTCTTGCTTTCTGGTCCCGAAACTCAATCAAAGGCGGCAGGGTGCGTTCGCGCCCTGGCCAGCGTGACATGCCATGCTGGCCTTTGCACGACCCCGTCCCGCTTTCCGCAGCAAACGGCCGGGCGCAGCGCACCTGTGTCTGTTTCCCATTTGGTAGCATGGGCGGCCTTATGGGAGACCGGCTAAGGACGCGGACCAGCCAGTGGCGGGTCCGTGACACCGAAACGCGCGCAGGTGTCTGGCAATCGCGCGGAGCACGGTGCCAGCGCCGATGCCGTCGTCATCCACCCTACATCAGCCGGGGCAGCAGGCTGGCGGGCACGAGGCGCGCGACAGCCGCCGCCAGGCCCGACCCCGGGCCGGCGAGAACGTGCGCCCGGTCCCGTCGCAGACCGCGCCAGCCGGCGGCCGCCACCCGCTCCGGCGTCGCCACCAGCCGGTGGTCGAACAGCATCTTGACGACGGAACGCCCCTCGAACGTCTCGACGCCCGCCCGGCGCGCGAAGGCCGTGGCCACCGCCCCGGGCGTCAGGCACGTGACGGTCACGCCGTGCGGCCTCAGTTCGGCCCGCAAGGCGAAGGAGAAGCTGTTCACATAGGCCTTGGTCGCCCCGTACACGGTGAAATGCCGTGCTGGCACCATGCCGGCGATGGAGCCGACGTGGAGGATCCACCCCCGCCGCCGCGCCGTCATGGCCGCGCCGAACCGCGCCGACAACTCGGTCAGCGCCAGCACGTTCAGCCGGATCATCGACTCGATGGCCTCGGGCGGCATCTCCACCACGTCGCGCAGGGCGCCGAAGCCGGCGTTGTTGATCAGGGTGCCGACCTCGTGCCCATCGTCCTCGCAGGCCCGCCACAGCGCGGCGGCGGCCCCGGGAGCCGCCAGATCCTGGACCCGGGGCAACAGCAGGCCGCCCAGACCCTTGGCTTCGTCGACCAGGGTGGCCAGACCGGCGGCGTCCGTGTCGACGGCGATCACCGTCGCCCCTTCCGACAGGGCCAGCCGGGCGAAGGCCCGACCGATGCCCGAGGCCGCGCCGGTGACCAGGACCGATCCGGGCGGGCGTGCCGGTGTCGTCATGGGTCGATCCGCCGCAGCACGAAGAAAAAGGGCGCCCGGTCCTCCCGCATGTCCATCACGCCCAGAACGGTGGTGTCGTCGATCTTGCGGAACACATCCACGATCGGCTGGCGGTCGTAGATCATCGCGGCCGAGGGCACGCCCCGGAAAACCATCAGACGCAGGCGCGCGGCCGGCCGGCGCGTGCCCAGCACCGGCCCCGCCCGGCGCAGCACGGCCGCGACGGCGGGACGCTTGAGGAGCGAGGCAAACCGCAGCACCAGACCCATGGGAAGCAGCGCCGGGTTGATGTGGACCAGCGACCCGCACGGGGTCTCGAACACCAGGGGATGAACCTCGTCCGGTCCGTCGAATCGTTTGCCGTGCCAGCCGCACCGCTCCAGCACCCCGTCGAGCCGATGCCCGGTGGCGAGCCCCAGGCCGCGCCAGCCTCCGGTCATCTCCTCCGGCGCCACGGCGGGCAGCGCGTCGAACAGGGCCATGGCCTCCTCGGCCGTGGTCCCGTCCAGGAGGGTACGCAGGCGGGTGGCGGCGTCGATCCCGGCGGATGTGTCATCGGCGGCCATGAGCCCTCCCCAAGGTCCCTCCCCGTCGCGGTTTGGCCTGCCACCCTGTTCCCTGTGTATATCACGTCCGCCGCAGGATGCGCAGGCGCGCGCGCCCCTGCGTCCGGTCGTCCATAAGGTCGAACCCGTCCGGCGCGTCCAGGGCGTCCGTCTGGTCGCTTTCGACCACGCACAGGGCGCCGGGCGCCAGCCAGCCAGCATCCGCCAGCCCACTCAACGCCGGCGCGGCCAGGTCCCGCCCGTACGGCGGGTCGAGGAACACCAGCGTTGCCGGGGCCAGCGTCGGCGGGCGCTGTGGCGGGCGGGTGGCATCGGCCCGCAAAACCGTGGTCTCGTCGGCCACGCCCCAGGCCGCCGCACGCGCCGTCAGGGCGCGCACCAGTCCCGGGTCCCGCTCCAGGAACACGGCGTGGCCGGCGCCGCGCGACAGCGCCTCCAGCCCCAGCGCGCCGGTGCCGGCGAAGGCGTCCAGGACCGTGGCGCCGCTCAGGGAAAACCGGCCGTCCCCCCCAAAGCGGTGGACCAGCACGTTGAACACGGCTTCGCGCGCGCGGTCGGTGGTGGGGCGCACGGCGTCGCCGTGGCCCGGCGGGACGTCGAGGGGTCGTCCGCGCAGACGGCCGGCGACGATGCGCGGCGGCCGGCGACCCGGACGAGGAGAGGACGGCACGGACGAAGCCTCCCTGACCATGCATGAAGCGAACGCGGATGCGCGCGAGTCTCGCGCCTCTGCCGTCGTGGCGGCAAACGCAAACCGGCGACGCGAGGGGGATCGCGCCGCCGGTGCGGGGGAATGGAAGAACGTGAAGGGGACGCTCTCAACACCGACGACCCTAGCCGCGCGCCGTTTACCGGGGCCTGTCCCGACGATGAAAAATCCGTCATGCCGGCGGTCGACCGCCGTATTCAAACGCGGCCCGGGTCTTGACCCTCGCCGCCTCCGGAACCCTATAATGCCCCTTTATCGGGCGGGATTTCGGCCCCGCCGCGCGGGGGGCTCCCGCGATACGCGACAGGAGTGAACGGGCAGGCTATGATCCGGTCGGTGGACCCCAAACCGTACCGCGCACGCGCGGCCCTTGTGGCGCTGAGCGCCATGCTCGTTCTTGCCGGCTCCGGCGCCGCCCTTGCCCAGGACGCGCCGGTCCCCGAGGCAATGTCGGCCGACGGCGAAGAGGCGGCGGCGGAGGCAGGGGCGCCCGCCGTGCCGGCCCCCGAGGACCCGCCGCTCGGCCCCAGTGGCCGGCCGCTGCCCCGCTTCGTGTCGCTGGGGTCGGACCACATCAATATGCGCACCGGTCCGGGCACCCGCTATCCCGTCACCTGGGTCTACAAACGGCGCGGCCTGCCGTTGGAGGTGGTGCGCGAGACCAATGACTGGCGCCAGGTGCGCGACCCGGAGGGCGCCGAGGGGTGGGTCCACAAGATGATGTTGTCCAACAGCCGGCGCATGGCGCTGGTGGTGGGGGATACACCCCACATGCTGCTTCGGCGGCCGGACCCCGGGGCGGAGGCCGTGGCCAGGGTCGAGCCGGGGGTCCTGGTCAAGCTGCTGCAATGCCCGCGGGACAGCGCCCATTGCCGGGTCGAGGCGGCGCGCTTCCAGGGATGGCTTCCGCGCGAGGCGCTGTGGGGCGTCTATCCCGGCGAGGACGTCGACTGACGCGGGTCATATCCCCCACGTATCCCCACGCGTATCCCCACGTGCGTGCCCGCCGGCGCCGGCGCAACACGCAAGGGCGGTTGCATGACCCGCGATTGAGAGCCCGTCTCCCGCGTCGGCACAGCGCCCGGCGCATGGTGGCGAGGCACCGCTTTTGTCGACCTGCATGAAACCCCGCGATCCGGAGTCTTCGTCCCCGTCCCGCGAACGGCGACCAGGGCCGACCCTACTCCGCCGCCGCCGTGGCGGCATCGACCGGGGCGACGCCAGCGTTGAACAGGGCGTAGGTGATGGAGTCGTGCAGCGCGTTGTACGAGGCGTCGATCACGTTGGGCGAGACCCCCACCGTGGTCCAGCGCTCGCCGGTGCTGTCGGCGCTTTCGATCATCACCCGGGTGACGGCGGCGGTGGCGGCCTCCGGGGTGAGGATGCGCACCTTGTAGTCCACCAGCCGCAGGCCGGCGAGGCGCGGATAGGCCGGCACCAGCACCTTGCGCAACGCCGCGTCGAGCGCGTTGACCGGGCCGTTGCCCTCGGCCACCGCCATGTGGTGCTCGCGGCCGATGTCGGCCTTGATGGTCGCCTCGGACAGGGTGATCAACTCGCCCTTGGCGTTCCAGCGTCGTTCGTCGATGACGCGGAAGCTGGTCAGGCGGAAGTACTCCGGCACTCGGTGCAGCAGCCGCCGCGCCAGCAGCGCGAACGAGGCGCCGGCGCCGTCGTAGGCGTAGCCCTTGAACTCGCGCAGTTTCACTTCCTCGACCACGCGGGCGACCTTGGGCTCGTCCGGGTCCACCTCCAGGCCGATGTCGCGCAGGCGCGCCAGCACGTTGGACCGCCCGGCCTGGTCCGACACCAGAATCTGGCGGCGGTTGCCGACCAGCGCGGGGTCGATGTGCTCGTAGCAGCGCGGATCCTTCTCCACCGCCGAGACGTGCAGCCCGCCCTTGTGGGCGAAGGCGGACGCGCCGACGTAGGGCGCGCGGGTGTTGGGCGCGCGGTTCAGGCGCTCGTCCAGCGCCCGCGAGGTCTCGGTCAGCTTCGTCAGTTGATCGCCGGACAGGCCGACGTCCAGCCCCATCTTCAGGACCAGCGACGGGATCAGCGACACCAGGTTGGCGTTGCCGCAACGCTCGCCCAGGCCGTTCAGAGTGCCCTGCACCTGGCGCACGCCGGCGCGCACGGCGGCCAGCGAGTTGGCCACCGCATTCTCGGTGTCATTGTGGCAGTGGATGCCCAGGTGGTCACCCGGAATGCCGGCGGCCACCAGGGCGGAGACGATCTCCTCCACCTCGTGCGGCAGGGTTCCGCCGTTGGTGTCGCACAGCACGGCCCAGCGCGCGCCAGCGTCCAGCGCCGCTTTGACGCAATCCGTGGCGTACGCAGGGTTTGCCTTGTAGCCGTCGAAGAAGTGCTCGGCGTCGTACATCGCCTCGGCCTTCTCGCGGGCCATGAAGGCGATGCTGTCGGCGATCATGCGCACGTTCTCGTCCGGCTCGACGCCCAGCGCCACCTGGCACTGGAAGTCCCAACTCTTGCCGACCAGCACGGCCACCGGGGCCTCGGCCTGTTGCAGCGCGCGCAAGCCCGGGTCGTTGTCGGCGCTGCGGCCGGAGCGGCGCGTCATGCCGAAGGCGCACAGGCGCCCGCGCGCCAGGGCCGGCGGGTCGGCGAAAAAGGCGTCGTCGGTGGGATTGGCGCCGGGCCAGCCGCCCTCGATGTAGTCGATGCCCAGGGTGTCCAGCGCCTGCGCGATGGCCGCCTTGTCGGGGGCCGAGAAATCGACGCCGTGGGTCTGCGCGCCATCGCGCAGGGTGCTGTCGAACAGATAGACGCGGGCGGAACTCATCGCGGGATGTCCTGGCAAGTCGGGGGAACGGCCGTGACGACCGGTTGAACGCCCGACAATGCACCAGGACCGGGAACCGGCGCAACGGGGGACGGCGTGGCCATCACGGCCGTGTGGCCAGGTTAACACAACGCCTTTCGGCCTCGTCATAGGCCGGATGGAGATCGCGTCACGAGATCCTTCACCGCAACCGCGCCGAACCGGCAAGGGTGTTGGTTTTGGAAGCCGCACCGCCTAGGCGGCGCGGGAACTCACCAAAGCCGCGCCGCTTACGCGGCGCGGGGGTCAACAAAGCCGCGCCGCCTAGGCGGCGCGGACATCGGCCAAAAACCGTTCCACCATGCTGCGCAGGTTGGAGGACTGTTCGTTGAGCGAGCCGGTGGCCTTCAGCACGCTTTCGGCCGCCGAGCCGGCCTCGCGCGCCGCCTCGCTGACGCCGACGATGGTCGAGGACACCTCGGACGTGCCCTGGCTGGCCTGTTGGACGTTGCGCGCGATCTCCTGAGTCGCCGCGTTCTGTTCCTCGACCGCCGAGGCGATGCCGGCCGTGACCTCGTTGATTTCCCGGATGATGGTGGATATCGCTTCGATGGCCGAGACGGCCGTGCGGGTCTCGGTCTGCACGGCGCCGATCTGGCGGCCGATGTCCTCCGTGGCCTTGGCGGTCTGGCTGGCCAGGGACTTCACCTCGTTGGCCACCACGGCGAAGCCCTTGCCGGCGTCGCCGGCCCGCGCCGCCTCGATGGTCGCGTTGAGCGCGAGCAGGTTGGTCTGATCGGCGATATCGGTGATCAGGTCCACCACCTCGCCGATCTTCTGTGCCGCCTCGGCCAGCCCCGAGACCACCTCGTTGGAGCGTTGCGCCTCCGACGCCGCCTTGCGGGCGATGTCGCTGGACTGCTGCGCCTGACGGCCGATCTCGCTGATCGACGAGGACAGCTCCTCGGCCGCCGTGGCCACCGTCTGCACGTTGGTCGACGCCTGCTCCGACGCCGCCGCCACGGTGGTCGCCTGGCTGTTGGTTTCCTCGGCGATCGAGGCCATGGTCTGGGCGGTGGCCTGAAGCTCGTCGGCCGCGCCGGCCACCGCTTCCAGAATGGCGCTGACCTTGCGGTCGAACTCGGTGTTCAGGGTGGCGATGTGCTGGGAGCGGGCATCGCGCTTGCGGGTTTCCTCCTCGACCTGGGCGGCCAGGACGTCGGCCTTCTGCATGGTCTCCTTGAAGACCTGCAGCGCCTTGGCCATGTCGCCGATCTCGTCCTTGTGGTCCTGGGCCGGGATCGGTGTGGCGTAGTTCTTGTTGGCCAGCTGCGCCATGCACTGCGTCATGGCCTGGATGGGCCGGGTGATGCCGGCGCCGATGGTCCAGGCGGCCACGACACCGGCAACCAGGGCCACCACGCCGATGACCAGGGTCACCGTCTGCGTCTGGGAGATGGCGGCCTCGGCTTGCGGTCCCAGCGTGTCCTGGCGCTCAATCACGGCCAGCTTGAAGTCCTCGGTCTGCCGCGCCATGCGCGGACCGATGACGCCGAGGGTGTTGTCGATGATGTCGTTGCGGGTGGTGATGGTGGCGACGAGGTCGTCGAAGGCCGTGCGGTAGCGTTGCATCTCCTGATCCGCCGTGCGCCAAAGGTCGCGCAGGTTCCGGCTATCAAGCGCCGTGTTCAGGACGGCCAAGGACTCCCCGAAGTCGGCGAGTTTGGCGGTGGCGGTTTCGGCGGACTCGGCCTTGTTGTCCTCCAGGAACCTCTGCACGTTCAGCCGCGCCAACAGCAGGTCGCGCAAGGCCAGGCCTGCCTGGAAGTCCGCTTGTGCGTCATTCTCGGTGTCGGCCGTGCGCATGATCTCGGTCAGGGCGGCTTCGATCTTCGGCCCGGCGTCGAGAAACAGGGCATACAGATCGTTGCGGCGGTCCTGCATCTCGGTGACCCGCCCGAACGCGGCCGTGTACCGGTCCAGATCGCTTTCCATCTCGTCCAGAAGGGCCAGATACTGCGTATCCGTGATCAGACGGCGGGTGGTGCCGATCAATTCGCGGGTGGCCTCGGCGCGGTCGAACACCTGCTTGATGGCCGCCTGGTCGCCGTCGATGACGAAGTCCATCACGCCCATGCGGGTCATCAGCATGTTGGCGTGGACGCGCCCGACCTCGTTGGTCGAGCGGGCGAGGGTGCGGTATTCGGAAAACGACGTGCCGATACTGTTCAATTGGATCACGGCCACCGATCCAAGGGCGACCAAAAGAACAAGGACGATCCCAAATCCACCATACAGCTTGGGACCAATGCGGATCGACTTGAGCATGACGTGCCTCTCGCGTTGCCGCGCCACTGATCGCGCGGGAAACGTGTCCGCTGCTTCCAATAGTCTCCTTGTTTCTGGTCCTGAGACGTCCAGGCCGGCAGCCCCTCCGCCCGCCACAGTCCCTGTCCTCTCCCAGAAGCCCCAGCGATAAGAGCGCGCTTTTCTCTGGATCGTACGAAAATATGCCGCGACGGGATTTCGCACAATAGACCGAAGGTCGTCCTTTTTCATTTGCGATCGAATGGCTTTTGTTTGCATTCACTCGACTGTGTTACAGGGCCGGCCGTCGTGGTGACGGCGTCCCGCACCGACAGGCCCCGGTCGCGCAATTGGGGACAGCGTCGGGTTTTAGTGGCGCGCCCGCACGGGAATCGAGCGGGGTTGCGGATCCACCTGACTACCAATGTCGATCAGGCGGCCGGTCAGGGGCGCGTCCGGCGTGCTCCAGGGCGCGATGTCCACCGTCTACCTGACGGCGATCCGGCCCAAGACCGTTTCCGGCAGGGCAAAACACACGAGCCATGTGGAGCGGTCATCCAGCGTGGTCACTGGCTGGTCGGGCGTGACGCGGTCGCCCACGTCGGCGTCGATGAAGCCGAGATGGCCAATGACGAGCGCGGTCACGGTCCGGTCCTCAAGCGCGACCCCGGCCTCACGCCGGGCCAATCCCGCCCGAAGAGGATCGAGGGGCGACGGACCCGTTCAGCCTGGAACCAAAGCCGAACGCGGAGAGGGCGCGCCGCATCCTGAGAACGGACAGGCTTGCGACGGCGGCCTTGCCGCCACCGGGCCAGGGGCGTATAAACAGTCTTCCGCCCGGTGCGGGTGGCCATGCGGGTGTAGTTCAGTGGTAGAACGACAGCTTCCCAAGCTGTAT